>JAIYDQ010000117.1 GCA_027487375.1 Planctomycetaceae bacterium
AGCTGTGCGTTTGCCTTCGAGACAAACTTGGTTTTGTCCCCTTCAAACTTAGCAGCACACTTCCCACAGCAGAAGTAAGCTTTGCCTTCGGCGTAATCAACTGTTGCATTTGCGTCGACAGCCGAACCGCTAACAATGCATTTGATACCATCCAGGGTGATTCCTGACTCGGCAATCACCAAACCACCAAGCATCAACCCAAAAACGACGGCAGAGAGAGAGAAAGCTGTTTTCATGGTAAAACCCTTTTCAAAATTCAATTTATACGCAAGAACACTGATTCAATCCTTAAGCTAACGAAGTCAAGTCGGAGAATCAAGTCAGTTTAGGGCGAATCCAGAGCAAGTCACAATTTCAAGATGGGTAATGAGCCGTGAGCGCTAGCTCCGGGTTTTCCCATAGCAACCGGGAGATAGCGCTCAAAGCTCTTTCACTATTTTGAATAATTGACCAGCCCTGAGGGCGAAACTGCACCATTCCAAACATCAAGATACCCAGTCAAACGCAGCAAACTAAGGAGTATGGGCTGTTTGAAACACTAGGGCACCTGCAAAATCGCAGCGGTGAGAAGTCAATCAGCAGGAGAGTACAGCAAGAAGCTCGCCTAGCGAAACTGTGGGCTTTCCAGCCACGCGGGCAACATGTTCATGTCACAATTCCGAAGAACCAAGAGTGTTTGCTGACGATGATGTGGATATTAGATATTACTCGTCATCTCTGTTGACGTTCGCAAATGACCGGTATCATATAGCGGAGGGGCGTAATGATCGCCACTTCGTGATAGGCAGTTGGTACGTAAGAATTGTTTAAACTTTAAGTCGAGCCGGGAAGGTTTCAATCAATGCATTTTTCTTTACTTGCAGCACGCGGCGGCATGGGTGGGTTCGTTTCTTCCATGATTCGAACCTTCATACAGATCGTCATCTACCAGATCTGTATCGGCTTCATCATGGAAATTTTTGGAGTCAATCAGTGGGTCGCGATGTTCATTTTTCTTGGCATTTTGCTAGGTCTAGGGCTAGTTACCTATATCATAAGGCAGCGAATGGCTCCCGGAGTAGAAGACTAGACCATTTATGGAGTATTCGATCCAGCATCGCCCCGTATTTTCTGTTTTAGAGCTTCGAATGAACGAGGCGGACCGAGTAGTTGCTCAGCCTAACAGCATGCTCTCGATGACCTCGGGAATAGTGATATCTGCAGCGGTTGGGAGACGTGGTGAGGGCTCGAGCTGGTGGAGTGGTGCAAAGAGCCTCATGGGCGGTGAAAGTTTCTTTACGGCGGAATTCACCGCGAAACGAGACGAACAATCGCTAGTACTCGCACCAGCAAATCAGGGGGACATTCTTGAGATTAATCTCCTTGACGCCGGTGCATTTTATCTCACCGGGGGCTCCTATCTTGCAAACGTCGGTGATTGCAATTTGAAAGTAAAATACAGTGGAATGAAAGGGCTCATGTCTAGGAAGGGGCTTTTCCTACTGCATGTCAGTGGTGCGGGGATGGTCTTCTGCCAATCATACGGTGCTATTATCCGGCGTGATTTGACGGAAGGCGAAAGGTTTTACTTAGACAACCGTTACGCGATCGCTTTCTCTGACACAATTGAATACAAACTGGTCAAGGCGACCGAGAGTATGAAAGATTCGTTGATGTCAGGTGAGGGGCTGGTTAATCGATACACAGGACCAGGTACTTTGTACTATCAAACTCGAGCAAAACCACCGATGAACCTTTTGGGTTACTTTTTGAATCCACCTTTCTGATTCATTTGTAACTCACGCGAAATTCTTAAAGCTCCATGAGTGACAAAAATTCAGTCCCCAAACGTCAAGACTTAATTGATCGCTTGCAACGAGCCAACAAAAATGCGTGGCCGCTGGTTTTTGCATTGATTCTTGGCATTGCGATCTTCAGCGCGTTGATAGATTGGGAGCGTGCTTTGAATGAGCCGCTGCTGAGTTTCATTGCTCTCGCGGTTGCAGCCGGACCGTTCGCAAGAGACATTTTGATGTTCGCAGTGGCCAAGAGAAAGCGGGTTGAAGATCTCAAGGAGCAAACCCGCTTTGGGCAGTACGATAAGTATCTGCTCCAATCGCTCTACAAAGATACGCTGAAACGGCTGAAGCTTCCTGATCTTGGAGTTCCTTTGTTCATCGTTGCTGATCGATCGATGAATGCGGCTGCAATGCATCTCGGATTCGGTTCATTTTTTAAATCGATTAATGGGATCTATCTTCATCGCCAGGTACTTCACAAACTGAATCCCCAAGAAGTACAAGATATCGTCGGACACGAACTCGGGCACTACTTCAAGTACTACCTGATCATCGACCGATTTCGAATCCTAACAATAGTCTTGGCAACATTAGCGACGCTTTGGGTGGTGCAAGTCAATCGAATGGACGGCATACTTGCCTACATCGTTATCTCATTGGTCCCGGGATTGGTTTGGTGGATTTCTGGGCTTCCCTATGCGTATAACGCAACTGCTATCGAGTACCTTTGTGATGATTTTGGCGCACAAGTGAATGGGATTATTCCGTCCGTCAATGGGTTGATGAAGATTGGGGCAGAAGCGGAGTTGCAAACGATTGTGATACAACAAGCGACGATGTCAAAAGCTGCCGGAAATTTGAATGCTTCAGAATTAATTGAAACAATCTTCAATTCAATTCCCTATGGCAACGCGACACGTGAAGAGATAGAGACAAAGGTGAATGCAGAGATCAAAAAGCGTGCGGAGAATCGAGACGTGACGTTGTTCGGATTCCTAAACTTTCTATTGATTGGAGAGCAAGAAGCTGCAACCGATGAGATGCTTGAAGAGCAAGTCAAAGCGATACAGAGGCTGCAGTCCAAACCTCGTCTCGATTGGGAAGCTCTGTTAATGGATGCCAGCAATATCGACTTTGATGAAGAGTCATTGCCGATGCTTATTGCCATGATTGACAGAGATCCCACTTACCCTCTTTTCCGCATTCCAGAAAGCCAAGAAGACGGGGTGCATCCGCCAATTAAGTCGCGAATTCTTTATCTCTGGCACAATAGAGCTGAAATTGAAAAAGCAATAGCAAGGATTTAGAGGAATCCTTGGGTAACTGTAGCTAGCCAGATTGCAGTAGGATAGGCTTCCAGCCTGTCAATTTCGTTATCGACAGGCTGTAAGCCTATCCTACGCTTGGTCATCGTGCTCAATCCGTAGCTACACCAACCAAGGAATCGAAATAGTTCGTCTCTCCGTCGTACGCTACTTCATCTCGGATAGTAACTCATCGATATCAACTGTTGCAAAGGAGCTTGCGTAGTCACTCATGGCGTAAGGGATTACTAATCGGCTGCCGTTAACCAATCCTCCGCAACTGTAAACAACGTTAGGTACATAACCTTCTCGTTCATTCTGATCAGGGGTGAGGATTGGTTCCTGCGTCCTTCCAAGAACTTTGGTTGGGTCCTTCAGGTCGAGCAAGAATGCTCCTAGAGAATATCGACGCATTGGGCCAACGCCGTGACTAAGTACTAACCATCCAGCCTCGGTTTCGATCGGCGAGCCACAATTACCTAACTGAACGAACTCCCAAGGAAATGTAGGCTGAAGAATACGCGTCTTCTCATGCCAAAAATGGAGCGAGTTACTAAACATGACATAGATGTTTTCGCCATCTTGACGGCCAAGCATTACGAACTGGTTGTCAATTTTTCTTGGAAACAGAGCAAACCCTTTGTTCTGGACGGCTGTTCCATTGAGCGTGTTGACACTAAAGGATTCGAAATCTTTTGTCTCGATCATTTGCGGCAGCACAATTTGTCCATCGTACGCGCTATAAGTAGCTAAGAATCGCGAGCTTTCTCCGTCATGAAACTCGACAAACCGAGCATCCTCGATCCCGTTTCGCTCGCTAGGCGATGTTGGCATCATAACGCGTTCACTGAGTTTTTGATCTTTGTCGAATTGAATCGAGTAATTGCATGCGATTAATGCACGCATCGCGCGGAGGTGCACGTCAATCTCCACCAAGTCGAAATTTGATTGACTTGTGTGCCACGCAATTGCCTTCTCCAACTCAGCAGCAGTGAACTTCGATTCGCATTCACTTAAGACCGATTCGACAAAGTCGCTCTTTATACCCAGTTCTCCGAGCTTTCTACGAAACAACTCTACTTCATATGCAGCATCTGGAACAAGTTCGGGGGCAGCTACATACTGTGACACCGGGTCCATACCGATATTACACGCTTCATCAATCACACCGCTACGAAAGGTAATGCTGGAAAGGTGACCTTCGCCGGTCGCACGCATGGAAATGATAAACCGGCGTTGACCGATGTTCATCCCGGTTTGATCGGGGTGCCATACCATCGAAGGGTTGAAGAGTGCCGCGCTTTCCAGCGAGTACTCCATTGTAAAATAGGCCCCGATCAGCAACGAGCGATTTTCACAAGGTTCACGATCTGTTAGAAGATGTTCGCGTACTTGAGCAAATCGCCGTAAGAAGTATCGGTGCGCGTTCAGGTGTCTGCCATGAAACTCTCGCATGACAATCGCAAGCTCAGAGTCGACCTGCGCGTTCTGTAACGACATAACACGCGAGATAATCTTGACGATACGGTGCGTTTCCATTTGGAAAGGGCGGAACACCACGCGTCTTGGGTCTGGCGATAGTACAATCCCTGTGCGCTTAACAATTACAGCCAAACTATCATTCTCCTGAAATCCAACTTGATACCGAATCTGTTGCGGATGTCGCTTGTATAGTCGAAGGAACTTTTCCGCCAATCATCCTCATCTCCACGTCTGCCAATAGCCACGCAAGAGTTGACTCGGCCCCTTGATTGAAGTTCACACGATCAGCATGTAGTCCATCAAAGCATCCGCCGGTCGAATGATCTGTTACAACAAATCCACAGATATTGCGTCCGAGAAACCAATCGTAGGCTTTTTTGGCTTCCGTCATCCATTTTTCGTCACCGGTTTCGCCATACGCGTAGAGGCAAGCAGATACCGTAGCCCATGCTTCCACAGGCTGCTGATCAAACATCGATCGGACTTGACCACGGATGAAGAATTCGTCGCTTCCGATCGGTAGGAAGAGATTGTCCGAACTAGTCTGAACTTGGCATAGCCAATCCAGAGAAGACAACGCTTTCGAGAAGAGTTCCGGCTTTCCAAAGCTCTTTGCACCCAGCAGCACTGCATGTGGTAGCTTAGCGTTGTCATAGGTTAATCTATCTTCGAACCAAGGCCAATCTTCGAAGCGTGATTCATCTAGTCGGAATTCGATACGTGAGAGAAAGTCTTGCCCGATTGCATTGACCTCGCTGTTATAAGCATCATGATTGCGATACTCGCACACTCCCATGAGTCCAAAGCACCAAGCACGCAATGAGCCTGTGTTGGCTACGTGCCGAAGAACAGGCATGTATAGCCGATTGGCCCACATACGAATTCCTTCTTGATGCGTCCTTCCAATACACGCCCCCAACACCCATGACGTGCGACCAACACTGTCGTCGGCACCCACGATCTCCAGCCAGTCTCTGGAGTACGACATAAAGTTACGTACTCGGCCGCTTTCTTCATCAATCGCATGATTTACAAATTCTGCATATCGCGATTGCAATGAACCAATCCCGGAGATATCGGAACCCATTTGTTCCAGGAACAATGTTAGCAACAAGGCACGAGCATTGTCATCAACGCAGTAGCCTTCGTGACGATTAGGCAACGCGCAGATGGCGTGCTGGACAATACCTGTATCATCTGTCATACGAAACAGATGACTCAAGTTGCTCTCACCTGAAGGAAAGGGAACTTCTGGCAGAGAGTGTGACTTCGGATTTGAAGGGGCTCGCGAGCAACGTGACAATACGTCTGCCAATCTATTTCCTACCGCCGTCCAGATCATCGAGCGGCCGTGATTATAAGCTGCATCGGCCATCTGATTTCGGCGACTCTCATCGCCAAGAAGCTCGTTGACTTGTTTGGCGATCGCACCTGAATCACGAAACGGTACAATACATCCACGTCCTTCAGCAAGTAGGTCGCTCGCGTGCCAGTATGGCGTTGAGACAACTGGTGTTCCGCATCCATAGGCATATGAAAGTGTGCCGGAAGTGATCTGGGCTTCATTAAGGTATGGTGTCAGATAGACGTCCGCCGCTCCGATCCATTGTGTTAACTCACGCACACCAACAAAACGATTTTCGAAGTGCAGATGCTCGCCAACTCCTAGCTTTTCAGCCTGCAATCGCAATCCGTCGCGATAACTTTCGCCTTGAGATTTCAGTAGATTCGGATGCGTTGCGCCCAATAGCACGTAAATGAAGTTGGGATGCAGATTTACAATCTCAGGGAGTGCATCGATTGCGTACTCTAGCCCCTTGCCTGGCCCGATTAAACCGAAGGTAAGCGCTACAAGATTGTTATGCAATTCAAACTTCTGTTTGTTCTGAAGCAAATTTCTGGGAGAGGTGTTGGGTATTCCATGAGGAATCACTTCAATCCGTTCTTTATTGACTTTGTAGATCGTTTCAAGGAAAAACTTCCCTCTTTGGCTCATGGTCACCATCGCTCCGGATCGCTCATTGAGGCGTTTAATCACTCTCCTTTGATCTTCATTTGGCTCTTTCAAGACAGTGTGCAACATCGTTACGACAGGTATCGTGACTCTATCGATCAATTCGAAAATCATATCGCCTGAGACGCCCCCAAAGAGTCCAAATTCATGCTGTATGAAAAGGATGTCGTAGCTACCCGCATTGATGATGCTTGCAGCCTTGCGATAGCTCTCAGGCTTCTGGTGTATCTCACAAATGACTTCAGCGGGGTAGTCGTAAACATCGTCGTCACCCATCGCAAACACATCAATCTGCGAGATGGACTCAAATGCGTTTAGCGACTGAAAGACATCATGGGTAAACGTGGCGATTCCACATTTTCGAGGAACATAGGACCCAACTAACGCGACTCGAAGTGGTTTGGGTCCATGTTGATTGGATGCGGCCACTTCAGTGACTTGCCTGGTTATTTGTCGAAGCGGATTGGTCGCAGATTCAAATTCGGCCTTTGTAGGAGCAATTCGTAAGAAGGAATTCAAGGCTTGGGGCTTGGTGATCACTGCATGGTCCTCGCTTACGTGAAAGTCAACTCAACCGAGCATAGAGGCAATGCCCCTCTACAAGTCGGTAAATCTCAGATTAAGTGGAAGTTAAGTCGGAATAGAGCAACAAACGTACCGATAACCCGCAATTAGAGTCCTTTCTCGAGGTCCGCCGACGAAACCGTCACCAAGCCAACGTTGGCATCAGCGGCTCCGTATAGAACGTGCCAACTTTGTTCGTTGGGTGAATGGGCTTCGATCATCGCCGTTGGGAATACCACGTTCGCTACGAAACCTTGTAATTCCCATTGTTCTGTAGCGAAAAGGAAAGGCTCTGTTGACTTTTGAAGCAAATGGACCCTGCCATCCACAATAGACATGGTGATAAGACCAGCAACATAACGTCCCACCGATGATGGTCGCTGAGCTTGCTCACTGGCGTGATAAAGAGCAATATATCGATCGCCAAAGCGCAAAGGTGGCGTACTTGCACCAATTCTGTCGCTCTCAAAAGCACTTGATCCCGCTAAGAATGATTGGTGGTTCCCCCAGGCGAGCCCGTCGATGGAAGAGGCGACCCAAATTTCAGGCGAACAGAATTTCGTGGCGGAAACTGGTCGGTGCAGCGCGAACAGCTTTCCTTCAACTCGATCCGGGAATAGCACAACATCCTTATTCTCACACGGAAAGATAACTCCGCAATGGTTGAAGGTGCAGAAGTCGTTCGTTGTGATCAAAGACGTACATGCACCGTGAACCGATACGCTGGTATATGTAATGTAGCAGCAGTTATCGATCCACTGGCAACGCGCGTCCTCAATTCCATAAGTCTCATACGAGCCGGACGGAAGGATGG
>JAIYDQ010000241.1 GCA_027487375.1 Planctomycetaceae bacterium
AGGTGGGCAGCAGCAGCGCGCATTTCTCGCGCGAGCACTTGCCCAGCAAGCCGACCTTTTTTTGATGGACGAACCTTTTGCGGCAGTGGATGCTGCGACCGAGCGAGCGATCGTGGATTGTTTGCGCCGTCTCCAAGAGCTAGGCAAAACGACGCTTGTCGTCCATCACGACCTCCACACAGTTCCTGAGTACTTCGACTACTTAGTATTACTGAACGTGCGGACTGTCGCAGTAGGTCCCATGGCAGAAACCTTCACCGACGAGAACCTTCAGCGAACCTATGGAGGACGACTGACGATTCTTGACGAGGTCTCGGAGGCAATTCGAAGACGCGAGGCTGCTCGTCCATGATTTTGTTTGGGATTATGTTTGGGGTTATCTTTGGGATGCTTTGGGAGTGTCTCTCTTTCCATACGCTCGGAATCGCAATGCTACTGGAAACGGTCACGGTGGACAGCGTTGCACCTCTGACGTTTGATTACAACACACGAGTCGTTGTAGTAGGGACATCGCTGCTCGGCTTTGCCGGCGGAGCGATAGGCGTACTGCTGCTCCTTCGCAAACGAGCTCTCATCGGTGATGCAATCGCTCACGCAACTCTTCCTGGGCTGGCGTTGGCTTTCTTCATTGCAACGTCGCTACAAATAGATGGAAAGTCGCTTTGGGTTTTACTGCCAGGCGCGGCAATCACGGGATTAATTGGAGCAATGACCGTCGTCGTGATTCGAACATTTTCGCCCATCAAAGAAGACGCTGCGATGGGAATTGTTCTGAGCGTTTTCTTCGGTGCCGGTATCGCGATGATGCGAATCATTCAGCAAATGCCTGATGGTTATGCAGCAGGTTTGGAAGCGTTCATTTTTGGTAAAACGGCATCGATGCGATTTCAGGATGCCTGGCTAATCGCCGTAAGTGGTGCAACCATTATTGGCTTGCTGGTCCTCTTTCGGCGACAGGTTGAGTTGATGTGCTTTGATGAGTCGCTCGCCCGCACGCAAGGCTGGCCGGTTGCCATCGTCGATATCGGACTCATGGCGGCAGCGACGACCATTGTGATAGTCGGACTGCAAGCCGTGGGAATGATCCTGATCATTGCGATGCTTGTTATCCCGGCTGCGGCGGCACGATTTTGGACTTGGCGATTCTGGCCGACCATCGCGACTTCATCATTTATTGGTTGTATCGGAGCTGCATCCGGAGCCATCATTAGTACGATGGCTCCACGAGTTCCTTCGGGAGCCGCAATTGTTATCGTGCTTGTCATTTTATTCTCATTCAGCGCGCTCTTTGGCCGAAAGAATGGTACTGTTTGGCGATGGGCACGCCGTTTCCAACAGCGCCGTGAAACCGATCAGCAGCATTTACTAAGGTCGATTTACGAATGGTTGGAGTTAAAGGGGGCGAAGCCTCACGACTTTGGACAGACTCGCTCGGAAAGTTTTCTTTTGAACGAACTGGAGTTTGTAAGAAACTGGTCTCCCTCGCGGCTTGCGCGGACTGCAAATCGATTCCAGCGCGATGGTCTACTGGTTCAATTAAGCCAAAATCGATGGGCCCTTACCGCCACCGGAATTCAACAGTGCGTACGAGCGATTCGCCAACATCGCTTACTCGAATTGTACTTTGCACAAATAGCCAATTTGTCTCCGGAGGCGATCGACCGAGGTGCCGACTATAGCGAACATGCACTCGACGATCAGATGCTTGCCGAACTCGAGCGTGATATTGCCGGTGCATCGATTGGTTATGCCGTTCCTGATAGTTTACATCCTATTGGAAATGTCAATTCGTCGAACGGCCAATCTCGAAACGAGGCGAATCCATAATGCAGTTTCCCGAGATTACGATGGACTATTGGTTGGATGGCTGGATCATTATCATTGCGATACTCGCAAGTGTTTCTGCGGCTATTCTCGGTAACTTTTTGGTGCTTCGAAGGCTTAGCCTATTAAGCGATGCGATAAGTCATAGTATTCTGCCTGGACTTGCTGCTGCTTACTTATTGACAGCCAATCGCTATTCTTGGACAGCTTTGATTGGGGCCATTGCAGTTGGGTTGATTACGGTTTGGTTGACTGAATTGATAGGGCAATATGGTCGTGTCGACGAGGGCGCTTCGACAGGGATTGTCTTTACAGGATTGTTCGCCTTGGGGTTGATCATGATCGTGCAAGCAGCCGATCGTGTCGACTTGGATCCAAATTGTGTGCTCTTCGGAGACATTGAATTAAGTCCTCTCGATTCTATCGAGACGTCGCTGGGTGTTATCCCAAGATCAGCAATTGTTTTGACGGTATGTCTGATCCTGAATACGTTGTTCGTTGTTTTGCTTTTTCGTTTATTGCGTATCGCAACCTTTGATCCGCAACTCGCAGCCAGTTTGGGCGTGAGCCCTCGGGCCTTGCATTATGCGCTGGCAACATTGGTTGCAATCACCAGCGTGTGTAGCTTTGAAGCGGTCGGAAATGTGTTAGTTGTTACGATGTTTATCGTTCCACCCACGATCGCCTTTCTGCTCGTAAATCGGCTTCCGATGATGATTTTCGTTAGCGTGAGTGTCGCCGCTTTGGCTGCTGTTGTTGGGCATCTCTCTGCAGTGGCTGTTCCTGTGATGTTTGGCTACAAGAGCACAAGCACGGCTGCCATGATTAGCGTTGTTTCAGGATTATTCTTGGCCCTCGCCATTCTGTTTAATGTGAAGACGGGCGTTATCGTTCGAGCATTTCGACGAAATCAGCTTGCTTGGGCCATTCTCCGTCAAGACATACTCGCATTGTTGTTTCGTGATAGCGAACGTGGACAAGCAGCTCGCAGTCTACGAGACATTACGACAACCTTACTATCGCAAAGCTGGATTACGGCAGTTGCATTGCGAGGGCTTGTGTGGCGCGGATATGTGACTCGCGTGAACATTCAGGTAAGTTCTGATTCGTCGAACTCCGGCAACGGCATTGGCTACACTTTATCCAACGATGGACGTCGTCATGCGCAGAACCTCGTCCGCTCGCACCGTCTCTGGGAGCAGTACCTAGCAACGACGGGGACACAGCTGGATCGTATTCACGCTCAGGCCGAACGACTCGAGCACTTTACGAACCCGGCTTTGAGACAACAGCTAGACTCCGAAACACAGCAGCCGCAATCAGATCCTCACGGAAAGGCGATTCCGCCTGAGGAAAAGTAAAACAAGAGAGTACATCGATGCGGTCAAATGCAATGCACGCGCGGCGTGGTGACTTGTGCTTTATCCAACTTAAAAAGCCAGGCATCTGAATTTGTAAGAATTCAGATCTCGATGAATAAGGGATGCAAAATCGGAAGTCGTAAAACGTCAGGCGACGTCTGCTAAGGTTGCAAACGCACGCTTTTAAATCAGCCTCGTCTTGGGCTTGAACAAGAAACTATCAAGTCCATTCAGCCGACGAACGTTTCAGTTTAACCCTCAAACAGAGCTTTGATGGGTTCACCTTCGCTCAGGAACATGGGGCGGCCAATGGGTGTGATGATTTCACGATGAATATCGATACCGAGGGCTTTCAAAAGGGTCGCATGCAGGTCTGGGACCGTGACTCTATCAGCGACTTCGTTCCAGTTTTTCTCGGAATCCTTTGACGGCGATGCACTGGTTGCTCCGTGCACGTAGCCGCGGCGAATCGGACCACCGGCAATGAGAGTGCTGAAGCCAACCGGCCAGTGGTCTCGACCACCAGAGACATTGATTTCAGGAGTTCTTCCAAATTCGCCTCCGCAAACAATCAAAGTCGAATCGAAAAGATCTCGAGCCTTGAGTTCTTTCAGTAGCGACGCGAGGGCCGTGTCGAGAATCTTGCATCGCGCGCTTTGCAGCTCATGATTGTTAATATGGCTATCCCAGCCGTTCAATTCAATCTCGACGCACCGAACGCCTTGTTCGATCAATCGAATCGCAGCTAGGCATCCACGACCAAAAGGTGTCTCACCGAATCGAGTACGCGTTTCCTGTGATTCCTCTTTGATGTCGAATGCCTTGATCTGTTCGCTTCCCATCATCGCGTTGGCTCGCTGAGTTGCGGTGATGTGCTGTGTTTTGTCGCGATCCATGTTTTCAAATCGACCTCGAGTAAACTCGCGATCAACAACGGACGATAATCTTTGAAGACGCTTTTGCATTTCGACATTCGGAGCGGGACTCCTGAGATTCGGCAACGGTCCCTGAGGATCATTCATTTGGAAAGCATCTAGGTCCGCCCCCAAATAACCTCCTCGGGCAGGCCATTGGCCACTGAGAATCGTTACGTGACGAGGTATCTCAATCGAGTCCGACGTCTCATGACAAAGCACAGCTCCGATGGATGGGTGTACCAACGTTGGGTCGCGTCGCCAACCAGATTTCAAGTGATAAGTTGCTCGCTCGTGATCACCTTCCTTGCTGACCATCGATCGTACAAGAGTAGTCATGTTCAATAGTTCGGCCGTCTGCGGCATCGTGTCAGCGATTTCAATCTTGGGGATTGATGTCGCGATTGCCTTGACATCGCCGCCGATCATCGTGCCTGCGTGAGGGTCAAATGTCTCGAGCTGACTTGGGCCCCCTTGCATCCAAAGAACGATCAAAGATCTAGCCGTTTTTGATTTGCGACCTTTATGGTCCTCACGCGGTGAATCGGATGCTTGCGCTAATCGAGCAGCGATTTGCGACAGTCCTAACCCACCAAGCTGGAGAGTTGTCGCTGTAGCTATCGAACTACCAAGCCACTGACGACGCTTCATGCGATGCCAAGAATCACACTCGGCACTGGAGTGAAAGGAACTACTATCGGAGCCGTTTTTGGCCGCCACGTTATCATTCGTTTTGTCTACAATCGCCATGGTTAGTGGTTCCATAAGAACTCAGTAGAATTCAAAAGTGTCCAAAATACACCCGCCATCGCTTGAGATCGCGAGATATCTTTTGCCGCAAGAAGTTCGATAAACTCGTCTGATTCTACTTTGGTTGGTAATCGATTCAGCACTGACATGTAAGCCGCGTTGATCGCAGTCTGGTTATCGCGAGTCAGCATGGCTATTTGCGAGCTCGCATTGGCAGTCGGGTTTTCCTTTACTCGCTCCCTAAGGAATCGGCCATTCATGAGAAGCAATCGCTGTGGAATGGTAACGCTTTGAGTGACGAATTCATCCTCACCAAGGTCACCGTAAGCTTTCGTGAAATCATTTACGGTAGCGAAGCGTTCTAACTGACTGACGATCGAGCTGTTGTCGTCGATCATTTGCAGTCGACATGCTTGAAGGAGTGACGCGGCGACTTGTTCGGGTCGGAGCGGTGTCATTGGAAAGACTGCCAGCGATTCCTCGTGCTTGGATGTAACCTCGGTTGCCTCATCTTCGATGCGCGAGTCTCGTTGGAAGGCTTCGGTAGTGACAATCAAGCGAATAAGCCGCTTCACATCGTAATCGTGCTTTGCAAAATCATCAGCAAGAATCTCAAGCCCAGCTGGATAGGGCCCTGTGATGGGAATGTCATCCACAGGATTGACAAGTGGCTTACCAAACAGAAGAGCCCAAAATCGATTGACAGCGGCTCGAGCGAAAGCTTTGTTCTCGGGGTTCGTTACCCAAGCGGCCAGTTGCTCACGCGGTGATCCGGAGTCGGGTAACAGGTCGCGTAAGAACGGTACGTTCGGTTCGATCTCGGTCTCGTCTGAGTCTCCAAGGAGAGTTGCCTTATACTTCCGTCTATCATTTCGAACTCCAGCAAAAACATTCGGTGCATGGATCGCGGCACTGCTGTAGTAAGCAGCCAACGAATGAAAATCGATTTGCTCGCCTTTGCGAGGTGCATCGCTGCTACCGAGTTGAACATTTCCGACAAAATCATTGTGGCATTGCAAGCAGTCGATACGCATTCCAAGAAACGCTCGCGAGGTTCTTCCAGCCAACCGAACTGGATCCGCGCGATTCTTGTTTCCTCCATCAAAGGTGGCGGTGAGGAAATTCACTTCAGGATTCGAAGTCCACAATCCTTCCGAAGTGATCATGCTTCGAACGATTTGGTCATAGGGAACGTTGCTTTGAAGCTGCTCGGCCAACCATAACCGGAACCTTCGGCGTCGGTAGAGCAAAAACTGTCCATCGTGAGTCCCAACAAAAGCTCTCGCAAGTCTTTCGGACAAGTAGTTACTCGACCGAGTATCAGCAAGCAGGTAATCGGTCCACCAGGAAACTCTATCGTCCGCGGGAATTTGCTCCAGCGTTCTATACTCCTCAAGTGACAGCCCGTTGCCAACCAATGCCAACGAAAGCCGTCTGCAAATTGTTTCCCATGAAGCCGGCAAAGCTTTTTCCAGACCGAGTTCACTAATCGCCTGAGCTTGCGCGGCGTCAATCTTTTGCGCGACTTCCTCAATCGATTCGACACGCCCTAATTGTGCCTCGGGAGCAACGGGACGAAGCGTCGGTGTTGGGGTGATTGCACCTACAAAAACCAACGTTGTCACGGCCCCACAAAGAAGGAGCAGCAACCGGCGCGGAAGTCGGCTATTTTGGATCCAAGAGATAAATTTCATGATTTTGCTTCTACCGGGTACCTCAACATACCAGTATTCGAGCTTAAGCCTCTATTCTTGGAAAAAACTAATTGAATCATCGTTGTCCGGCGATTCCACATCTTTAATCCGTAAACCTCTACGCAACTACCTAATTGTCACGCTTCCCGGTCGCTCTACTACTTGGCTGCGGGCAAATTTGCTAAGATTTTATTGATCTGCTTGGCAAAGAATGAGGGTCCGAAACCGACTCGGTAAAGCCGCTAGTTTCAGCGTGATTTTCAAAAAAGGAGTTAGCAAAATGTTTCGAGTATGGAGACTGCCTCTTGTCGCAGCCGCGTCATTAATGGTTTGGGATGCAAACCCCGGACACGCACAAACATCGGTTACGCCGGACGTAGTTTCGACTCCATCCACCCCGGCGGTCTCAAGCTCCTCAACGGCAGGGCAGTCCGGTACGACAGCAACCGCGGCATCGCTCGAGGCATCAAAGGCTACGTCGGCTGACGATGCAGGGACGAAGGCGATGTCGTTCCAGCTCTATCAAATGCTTGAGCAATTACCACCGTACCTGCCAGCGGAAAAGCTTACAGGAAAAGTCGCCTTTAGCGGTTCGACCACGATGAACGAACTCGGTCATCAATGGGCTCAGAGCTTCAAAAGGTTTCATCCAGAAGTTGAGTTTTCCGGGGCAGCAGAGGGATCGGAAGTCGCATTGAAGATGCTATCGAACGACCCGACGATCATTGCGGGAGTTAGTCGTCCTGTGGATGGCGAAGACCATAAAATGTTGATCGCAGGCAAATGCAAAGAGCCAATCGCGATCACCGTCGGTATGGAAGCGATGGCGTTGTTCGTTCACCGAACCAATCCGATCGAAAGTATCTCGCCGGAGATGGTGAAAGCAATTTTTGCGGCTCGTGCAGATGAAACTCTTCCGGCGAAGGTTTGGGGAGACATCGGTGTCCAAGGTGAATTAGCAAAACAACCAATCGTGATTTATGATCGAGGCCCTAACAGCGGATCTCAGGTATTCATCTCGAAGGTGCTTTTGTCGGGAGCGAAGATTGACCCATCGTTGAAGCATTGTGAAACAAATTCGGCAATATGTTCGTCGATCGCTGCCAATCCAGCCGGTGTAGGCTTTGCGGACATTCACTATGAGCACCCAGACGTTCGTCGCGTCCCGTTGGTAGTCCAAGGTCAAGTGGTTCAGGCAAACGACCTGAATGTTCTAGCGGGCAAGTATCCGATAGTCCGCCCACTGATGCTCGTTTTGGATAAGGCTCAACTCTCCAGCGATGCAAAGCTTCGCGAATCCATCTTGCGATATGTATTAAGTCGTGATGGGCAAGCGCACGTCATGCGGTACGGCTTTTTCCCACTCGATCCTGGATTCATCCATCAAGAGCTGAACGAACTCTTCGGTGAGCAACTTCGGTAAATCGAATTGGTTCGCAGGAAACATCGACGAATTCAATGGCTGCTCTCACTGAAATGTACTATTTAAACTGATAAGATCAGAATCATCACGGAGGAAAACATCTTGGGTCATCTTGCTGCACTTATGCGTTGGCAATTCATTGTTATTGTCGGCTTTGTATCTGCGTTTTGGCTTCCGTCACAATCAGTTCAAGCTCAATATGGTTTCACGCCCAATGTCTACATGACGCCTGGCTACGCAAGCGAATGGGGAAATATCTACTCTGGTGCGGTCATGCAAATGCCGCAGTGGAACAATAGCGTGGTCATTGGTCAGCCCATTACGACAGGCTGGCAAACATTTCAGCTTGGTGCTTATATCCAAAATGTGCCCAATGGAGTTCTCATTCGACAAGTTATCCCTGGAGGATTGGCTGCGATGAACGGGCTGAAAGGGGGCGACACGGTGATTTCAGCCGGTGGCACTCAAGTCGGTTATGTCTACGGACGGACCGTCGATTTGGTTACCGAGATGAGTCGTCGAGCAGACGTGTATGGCCGCGTCAATCTTGTCGTGCTTGATGCATTCACACGGCAGATGCGGTCTTACGATTTTGCAATCCGGTCGCAAACAGCCGTTGGTTCGTCAATTGTTGGACAAGTTGTGTTGGATAGCAACATTTTTTTGAGTAGTTACGGAACGCTCAAGGTTGAGCTTCAGAACGTAACGCGTCCTTACATCCAGATTGCGGGAGGTGTTGATAACAAGCAAGTTTATGGGCGCGGCCCATATCAATTTGCAATCCGATTCGATCCGCAATTCATTTACCCAACGGATCGTTATCGATTGGTTGCCACGCTCTATGATGGTTTTCAGCAAGTGCTTGCTTCGACCGCTCAAGACATCGCAGCACCCGTTGCTGGTGTCCAAACAACATACAATCTTCGACTGCAAAGCATGCCCGCATATGGAATAGCTGGGGGGAGCGTGGTTGGCTACTATCCTCCTGACATGAATATGTTTTATTCGTTGTTTCGTCAGTACATTGGCCGAGAACCAACCATCAGTGAATCACAAGCTTGGGCTTCGCAGTTAGCTTCTGGAACCGTTTCGAGTAGTGAGGTGAAAGCCGAGTTGCTTGCTAGCCCCGCGTTCTACGACCGAGCGGGAAATGTGCCTGATCTTTTCGTGCAAAGGATGATCGAGACCGTTTCGGGTCAATCAGCCCGCTTTGATCAAATCCAATACTGGAGAGCTCGCTTAGATTCGTATGGCGGAATGAGATTGGCTGTCGCGAGAGAGTACCTTCGAACCGTCTCTCCTTAACTTGCTCGTCGAACCGCTAGTCACATGCGAGCACCGCCGTTCATTCGTTAGAACGATGAACACCAAACAAGAAATGTCGCATAACGAAGTGCCATGTAATTTCTTTCGAAATTCGACATTCCTTGTTCGGTGTTTGATATTCGCACCGGCATCGGCTTAAGCCCGAGTACGAGTATGAAAATGCAGACATACTAGATTTCTAAGCTTGAAAGGCTCTTACGCCTGCCAGTTGATCCATCGAAGGTGTTACATAAAACTTTGCAGCATTGCGACATACTGCATAGCCATGCGAATGATCAGGAAGATAATCAGTAGCGATGTTGCTATGGCAATTGCTGTGCTTGCTGCAACGCACAATTGAGCCATTGCAACTTTTGCTCGTCGGTCGTATTCGGTCGCAAGTCGCTCTAGGGATTCGGTTTCATTCCCGCTCAGTTCGCCTACCGAAACGCCTTCGACGAATTCATTCGGGACAACACCCGAGGCTTGGAAGCTTTCGGCCAGAGACATTCCTTGCTGAACACACTCCGTCGCTCTAGGTTCACCTTGGATGTAGTATTCGTTACCCGTGCTGTAGAAGGCTTGCCGAACACAAACAACAGCATCGGCTCCTGCATTTAAGAGCATCGAAAGAGTCATCGACATTCTTGCAAGAGCCGTATTTGCAAAGACACTCCCGAGGACTGGGACCGGTAAGATCAGTGGAATCAACCATCGGTGGCAGTTCATCGCGTTCTTCCAAATACCTATCGCGATAATGCCAACGATGGCCAAGAACCCGCCAACGAAGAGCCAAAAGATTGCCAACCCGCTTGCGCCGCTGAGTCCAAAACCGAGCGGATCAAACTTTTCTTCTTGCGGAACCTGTGGACTTGCGAGAATGCCCTGGAGATAAATAATGCCGCTGACTACAGCCAAAGCCAAAACAAGCTGAAGCCCTGGTTTGACAAGCTGCCGAAAAAAATCGGCTCGACTTTCCCGTAAATCGTGATAGTACGTCGCCATGTAAGCGAACAGCCGATCGAGCCCACCAGAGAGTTCGCCGGCGGACACCATTTGCAAAAGCATGGGCGGAAAATAGTCGCCAGCGTGCTTCATCGCTCCGACTAGAGTCTCACCATTTCGAATCTGATTTTTCATGCCCATGGCAACCAGACTGTGCCGCTGCGACCCGACTTTTGCTTCGGAATCGAGCATTTGCAGCACATCGACGCCGGCTTTGAGTCCCATCGCCATTCGCTGGCAAAAGGATTCCAACGTAAAGAGAGAGGCTTGACTAAATAAGTTTCCGAGGAAATTCGTTCTTTGAAATTCGGGTGAATTCATGGGGAAGTTGTCAGTAGGCATTAGGCAGTTTGGAAAAGACTATGAATTTCTCAGTTTGTGGTCATGTAATGCGGTGAAAGTGCAGTTTAACACCTCCAAGTTGTTGCCACTCACGAATCTTTCACCCTTGCCGGCCGGAATAATCGTTACAGCCGGGGAACCTAAGTCGATTTTACTGCATCAGAGTCGTGGTCGATTTCGTTGACAGGGTAAACCCCCTAATTAGAATCGATCGGTAGGTGTTGATGCAGTGCTCTCAAAAACGGCCGTTTGCGGTGCGTTTTTCTCATTTGTTTCACGCTGAATCCCGTTTGTTTAAACATTATGTCGCCGCGGTGTGATTACCCGAACTCAAGCCGCGGCATGCTTCTCGTTCGCTGGGGACGTTATGTCAAATTCGCGACCTGTCAATAATCGCAAAGCCTCTCGTTGGTTCCAATCGCGGAAACGCTCCCAGTTGAGGAAAGCACTCCGAACCCCCGTGGTGGAACAGCTCGAAGACCGGCGTTTGATGGCGGTAGTACCGTTGCCAAAGACGCAAGATTTCTTGAATCGCAGTTTCATAGACAGTCGCGCCAATTTAAGTTCGATTGTGTCTCAGCTGAACGCCAGGTTTTCGTCCGGTGGAATCTCAGGCAGTAGTTCTGATTCGGGAGTCTCGGATGGCGAACAGATTCAAGCAGAAGGCTTATCGAACACATCTTTGAGTCTGGTAGAAATCGAGCCAAACAACACTCGATTCTCGCCCCAATACATCAATTTCGGGGTCGGTGGGGGGAAAAGTGATGTTGTCAACATCGCCGGTAATGCTGTTACCCTTGGCGACACTGACTTCTATTCCTTCGATTTGAATAAAGGAGACATAATTGATGCTCGGTTGAATTCCACCGGATTGAATACGCGTCTAGTGTCACTTTATGATCCTAACGGTGTCGAGCTGATTGTCGCCACGGGAAACAATAATTTTCCGGCTCCGAATGCGACCAGTCCTCGATTCTCAGATGGCAACGTAAATTTCACTTACGTTGTGGATGCGCCGGGACGGTACCAGATTCGTTTGGGAGATCAGATTGGACCTTACTCGTTGAACTTGAGAGGTTACCGACCGCGAGCTGAAGCCCAGCCGGTAGGATCGATGCAGACGCTTCTGCTAGATTTCGATGGGGGAATTTTTAATCCAGCATTGGTCAATTCTCCATTTACCGTGGGACGACTGAATCCAATCAGTGAAACCCTTGGGGTTATCGGTTTGACCGCCGCGGACACCCCTCGAGTAATCGACGAGATAACCAGTCGCACCCAAGCGAAATTTAGCCGAGTTGCTCAAACCGGCACGAACGGAAATTTTTTCGCAACGGGTACGCCTGGCGAGTACGCACTTTGGGTGACGAACACCAAAGACAATCCGCAGTTAATTGGTCAGCCTAATGTGACGCGAATTTTCATTGGTGGGAATTCGCCGGTAGATTTTGGTTTTCCTGCTGGTGTGCTAGGTGTTGCTCAGTCGGTGGACGTTGGTAACTTCGACCTGCAAGAGAACGGAATTGTCTTGGTTGGGACGACTTTAGCGGATGCTGCAGCCCAACCGATTGCAGGAACGGCAACCCAATTGCAGTTGTTTGCGGAGCTTACCGCAGTTGTGATTGCTCACGAGGCAGGACATACGTACGGTGGTGTCCACCAAGAGCCATTCAACCAAGTTTTTGGAATCATGGATCAGTTTTATGCTCCGGCCACTACCGGCGGGTTCGGTTTGGATGGAATCTTTGGAACGGCAGATGACACACCTCTGCAATTTTCGAAGGATGCTTACTCTCAAACACTCGGAACTTCGTTTCGAGGTGGTGTCTCGGACACGATCGCAAACATGGCTTTTGGATTGTCGACTAGCAGACAGTCGGCTTTCGTTACTGGATCGATTTATAACGACCGAAACCGAAATGGCGTTATCAATTCGGGGGAAGAATCCCTAGCGAATCGAACAGTGTTCGCTGATTACAATCTGAACGGAATTGTCGATCCAGCGGAGCCGCGAACGGTTACTGATGCTAATGGGGCATATCGACTTAGTGTTCGACCTGGTGCGGTTCGCATCGCAAGTATTCCTGATCCAAATTGGCAAACGACAGGCGCTGCTTTCCAATCGATCACCGTTGGATTGAATCAGACAGTTGCCAACATCAACTTTGGACAGTTTTTGCCAAACCAAACGGTGACTGGATTCAAGTGGGCCGATTTTAATGGGAATGGGATTCGCGACGTTGGTGAGCCAGGATTGGGTGGCGTTTACATCTACGTGGACCTCGATGGTGATAATCGAATCGATGTGGGCGAACCGCAAGCGATTACCGCTGCAGATGGGTCGTACACACTGACACCACCAACGAGCGGAATCTTTGCTATTCGAGAAGTTGTCAGCCCGGGCTTCATTCAAACCTTCCCAGGTGGTCCTGGTGCACTGCCTGATCAACAAGAACATGGTGTTAACTTTAGCTTGGGCATTCCGCTACGTGGGCTCGACTTTGGTAATCAACCAGCTCGGGATTACGGTGATGCACCGGCTCCGTATGCAACGTTGTTTTCCCAAGATGGTGCTAGCCATGGGTTCGACAATAACCTCCGATTGGGCGCGCTGCTCGATTTCGAACTAGATGGTCTGCCCAATTCGACTGCAAGCGGCGATGATCTTAGTGGCTTGGACGACGAAGATGGAGTCATCTTCGTTCGACCAATCGTTAGCGGCGACACACAGAACGTGTTCCGAGTAAGCGTTACAAACAATTTAACGACTTCATCATTCGTCAGTGCTTGGGTCGATTGGAATCAGGATGGCGATTGGAACGATGCGGGCGAGAAGGTCCTCTCAGATGTAGCAGGACTCCGCGGTTCAAATGACTTGCGATTCTCCGCACCTGCCGGAGTTGCGCTTGGAAATACTGTTGCAAGATTCCGATTGTCCGGAAGAACTGGCGTTGGTCCAACTGGCTTTACCGAAGTTGGTGAAGTCGAAGATTACCGCATCAGCGTTGTCAACGAGTTGAACTTTGCTGTCGATGATACTTTCACCGTCGATCGGAGCTCGACCAACAACATTCTAGACGTTCAAGCGAACGACTTTGTGTCATCGGTTCCTGGTCAGTCGGCAACAATCACTCGGATCGGTCGAGTCGACTCTAGCCAAACGAGCACAACCTCGCTCACCACCGCCACCGGCGCAGTGGTGACGATATCGGGTGCAAATATTTTGTACACGCCGAGAGCTGGCTTCCAAGGTATTGATTCCTTTACCTACACGATCGTAACCTCTACAGGAGCC
>JAIYDQ010000425.1 GCA_027487375.1 Planctomycetaceae bacterium
ACTTGGGTAAAATCTTGCATCGAAGCCTTTCTATCAGATACTGCATCTGACCAATTTGGATTAGTGATCAATATATCTGTGTCAAATGTGTCTTGACTTAATACTCTCAAAACCACAGAGCGTGACACCAAAAGTATAAGTGGCACGCTGATGGGGCCAATAGCCATTCAGACTGTAAATCGATTCCTGTGTGACCAAACGTGTCAACGCACTTTGAATACTCTTCGCCAAAGGAGTATTCAGCATGCGAAAAAAGCCATAGGAAATCGACTTTTCTAAGGAAACAGAAGAACATCTCAAGGCGATCTAGTCACGGATTGGCAAGGAAGTCCCTCTTAGCAACCACTACATGCGCGGCCGGCGTCCAATTCTCGTTTTCATTGAAGGCGAAACTGCAATGCTTCAATTCCGCAACGGTGCAAGGCTGCTCCACGTACCACTGCAAGACTTGGTAGACGACAGCGGTTACTGGAATCCGTAATTGTAAAGAAATTTCGATTTCACCTTCGTAGTGACCTAACGTGTCACGAACCGGCTGATAATAAGAGTGTTGGGAACGCGGCAACTCAACGACTGGACCATGCAGGTCAAACACCGTCGCAGCAAATCAAACTCAAGGAAGAATCAAAATGCTAGTTCTAAGTCGCAAAGTTGGTGAGAAACTGGTTATCGATGGCAACATCATTGTCGAAGTCGTAAAGGTCCAAGGCAATCGAATCACGCTTGGTATTGCAGCTCCGTCGGATGTAAAAGTCTTGCGAGGTGAGTTGGCTAATAAAAAGCAAAAGACTCAAACAGTAGAGCTTGTTGTCAAGGACGGACTGTTGGTGGCTTGCTAGGACCCAATCGGGATCAAATACAGCTACTATCCACGACCACCTTCACAGCAGGTTTCACAAATTCGGTGGCACTTCGAGCACTGAAATTTCGCGCGGATCTCAATGAGCGATCCGCCACAGACCGGGCAAGCCGGTTGGCATTGAATTTCGGACTTCGTTTCTTTCGCTTCCGAAATGTTTCCGCTTCGATCGTTCTGATTTGGAAAATTCATTACTCGAATCCTCTGACTCCGTGATGTTTTTGTCGACAAGCTTGTGGATCGATAAATCAGGCCGATCGCTTCCAAATAGGCGGAACTATCTTGCCTCGCTTTACCGCCATGACCACCATCACGATTCCGGTAGTCGTACACAGAAGCAACGCAAGCACGGACGACTCAACACCGAAACTGCCTCCAGTTAGCCAATCCGGGCCGTTTACGGTGGATCTGATTAGGCCTTGTTGGGCATCGTTGCCGGAGACAATGCTTGAGAAGATAGCCGACTGAGTGTAGTTCCACGCCATATGGAAGCCGATGCTCAACCACAGCCTGCGCGTCAGCATGTAAGCCCCAGCAAGCAAGATACCAGCCTCGACGGCGATGAACAGCGCTCCCTCTACCGTGCCCTGCGGGTTCATAAGGTGGGTCAGGCCGAACACGAGTGACGATACCACAAGGGCTGCCCAACTACCAAACCATTGCTCCACCGAACTGTACAGCACGCCGCGGAACAATAACTCCTCGTAGACGCTCGAACTCAGCGCCATGGCCATCGCCGGAACCATGTAGCTCAACGGGTTCAAGCCAACGATGCGGTAAATGCCTAAAGCCATGAGGATCATTTCGCATGCGGCATACAAGATTGCACCAATAAGCAGGCCCAGACCGAGTTGCCGACCCATGCCCGGTAAAGCAAGTTCCGACACGACTCGCTTCTCCATGAAGTATGCATAGCCAAGATACACCGCGAAGCCGGCGATGGCCAACGCGATTATATGTAGAACAGCCTTGACCGGCTCGCCGGCGTAGCTTGTCATCACATCGTTGTTCAGGGACATCATTATCACGAAGATGAACCCGAGCAACGTCACTCGCACGGGCGGTGAACCGAGGATTCTGTGTGCGAGGTTGGGAAGCGTGTTCGCCGTTGTTGTCGTCATTGCGTTCAACGTTGGTGATGTATTAGCATTTCATGATGTCAGTACCAAGAGCACAATTGGCGAGGATTGTATCGGTCGGGTTGCCTCACTGCAACACAACGGCATGCGAGGTCTGCGCGATTGAATGATAATGCAATACAGGAATTGGCAATTGCACCATGATGTAAATTCCCTTCCAAGCATTCGAATCTTTTCTATATGTTTTTTCCACAAGATTACATTGTTAGCGAGAATCCCGTGAGCAACCCAACCAGATAAGCATGAGCATATAAACGGTCGTGCACGCAAGCCCATACGCCGCCAAGAACCCGATCCGTTGATTTTTAGGTACACTCGATATCGGTAGAAGGCTATTCAACTGGAGTTAAATCTGTGCGAACAATTTTGGCAAACTCGATTGCAGGATGTTGCATTCTATTCTCTTTGTCGATCGGTGGCTTTCAAGCTCGTGTTCAATCGAAGCCGCCAGTTGATAAACCTATTCAGTTCCTTGACCACAAGACGATTCAGGGAGCCGAATCGATCGTGGTACCAGGGGCGACAATTTTGATTGGCGAGGTACATGGCACATGGGAGATACCTGTTCTTGTCGCCACATTAGTGCGTCAGGCGGCCATTGAGGACATTGAGATAATCCTTTGCCTTGAATTTTCTTCATCGGAGCAAGCATCGCTCGATCGTTTTCTCAGCAGCGACGGTGGGGCCGAAGCTAAAAACACGCTACTAAAACAACAGCACTGGACAAATCAGGACGGCCGCGCAAGCGTCGGCATGTTTGCAATGCTTGAGCTTGTACGCCGCCTTCGTTCCGAGGGAAAGCGAATTCAAATTGTTACCATGGACTCTAACTGGATTCTTCCGGAAGAGGATTTCGCTTCGTTGTCCCCGGAGAAACTTCGACAACTTGAAGAACTTGCGAGCAAGCGCGATGGAGAAATGGCCAAAGCCGTGATTCAAGCGAGGGGAAAATCCACCGATGCGATCATCATCGCTTACGCTGGCAACGTTCACACTCGGATTACCAAAGGTACAGATTGGGATCCCGATTATATTCCCATGGGATGGTATGTCTCCGAGAAGGTTAAGAACCTAATTAGTCTTGATGTCGACCATGCGAATGGACAGGCGTGGGTCACAACGGAACGAGGTTCAGGGCAGACAAATTTTGCCGGAAAAGATAGAGGACCAATTCCATTCGTCGAGCTGTTTGGAAATGCGGATTCGGGTTACCACGGTAAACTTTATGTAGGCCGAATTACGGCTGCCAAACCCGCTTCGATGAAGTGACTTACATGGATTCCTTCGG
>JAIYDQ010000263.1 GCA_027487375.1 Planctomycetaceae bacterium
AAGCAATGACGTTTCAGTATTGCATATGCATCCCCGCGTACCGACGCTGCAGTTCCCCCTTCGTCACCCAAGACATGAATGCCTTGCGCTACGATTGTGATTCAAAAAAAAAAAAAAAAAGCAAGTGCTTTTATCATCAACGAACATTTTTGAAGTCGAGGTTTCATCGCGAAAGGGATCCACTTGGTCAAAAATGATTGCGAAGCTGAGCGAGGGCCCTCGTTACGGGCCTATTACTTACAAAGGAGCGTCTCTAAACGCGGTCAACAACTGTTCTTGACATAGTCACGCTTTCCACATTGATCGCACTGAACGCAACAACTCAGCAGCGATTCGTCTAGCAGCTTAGAACCTAAAATCTAAGTATAAAGTCAGCTGGTCGGGTTAATTTTTTGACGGGCCTAAAGCTTGAATTCGAATGTTACGGTACTCGACTTGTCCCCGATCACCTTCTAATCCTATCGGTCCTGATGCTGGCACGGCAAAAGATTCTTCCAAGACTTCACCGTTACATTGATATCGAGCCGTATTTCCCATGACGCTGATTTCAACTTGATTCCATTCTTGAGGCTTATAGCTTTTGAGCTCTTTATAGGGTCCCGCTAAAACGAAATCACGGCATTGCAGTTGCTTGCCACGCACAAAGATACCACTATCGGCGTTTGGTGTTGCACGAAACTCGAGCTTCAAAACATAGTCAGAATTGAAATCCCGAGTTGTCCATAGCTGTTGAATACGCCTTCCTTCTGGTGGGCTCATAACGACGAGCCGATTGTTCACTGCGATGTAACGATTGTCATCGCTCGCTGGCTTTCCATCGAAGCTCTTTGCCTCTTCGATGATAGGCCAAGCGGGCGCGTTGGGGTCGCGGCTTTGCCATCGCTCACGTGACTTGCGTTCATCAGCGGTCGTTGGCCGAAAGCCCCACCCCGTCAGGTCTTTTCCGTTGAAAAGCGATTCAAACCCTGCGTCGTTCATAGCTTGCTCAGGCGATTGTTCTACTACCGGAGATACCAATCCGATCACTTCCAATACTGGACGTAAGGCGGAACTCCACTTCTTATAGCCAGCTTCGTTTGGATGTAGCAGGTCAGGAAACTCTTCGACTTTCGCATCCTTCTTTTCGTTCGCAAAAAGCGTCCAAGTATCAATCACATGCACTCCTGCATCTCCCTTGACTTTCGTTTGGTATAGCCGATTGATTTCTTGAATCTTCTCCGCCGGTCGCTTCTTCGACTCGGAAGATGGAAACACGAGGCTCAGAACGATCGGAACCTTCGGGTTATGCGCATGGATTTTCTCTATGATTAGTGCAAGGTTATCTGCGATCGTTTGTGGATCCGCACCTTCTTCGAGATCGTTTGTTCCCATCAACATTACAACACCCGAAGGATTCAAATCGAGCACATCCTTTTGGAGTCGAATCAACATTCCACGCGTCGTATCACCAGAAATGCCACGATTTGCCACGAGAGTATCTCCGAACGATCCACGCAGCCCATCGCCCCATCCTTGAGTTATCGAATCCCCGAGAAAGACCAGCGCGCCTTGTTTCTCTTTCACCTCGCTGGCCCATTTCGCTCGCTTGGTGGACCAAAGCTTTTGAAACCATTCATACCGTCTGATAGGTCCCGCTCCGGGTAACCCGTCATCAGTAGCGGGAAGGGCATAATCAGTGCCCGCGGTTGCTGTCGGCTTTTCGTTCTTATCGATATCCTGAGCATCCGAGCGAGAGAACAGGCAAACGATTAGTGCTAAAAGGAAGGCAAGAACAGCAACAGCAGATTTCATTTTGTGCTCATATGGTTGGGTGGAGAGGGATTCTTAATTGTAGCCAAAATTGTACTAGGTCAGGACGCTACCGAGTTCTGCTACGAGACATTTGTGTGGTAATGTTCGTGTGGTAACATAAATGTATTCCATTTCTCAAGATCCTGCCGGGAGGCTGGCTGATGAATTCTCCAATCAAACCTCAGCTTAATCGACTGCACAAGTACACCTACAGGGAGTACCAGCACTACCCCAACGACGGTTTCCGCCACGAAATTATCGATGGAGATCATTACATGAGCCCAGCCCCCTCTACGAAGCACCAAACCGTTTCTGGAAACCTCTTTGTTCAGCTCCACACCCAGATAAGGAGTACGAAACGCGGATCCGTATTTGCCGCTCCGACCGACGTAGAATTAGCCGATCATGATATTGTCCAACCCGATTTGGTTGTCGTAATGGATGCTCAAAAAGATATCATTACCACGAAGAAAATATTCGGTGTTCCCAATCTTGTTGTCGAGATTCTTTCTCCATCGAATCCAGATCACGATCGCGTTTTGAAATTTGAGATGTTCGCTCGAGTGGGAGTTCCTGAGTACTGGATCGTTGATGCCGAAAGCGAAATTCTAGAGCAATGGATCCTCGACGATGTTGTTTATCGCTCACTTGGTCAGCATCACGGCACCTTCCAAGCTCACTCGCTGCAAGATGTAACGATCCAGCTTGATTCGGTATGGGCTTAGCAGCCTCTCGAACGCGAGTATTTCTTTTCTCTCCTTCTTCTCGTTTACTGACATAAACCGAAAGTTCTTTCACTTGGGAATGCAAATTATTCACCATGGCGCACACAAGGGCGTCACTGGTTCTTGCCATGAGCTACAGCTAGATGATTCGAAATCGTTGCTCATTGATTGTGGAGTGTTCCAAGGATCCGACGCGGGCAAACATCGGTCGATGGAAATCGAGTTCTCAATTAGGAACTTGGTAGCACTGATTGTGACGCATGTCCATGCAGATCATATTGGACGCATACCGTTCCTTTTCGAAGCAGGCTTCCACGGGCCAATCTTCTGCTCGATTCCAACGGCACGACTTCTTCCAATCATGCTCGAAGATGGAATCAAACTAGGAATTACACGGAACAAAGAAACGATCCGAAAGTTCATGAGCGAATTAAAGCATCGCCTCAGACCAATCGAGTTCGACGAGTGGGTCGCGATTCCCGGCGGAGCAAAGATTCGAATGACTCCTTCTGGGCATGTCCTGGGGGCAAGTGTTGTCGAGATCGACTACGAGGACGAACGCTTCGTCTTCAGTGGAGATATCGGCTCTCGACATACTCCGATTCTCTTTGATCCGAAAAGTCCCGAGCGAGCGGATGTCTTGGTCATGGAAAGCACTTACGGCGATCGCATCCATGAAGATCGCGAAAATCGCATGGGACGTTTGGAGTCGATTCTATGTCGCACGATGGAGAATCGCGGTGTAACGCTAATTCCCGCCTTCAGCCTGGGTAGAACTCAAGAACTTCTCTATGAACTCAATCGCATTTTCGAAGATATTGAGTACAAACGTTCTTGTACGTTAATTGAAAAAATCGACGTTATTGTCGACTCTCCGATGGCTTTGAAGCTGACCGATATTTACAACGATTCGAAAGAGCATTGGGATGAAGATGCGAAACGAATACTATCAGTAGATAGCGAACCCCTGATCTTCAAAAATCTGATTGAGATCGACGAAAACAACGAACACCGCGGAACGGTCGATCATCTCAAGCGAACCGGCAAACCGGCAATCGTGATCGCAGGAAGTGGCATGTGCAATGGTGGCCGAATCATGGATTACTTGAAAGAGTTTCTCGACAAAGAAACTACTGATATCGTATTTGTCGGGTATCAAGCGTTCGGTACGCTCGGTAGATACATTCAAGAATCCGCAGGGAAGCCCGGCGCAAAGGTAACGATCGACCATCGGCAGATTCCGGTCAAAGCGAAAGTGCACACGCTCTCAGGTTATTCGGCTCACGCTGACCAGAAAGACTTGCTAGATTTCGTTCAGGGAATGCCTAGCCGACCTAAACTAATTCGCCTAGTCCACGGCGAAGACCACGCCAAAGAAGTGCTCAAGGGAAAATTGGAAGAGCTAGGCTATGTGGTCGGTTGATTTTAAGCGAGCGAGAGAGTCAATGATTACATAGGATGGGACCGAAGTCCCGTCCGTTTGCTTATTCGGGACAATGATCCCAAACTACGACAGGTATGTTTTAGTGCTAAGTTGCTAGTTTCAAGCCTCGGAGAGACTTGGCTACTTGGATGCCGCAACATCCATCACCATGGCACCATGCCGAAGTGCGAGAACCGGATCGCTCCAAGTTGGAATGAACTCTTGAGCCACAAAACCTTGGTAACCGGTCGCAAGAATTGCTTGCAAGATTGGCGGGTAATTGATCTCTTGAGTATCGTCCAATTCGCCTCGCCCCGGATTTCCGGCCGTATGATAATGCCCGATGAGCGAATGATACTTTTCAATGCGACGTATCA
>JAIYDQ010000019.1 GCA_027487375.1 Planctomycetaceae bacterium
CACTTAAGTCACATTACGCCGCCGACGACTCGCAGATCGAAGTTCGTGTGGGTGCATTTCGTATCGATGCCATTGATGATTGCGGAAGGCTTGTCGAGGTACAACACGCTGGCCTTGGAGCCATTCGAGGCAAAGTCGCAAAGCTTTTGGAGGAGCATTCCGTACGAGTGGTCAAGCCGATTGTTGCGAACAAGTGGATTCACACTCTGGACAAAAATTCGCTTAAGGTTGCTCGCAAACGCCGTAGCCCAAAGCGAAGTTGTCACCTAGATGTGTTCGCAAGCCTACTTCATTTCACACAAGTTTTCCCGCATCCGCGGATGACTTTGGAAGTACCGCTATTAGATATCATTGAAACACGTGTTCCCGAAAAGAAACGGCGAGTGCGAGCCAAGCAATATCGCGTTCTCGATCAAACAATTGTCTCGATCCATGATGAGCTTGTCTTTCAAGGGATCGACGATCTTTGGCGCATGGTGTCCATGCAACCGACCTTTGATCCAAAGATCTCAATACAGCAATCGACTGTCAAACGAACAAAGCGCAAACGCGAAACGCAAATTGTTTTCGATACGGCAATTCTCGCACAATGGCTTGATCGCCCAAGATGGTTTGCTCAACAAGTCGCGTACGTTCTTGATCGATGTGGTGTGACGTCCGAAGTTGGGAAGCTTGGTAACGCCAAACTATATCAATTGGATAAACGCCTTTGCAATTTTCATGGCTATTCTGGTGGAGCGGCGGCTTAAGCTGACTGTGCAAATATGCAATTGAATGCAACAACACAGATTCATCTCGCGCTCGCTAGGCAGGAGCTAATAACGCGAGGCCTGGGGGTTGAAGTTACCGACGCGTGCGTGATAGCGCTTGAGGCTCATCGCTGTGGCCCGCGAAAAACCGCAACGGCATCAAGCCAGATTAAACTGCTGCTTTCTGCAAAAACGATCATCAACATGATTGCTTGCCTGATGATCGCAGGGACTTTGTTTTCCTTAGGCTGCAGTCCGAGCGGGCCTAAGACCTACCAAGTTCAAGGTCGCGTTGTTACCGAGTCAGGGAAACCTGTCGAAATGGGTAGTGTCGAGTTTCGCTCGGAGGGGAGTGACTCGCGGGTGATTGCCCGTGGAAAAATCAAAGCTGACGGTTCCTTTTCGCTTAGCACATTCTCAGTAGACGATGGAGCCATTGCTGGTCGGCATGATGTGATTGTCCAGCAAATGATTATTGCTGAAGGGTTTGGCAAGTCTCACGAGCATGGTCCAAGAGTTCCTGCAGCATACTCCGATTATGGTAGCTCAGGGCTCACAGCCGAGGTAAAAAAGAGCGATGACAACTTTATCACACTAATGATTCGTGTTTCACCTTGATTAAAGGCTAACAATCACTATCTGTGATGCTTCAGTCATCGAAGTATACCGCTTCAACCTGGGAATTGGCTCGGTTGGTCAATTGACCTAACGAGACAGTGTCCATGGATGTGGAGAAAGATTTTACGCTCCCGTCGAGCAAGACAAACTGCGAGCTTCCCACATGCCACGACCCGAAGGCATAGAACGTCGAAGCATTATCAAACGGGCCTTGCGCGATGGGTAATCCTGGCCCTGCTAATCGCATGCTCGCAGGCAAATGGTCGCCATCATACATCGGACTGTCTTCTGGGAACTTGAGCAATTGCGCTGCTGGAACATGTTTCTCTCCGATGAGCACAGTGTTGCTTGTTCCATCAATGGCATTAATCAAACGCAACTTGTCATTCCAGTCGAATGGCTTACCATCGCGGCAAACTGCACGAGATGTAATCAACACCCCGGTCCCATTACCACCGAAATAAAAGTCTGTTTCGAGTCCATTGGACCCCGGAGACAAGTCACCATGATTACCGGCATAGTCGCTGACTCGCCCGGTCACGTTCACCGTGATAGTCGCACCTGGTAAAGGACATCCGCAGGGTAATCGACCTCCGCCACCCTCGGTCGCCATTGGGCGTAGACCAAGCGTTTGCGATGAACTCCTCCGTGACGGACAACCAAATAGCGAAATAGGAGTCGTGCGTGCTTTGTCGGATTGATGATACCAAGGCTCGAAAGGATTCCATTCCGAACGAAGCGAGAACTGCTCGATAAATGGTAATACATGAACGGGCCATGTCGGTTCTTCGCCACCGCAAGAAGCCTCTTCTTCATCGCCAGGTTTTGGTGCAATTCGTCCCGGTGGAAATACGCCGTACGTGTCGTGAAAAAGAAGTGTCGCTAATCCGAGTTGGCGAAGATTATTTGCGCAATGCATTCGGCGCGATGCCTCACGCGCCTGCTGAATCGCCGGAAGTATTAGACCTGCAAGCACCCCAATAATTGAGACTGCTACCAAAAGCTCAACAAGAGTAAAAGCGTTTCTGGGACTTGAATAGACTCTCATGTCGACGTCTTGATACTTTGCCTGAGTAGTAGTACTTCGAGGGGAATTCCTAACCAATTCCGGTTAGGCCTGCACATTGATTATATCTTCAATTCGCACAGGAGGATGCAGATCAACAGGTAAAACCCCAAGTAATTTCCAAGGCTTTTGGATAAATCGCTTCAAAATTCAATTGGTCTGGGGGCTGGCGAAAAGCTTTCAAGGCAAGTTATCTCCTGCACGAGCGGTCAAAGGGCGACCGAATGCAGGACCACCGACTGGCTTGAATCGAATCTAGTTGCTCCTTAGCCGTTGCCATTAGCCTCGAGACAATTCTGAAAACTGTAGCCACATCGATGCCGGTGGTTAGCGACTTCAGTTAAGCGTGAACGGGATTGTGAGTATGTGAAGTTTACTAACGAAATCCAATGCAAGTTTGGGACCTGTGGAACGAATGCTGACTCCTGCCAATCGCATCTCGTACCATCGAGGGCGTACCATCGGGGATACC
>JAIYDQ010000190.1 GCA_027487375.1 Planctomycetaceae bacterium
AACGCACCGTATCATCTTGCGATCAGTTTGCACGCTCCAAATGATCCACTTCGCACGAGGCTTGTTCCTGTTAACAAGGCGATTCGAATTGCACCCATCATGGAGGCGTCGGAATACTACTTTGAGAAAACCGGTCGCAGATTGACTTTCGAATATGTGTTGCTCAAGGACATCAACGACACGCAAGAATGCGCACGCGAGTTGATACGATTGCTGCGAGGTCGTGTTTCCATGTTGAATGTCATTCCATACAATCCCGTTCCGGGGCTGCCTTACGAGACGCCACGGCCAGAGACAATCCACGACTTTCGCAAGACCCTTGTCGACGGCGGAATCAACGTCATGTTTCGCCAGCGCAAAGGAGACTCGATACAAGCTGCATGCGGTCAATTGCGACGACTTCGCGAGCGGCAAACAATTAGCCAATTGGCGGATTCTTCAGATGACGCGTCAAACGACTCCTTAGGCCAACCTGAGAGTGCTGATATGGATGAGTTGTCGAAATTAGAACCAATCGATGCGCACAAGGAAGAATCCATCGGGCCCTCGAATCTCGTCCTGCCTCAAATACACAAATCGCAGATCTGATTATGACTTATCGAAACTGGCGAATCTTAACGTCGGTCGTCTTTGTTTGTATGGTATGCGCTATTCAGGCGCATAGGACACGAGGCTTGGGGGATATTGGTTTCGCGATCGACATGATCGAACAAAACTATGTCGAACCCGTGAACCGAAAGGAACTCTACAAGGCAGCGATGACCGGGATCGGTAACGCCCTTGACCCGTTTAGTAGCTATATCCCAGCCGAACAATTCGGGGCTTTTCAAATGCAACTGTCCCAAGAATTTGGTGGGCTAGGTATTGTTATCGAGCCTCCTTCCGAATCGGGGCGATTAAGAATTGTGAATACGGTGTTCGGATCTCCCGCGGCAAAAGCCGGGATTCTACCAGACGACCAGATAGACTCGATCAATGGTCTATCTGTAAATGGCATGACCGTTCAGAACGCCAGCGATAAACTCCGAGGCAAACCGGGCACGTCAGTTGAGCTCACTCTCATCCGAGCCAACGTCGCGGAACCGATTAATGTTCGAATCGAACGAGCAGTTATCGAGACCGAATCGGTCACCGGAGATCGGCGTACCGAGGATGGACGGTGGGATTTCATGATGCAAGCCAATCCCAATATTGCTTACATCCGTGTTGAAATCTTTGGAGAAAAAACGACGGGTGAGCTTGAGCAAGCCCTCAGGAGTGTACGTGATCGTGCGAAAGGATTGATCTTGGACCTTCGCGACAATTCTGGTGGTTTATTGCCAACGGCGACCGATCTGTGCGACATGTTTCTTGACGAGGGAACTATTGTTTCTACCGTTGGGAGATATGGTGTTGTCGAGTCGACTCGGATGGCGAACCCTGGCGTTGAAATTCCAAATGACGTCCCGATGGTGGTGTTAATTAATCACGATTCGGCTAGTGCAAGCGAGGTTACCGCCGGCTGTTTGCAAGATCTTCATCGAGCGACAATCATCGGAGAGCGAAGTTATGGAAAAGGATCGGTGCAGAATGTTGTACAGATCGAGGGTGGGGATGCCGCGCTTCGACTGACTTCCGCACATTACTTCCCGCCAAGTGGTCGGAATATTCATCGTCGCAAAGATGCGAAAGAATCGGACGAGTGGGGTGTTGAGCCCGACGAAGGATTTAAAATCACCCTCGACCAAGAACAGACACGCAAAGCATTCGAACGACTACGACGCCGTAGTAATCTCATTAACAAGCCGAGCGAACCGGGCGAGTCGAAAGATGCGACGCAAGTCCTAGATCCCTCGCTAACAGATGATCCGCAGTTAACAGCCGCGGTCGAATTTCTACAGCGAAAGTTCCAATAACTTGAACACCTGCTTAAGACACATTAGCCGCCTAGCGTCAGCCAAATGGAAATCACTTTAGGTGCCTTTTGAATATCGAGCGCCGAACAAGGAATGTCGAATTGCGAAGTAATGGATGATTTCGTTCTGAGTTCGACATTCCTTGCTAGATATTCGACATTGATTTTGATCGGGCAAATACAAAGTGAGTGCCGTTGGGCGTTTTGCATGAGCACGGCTTTACTATCTTTTGTCCGGTCGTACCTAACGCCGATAGCAGCTGAGGCGTTGCGCCAGCTTCAACAAAGCTGATATCAGGTCAGGCCAATCGTTAGCTGCAGCTAAGCCGAATGGATTGATCGGCCGTCAACTGCCAGAGCTGCTTCATGGAGCGTCTCTGAGAGTGTTGGGTGAGCATGGCAGGTTCGAGCGATGTCTTCACTGCTTGCACCAAACTCCATCGCCGCTGCCGCTTCTGCAATCAAATCTCCGGCATGCCCGCCTATGATATGAACGCCTAGTACGCGGTCCGTCTTGGCATCGGCCAGGACTTTCACGCGGCCTTCGATGTCTCCAAGTGTTCTTGCGCGGCCGTTAGCTCCGTAGGGTGACATCCCTTTTCGATAATCGATTCCAGCCTCCTTCAATTGCTCCTCGGTCTTGCCGACGGTTGCAATCTCCGGATGGGTGTAAACGATCGCAGGAATCGCATCGTAGTTCATGTGGCTATGGATACCCGCAATTTTCTCCATGCAAACACTACCTTCATGCATCCCTTTATGAGCAAGCATCGCTCCTCCGATCACATCACCGATAGCATAGATGTTCTTCACGGCGGTTTCGAAGTTTTCGTTGACAGGAATGAACCCGCGTTTATCAGTCTCAATGCCACAGCTCTCGAGACCGATATCTCGGCTATTGGGAACGCGTCCAGCAGCGAGCAGCACGCGATCGCAGAAAATTGGTTCCTGACCTTTGCAACGAACAACACAACGCCCGTCTTCAACTTTAGCGCCCTCTACCCACATACCCGTTCTAAATTCGAGTCCTTGCTTTGCGAATGATCGTTGAGCTAGTTGGCTCAGTTCACCATCCAGACCGGGAAGGATTCGGTCGGCTGCTTCCAGCACGATCACCTGGGCACCCAATCGCGACCAAACGCTGCCGAGTTCCAGTCCGATATAGCCACCGCCAATGACCACCATTGTCTTTGGCACCGCATCGTACTTAAGAGCGGCCGTGCTGTTGCCGATCAGGTTGCCATCTTCTTCGACGCCACGCATCGTCGCCGGACGCGAACCGGTTGCAATGATGATGTGTTTTGCTCGAATAGCAATTGGTTCAGAATCAGACTCGACAACAACTGTTTCGACATCCCGCAGTCGGGCGACGCCTTGATAACCGGTAACCTTGTTTTTCTTGAAAAGCAGATCGATGCCGCCGGTGAGTGTTTGAACAATCGAGTCCTTTCGCTTCATCATGGTTGCCAAGTCCAATTGCACTTGGTTTACGACAATCCCGTGGGCTGAAAGCGAATTCTTGGTGTCGACGTAATGATGACTCGATTCGAGAAGCGCTTTGCTTGGAATACATCCGACTCGAAGGCATGTCCCTCCGAATTTTGGATTTTCATCGATGCATGCCGCACTCATGCCCAACTGGGAAGCCCGTATTGCGGCAACATATCCCGCTGGCCCGCCACCCATCACTACTACGTCATATTCAATCGTTTTCATATCAGTATTATCTTGGTCAAAACCGGAACTAGAATGGATTCAAGAATTGGTTGATTCGTTTTGCTATTCTATCTTATCGTCTTCGGTCAATTGCCCAAAGTGCGGGTACACACCAAGCACACTCAGATTAAGCTAGAATCTTGGACTCTTCTCGGCGATCGCTACCTAGTTTCGCTTTCAATCGTACTCGGACTCCTACTCGATTTGAATCAGTCAATCGAGTAGGAGTTCGAGTACCGCCGATGGCTGAGTACGAGTACAAAAAGACAGCGATTACGAATGAAAACTTCACTCTGCTGGGGCGATTAGTGAGTAGTGTAAAATTTTTAGCAATAATTGCCGAATTCCAACGCGATAAACCTCTCATTCGCAACTGAAATACAAACCTATGGCCAAAGAACCTATTAAACTTCGTCAACTGTTGATCGCACTATTTGTTTTGCTCAATGGATCGCTGTCGATGGCAATTGGGGCAGATATCTTCCCTGACAAGGCTCTCGATCGGGCTGTGCGTAAGGAAGTCTTTGCCAAAAGAGACAATGAAAAACCGCTTACGCTTGATGATTTGGCCAAGGTTTCGCGAGTGGTTGGGAAAGGGGAAAAAATCGCGTCCCTGGAGGGGCTGCAACATTGTCACTCCCTTCTGGACATTGATTTAGATAACAACAAAATTACGGACTGTTCCCCATTGCGAGAGTTGAAGCTTGTCCAGAAGCTTTCCCTCGCGGGAAACGAAATCGAAACGATTGAAACCTTAGAAGAACTCACGTCATTGCAGTACTTGGACGTTAGTCGAAACAAAATCCAAGACCTCGAACCGATTCGATCTATGCAAAATCTACGATCGCTCTATTTTGAAGAGAACCAGATTCGTTCCTTAGCACCTCTCGAGTCTTGCAAGAAGCTTTGGTCAATCTACGGTTCTAAAAATCCGATCGAAGATTTTTCAGCGTTGTCAACCCTTTCGAATGTTGACACCCTTCAATTGAATAAGACTGGTCTAGTCGACCTCAGGCGTATTGGGCTTTTGGGAAGTGCTTTTGAGGAAGGACGAACGAAGTTGAAAAACCTAGAACTACGCGATAACCAGATAACCGATCTCAATCTTTTGGTCGAAACGGGGGAGGTTTCCCAAAAGCGTTCCAAATCTCTCAGCAACCTAAAAATTGACTTAACGGGAAATCCACTCTCCGATTCAGCTAGAACTGAACAAATTCCGAAGCTTCAAAGTTTCAATGTTTTTGTAGAATTGAGTCAGAAGTAAACATCGTCAAGCTTACCAGTGCGCTGAAACAATGAAACGGTTATACTAGAGACGGTTCCTAAACACGTAGTAGCGTCTCTCCGAGACGCGAGATTGCTACGTCTCCTAAAGACGCGGCCACGTGAAAACGAGTATAGAAACACACCTAGAATTTTATTGGCTTTCCCTTTATCGCCCTTGCTGTAGAAACAACCCACGATGGGGAGAATGATTTTCCATGTTCCGAAATTGGATCAGTATGATCCGAGAATATGGAATACGGCTTATGTAACGGGCATCGAAGGTGTTCCCTGGGAGGGCCGCGTCTCGGTTCAGGGCGAGCTCCTGACGATTGATCGTCCCATTGACGAATCGGGTCGGCTTTCATTGGTTTGGCCGACGACAGAGTTCGGGCTTTGTACGCTCCACACAGCTTCGCTTCGCTGTAATGACAAACCATATCTGCTTCCGTTGGAATTGGCTCGAGGGACATTGCACAGGGTTCGCGGACGAGCCGCTGATTGGCAACGTGTTGGGCTCAAAGTTCCCGAAACCTATGCTAACTTGATCGGCATCGCGACCGAACGTTTTGTGGATGCGCTGATCGCTAAAGAAACAAGCATTGAAACTTCGGAAACTCTTGCCCAGGCTTCCATTGCAGCGGCGATGCAAGCTCAAAGGCCTTTGTGCCGAGCCTTCATCTCGCAATCGATTCAGTTTCGGCAGCAACAAGAAAAACAGCTTAGCACTTTGCTTGCAGCACAACTCGATCAGCGAGCCGAGTGGCAGGACGATGCTGTTCTCTCGCTACCTGCCATGAATACGGTGATCATTGCACCGACGTGGCACTTGGTGCAAGCAGACGAGAAGAGTATCCCTCTCGAAGTCTTTGATGAACAATTTCAATGGGCATCAAGGGAAGGCTTACGCGTCATCGCCGGACCTTTGATAAGTCTCCAGCCGTGGGCTCTCCAGCATTGGATGAATCTCATGAAAGACTTTGATGCTGTCTGCAATGCGGCATGCGAGTACGTGCGAAAAATCGTATCGCGTTACCGTGGGCAAGCTAGCATCTGGAATGTTGCAACTGGACTTAATGTACTTAATGATCTTGGGTTATCCGACGAACAGCATTTAAGAATAGCTGTCGAGGTGATTCAAGCAGTTCGCAAAACCGATCCGCGAACTCCCGTTGTCATGACAATCGATATGCCTTGGAGCGAGTACCTCGGGCAGTCTGGGCAAGCGATTAACCCATTCCCGTTTGCGGACTCGCTTATAAGAGCAGAGCTTGGATTGTCAGGAATTGCTCTGGAGATCAACACCAACTTCTGGCCAGGCGGAAGCTTGCCAAGAGATCTTATCGACGTTTCAGATCTTATCGATCATTGGTCGATGCTCGGTGTGCCCTTGGTTGCTTTGGTAAGTGGGCCTGTGTGCAACGGTATCGATATCGGATGTGTTACGAAGGCAATAGAAGTCTTTCGTTGGAATGCACCCGTTGGTACTCTTCCCAGCTTGGTCGATGGTTCTGCATCCGTGAATTCACCTTCGGCAGTTCCCTCAAACAGCCATCTTGCCATGAGCCAAATCGAAATCATACAGATGCTTCTCGCAAAGCAGAATGTTCATGCGATTGGGTGGACGCAAATGTCCGACCGCCTACCTCATCGATTTCCTAATGGGGGCTTGATCGACGGATATGGTAAATCGCGTCCCATGCTCGATGGTTTAGCACAAATCCGAAAACGATACGGTCAGTAACAATGATGCAGCGATTTTATCGCCGGATCGATTGGTGGATTGAACGACTCAAGTGGCCTGTCGCTGTGGCGTCCGTTCTGTGGACACCCTTTTTAATTTGGGCTTGGGTGCTGCTTGGGTATCGTGTCTTTGACCAGCCCTTCGCATCGCTATGGTTTGCTGCTGGGGTTTTGCTCTTCTTTGCTTTGTGGAAATCGATTCTTCGATATCGCAGCGTCTGGCGTTGGCTGGTTCGAGCAGAACATGAGGCCACGCATCTTTTGTTCGCCGCTCTTACCGGCCATCCAATACTCAGTTGGAAATCCGAGCATGGTCAAGGCCCAAGTAATCCCGATCGTAACACTCAAAACCGGACAGAAACACATGAACCGAACGGTAAAGTTGCAAGCGAAAGCCAAGCGAGATCAGTACCAAAGCATCTTCGCGATACGTCCATTGAGATTCCGAGTTCGAGTAATTGGTTGATTCAGATAGCTCCCTACTTTTTCCCGACGGCAGCCGGCATCCTTTGGGTCGCCGCGATTTTTATTCCGTTGGGATTTCTTGGTTGGACGACGATCGCGCTCGGTCTGGCAACTGGGTTTCATGTTACCTCTACGATTATCGAAATACGCACCGATCGCGACGAACTTCAGCAGCTAGGCTGGCGTTTTTGCTGGATGTTTTTACCTGCTGCGAACCTGCTGGTGCTTGGGTGCCTGCTTTCCTTTTCTCAAGAAGGATTCACGGGGATCGTTCATTTCCTCAGCGATTCCATCGAACCAATCCAAATCATCGTGGCTTACTTTGCCTCTCGACCGGAATAGCAGCGAGATCAGTTATGCACACAGGGGCTTGGGGCATTGAACAACCCAAGTTAAACTTAGACAACGAAGGTTTGAAGTGGAAGTCGCAAAGGATTGAATTACAAGTCAGTTACGCAGGTTCGACTCCAAGCTTTCAAAAATGAAAACGCTGGCCGAGTGGCGAAATGGCAGACGCACAGGACTTAAAATCCTGGGGAGAGTAAATCTCCGTGCGGGTTCGAGTCCCGCCTCGGCTACTGAAGAATACCAGCTGAAGTTTGGGACCATTGCCCCGATCGAGTAACCGAATTGGCAACCGGACGGGACGATGGTCCCATCCTACGGGCTTTTTATAACGCTCGACTCACTGAACGATTGAATTAGTAGTCGAATAGCAACATGCAAAATGCGGCGAACAGTAGCAGATGAACGCAGCCAAGCAGCATGTTGGTTCGGGGAAGCATGAATGTGAGGGTCGCTGTGAACAGCGTCAGCACCAGCATGATCATATCTGCGCTCTCTAATCCCAAGACCAATGAGCGACCCGTGAAAAGAGACACGGCAATTACAAGCGGGATTGTCAGCCCGAGGGATGCGAGCGCGGAGCCTAGCAGAATGTTGACTGATCGTTGCAGTCGGTTGTTTACAGCAGCACGGATAGCTGCAATCGACTCGGGCATCAACACCAAGATGGCCATAATGAAGCCGCCTAGGGCAACCGGTGCACCTAGTTTTTCAACCAGTCCATCTAGTGGTTTCGACATTTGCTTGGCCAGCAACACAAGCGGCAGCCCGTAACCAACCAGCATCGCCGCATGATAGAAGGTACTTCGCGGAGATTGATGCTCAGAAGCGTCCTCGACGACTGCTTCGGCTTCTGTTTCTCCGCTCTCAGTCGAGTCGTCTTCTGATACGAAGAAACCACGATGCCTTCCATTTTGCACAAACAAGAAAACGCTATAGATTCCTACCGACATAATCGACAAGAAAATCATTTGGAAGGTCGATAAAGTTGGTCCTTCCGTGGAGCGTGTGAAATTAGGTAGGACTAAACCTAAGATCGTGAGCGGCACGATCATAATCAAGAAAGCGTTCGCACTTTGCAAGTTATAAGTTTGCTCGCGATGTCGCAGCCCGCCCAATAATAATGCGAGCCCCATAAATCCATTGATCACCAGCATTACAGCTGCATACATCGTATCCCTAGCAAGCGTAGGCTTCTCATATCCGGTAGACATCACAAAACCGATCATTGCAACTTCCAACCCGGTAACCGCCATCGTCAGCAGCAGAGTCCCTCCAGGTTCTCCCAACCGAAGCGCGAGCACTTCGGCATGATGCACCATCGCGATCGCCGCAATCAAAATCACTCCGCACAGCATCGCCAACCAGAGTATCAAAATCGCTGGAAGTTCTGTCGCACGCACGATCCATCCACTTCCAAAGAAAGCAGCCAAAAACGTCCCGAACGTCAAGTACAGCTGCCATTCGTGCGCAGAAGTCAGATGCGATGTTTTAATTTTTTCGGTAGTGATCAATTTTCTTAAAACCTTGAAACTCAAAAATGCGTCTCTCGTACTGAGCCAAGATGGAAGTTGTAATGGGATCGCGTCCTCAGGACGATCGCAGGTACGCGATATCCGCAAAACAATCACAAAAAAGCTGCCGTGTTGGCTAGAATCGACAGCTTTCAAAATCTTTTGTCGACATGATAGCCGAGGACACTAGTCTGAATATTGCTTAAGCCGCAGGCCGCAAGAAACTTTCTCGCTTAGCGTTTCCGTTCGATCGTACTCGTACTCAATGAAATGGTAATCGTATTCGTACTCGAATCGACCGTGATCCGGTCGAGTACGAGTACCGGCTTACGCCTGAGTACGAACACGAAAATGCAGAATACGGAATTTCTAAGCTGGAAGGTCTTGCTAACCCGCGGTTCCTGCAGGGTCTGTAGACCGAGGCTGTCGCCCAACGGCTAATCGTTCAAATGCCCTTGCAATATTCCGGGGTAGCGTCGGCAAGCATTTCCGAGAGCGAGAAAGTTAATCCACCACACGGAATGTTGATGTTTTTTTCCGATATAGCTAACCTCAAGAATGCTATTTCGCTTTTGTAGGGTTTGTCGAAACGCCCGATTCCAGGCGTTTGCGGATCTCCGAGGCCACTTGCTTGGCCAAGTACTTGGAACCTTCCGGCGAGTAATGAACATTGGCTGGAAGCTGAACACCTTCACTCGCTTTGGAATAAGCATTCAAATTGTTGGTTTCGACACCCAAGTCGCTCATAACCCGGGAGGCTGCTTCGTTGTACTTCTGTTCGTCTCCTTCGATTCTCCCATTGGAACCTTTCGGGACCGGGGTCGTGGCGCACCATATCAACTTCGCACCGGTTTTCTTCAATCGAACGACGAGCTCGCGAAGGTTCTTTTCGTAGTCGTCTAGTGTTACTTGTGGGTGGCTTCCTGTAGCTGTTGGATCAGCAAGGGTAGTGCCGTCTGTTGCAACATACTTGAGGTCATGCAACCCCCAGTTGAAGTGAATAACATCCCATTTTGAATCGCCAATCCAAGCATCAAGATTTTTCAATCCATTCGTTGTTGGTCCACCGTTAGTGGGAATACGATGCACGTTGGCCTCGTCCTTGAGCAGTTCCCGTACTGGCAACGTGTACCCGATGGAAATGGAGTCGCCGATTAGTAACACGCGGGGCAGCTTAGGATTGTCTTGAATCTTTGCCAGTGCTGGATTAGGTGAAGCCTTCTTCTTCGCCGCATTTGCAATCGGCTTAGTTTTTGCGGGTCCCGAAGACTCTTGGGTAATACCCGATCCTTGAGCGAACAACAGCAAGATGAGGGAGAGGGTCAATTTGCTTTTCATAATTTTTTAAACTCGAGTTTCTTTGATTCAACTTGGTTGCGTTTGTTTGTGAATTCCATCCGGCGACATCTAAGGCAACGCCAGGAGTTAGTGTACCGAGAGTAGCTTGGGACCATAGTCCCGAGCAACGATTTCGGACGGGACAATGGTCCCATCCTACAGTATATTTTTTTCGGTCGATTGCCTAACGCGATGGTAAACGACAGCTGCTAGTTTTAGATTGGCAGATACTCGCGCTTTATGGGATTTTCGATGGATCGCCGTAGAGCGTGATTATAGTCAAGTTCAGCATAGTCATTCCGTTGAGGCAACAATGTACAACTAAGCTGGGCCAAATTCGATTAGTGATTCGGTACAGATAACCGAGTACCATTCCAAGTGCAGCGAGCGGTAACCAGCTTGCTCCGTAATCGAAATGAGCTAAGCCGAATAACACGCCAGATACGATGACTGGCCACCAAGGAAGCTGGCTGCTTTCGGTGATAGTTTGTTGATCGGCACTGAGTTGTAAGTTGTCGTCGGGCTGACCTGCGGGCTGAATCGCAAAACCACTTGCGGTGCTACGCGCAGAGGTCGTTACTGCTTCGTAGGGATTGGCAGGAGTACTCGGTAAAGAGTTGGCTTTAGAGTCTGATTGAGAGTCAACTGAAGTCAGAACCGTCCTTAAATTTGAGTCCAAAACTTGTGAAGCTGTTGCACCAAGACCTTGATCTTCTGTTTGGCGTCGGCCTCCGAAAATCAGTCTCAGTGAAAGTGGTCCACGCGAAAGCGATTCCAAAAAGCCTTGCAACAAAACGCGGAATCCAAACTCTTCCAATATCGGCGCGATGACAACGGCTAGCCAGATTGCCATGGGAAGGCTTGATGGATCATTCTTGATTGCGTCGACGACAGGGTGGTTGTACGGCTTTTTAAACAGCACGGTCGATGCGATCATCAAGACATAAATCGGTGGAAGTGCCATGATGAAAGCAAGTAGTCCAAGGCGAATATCCTGAACGATGTGCTTAGTTGACCAACCTATGTTGCTTAGAGAAACTCGATATCGTGCAGCGATAAGGAGCGTCATCAGAACGACTGCTGACAACTGAAAGGTGGCAATCGCAACTTTCGGTATCGAGGAAGCAGAGCCTTCGACTAAGTCGTTACGATCAACACCGATTCTGGTTGCGAAGCTTGCCGCCAATGCCGATACCAGATACAGCGAGACCAAGGCCATAAAAATGTCTGTCAACGACCAACGCTGAATCTGCCGTGGTTGCAGGCTAGGAAAGAAGGGGGCTCCCTTGACGTAAGCGACAACAAACCGCGACCACATAATCATGGACGCGGTCAGTATTGCAAGAATAAGCAGTCCGATAAAGGCGATGGGGGTCGAGTTGGCTTGGATAGCTACGTCGCTACTCGGAGCGATGGCGGAATCGATCGTTCCACTTCGGTTGGTTAAAGTCAGCAATAAATCCACAGCTCGGGTCCATAATCTACTTGAGTGTCCACTGAGTGAACCTTGAATGGTACCCGAAATGACGCTGCCATTGGGGGGTGGGTTGGGGGCCGAACCAACCATAGGCGTAAGGCTTTGTTGGCTTCGCCATCAATGCAGGGGCCGGGGCGGCCTGCACGGTCGAAGAGTATGGCAAGGTTTTTCCTAAGTGATCTGTTATCGGGCGTGGAATAATCTTGTACGGGGTTGAATCAGCGGGGCCGGATGTCGGCGGAACAAAAGTGGAATTTTTCGAAGTTCCCCATAAAAAATCGTGGGCGTATAGGTCGCCACAAAACCCTAGCAACGACGTGATAGCTACTATGACGGAAAAGGAGTTTTTCATGGTTCTTGAGCTCGAATGCGTCTTACGGATATACACATGCTATTGCGTGTTGTTCGACATTGCACTTCATTGCGTACCGCTGTTTGCCGTAACGCTTTTGTTTCGACCAATCAATCACCCTTGATAGATGGATTGTGTTTTAGGTCGAGCTTTTTATGCAGGCGTACAAAGTAGCGTGCGCCGAAAATTATTTGTTCAAAAGTGAAGATTTAGAGGAATCGCACTTGAGGGCTCGAACCGAAATAAGCTAGTTGGAAGGACTGGTGTGTCCGATTACAGTGTGTCTTGGTCGCCGGGTATGTCGCTGGGCATCTTGATGAGTCGCTGTTGATTGAACCAGGACGACCGTTAGTGTTTGTTTTGGATAGCTTGGCAATGATGCCAGCGTGAAACCCTCGTGACCTCTATAAATGACGAAGTGTAATGATGTAATGCGGTTCCCTCTCCCGCTGGCTGGACGCCGATCGTCCTTTCGTGTCTTCATCCATTTGACTATGGGTAGGCTCGGATAGAACGCTAATACCTCACAGCCCCATCATCCCGCTCGTGGTCTTCACGAGGCTCCGCTGTCAACAGCGTCGAGTTCTACTAGGGATTTCGCTTCGTTTGCTGGAGGGCTTGAAGCATGGGATTGATGAGCTTTGCTACATTTTTGATGACAGTGGTTGGTACCGGTTCGGCGTCTCGTGAAGTCACCGAACACGTGGATCTGATTGAGTTAAACCACTTTCACGATTGTCTTGGACGACACGTGTATGATCAGGTGATTTTTTACGAATGGGCTCCCGACGTATCGAGGTACCATGTTCGTGCGTGGTGCTTGATCGAAGATCGAGACCTTGTGAATCGCCGTCCGATGAAGCGTTATTCGGACAACCTCTATGAAGTACAATGGCAAGACCGAGACCAAAACCTGTTACGTATCATCACTGGTACGCATTACCGAGAGAGTTGGACACAAGTCGACCCGGAACGCGCCAACAAGAAACTGCTAGACGAACGCCTACGAACCGTACTGATTAGACGTTCTGTTACCAAGCAAGAGAAAGTCGTCGAGCCGGAAGATACGGAAGCGATTGACCCAGAGTTAAGTCAGAACGAACTTGCCGCCGCTCCTGCCCCGGAAGCAGCGATCGTAGCGCGGTAAAATCTGCCGAACTCAATTGTGATAACCCAGTCATAACATCGTCGCAGCCTGTGACAATGGTTCGGACACGGACTGCACGGATGATACGGAAGTAATACAAAAGCACTGCTGCGTGTCGTCCGTAGAATCCGTGTCCAAATACCACGTATACGAATGACTTTGAGGATCGCTCGTGCTCAAGCACTTAATCCTCAAGCATTTAATCAAGGAGTCCACCAGCGATTGAGCTTTGCAGTTAACTCGGTCACTCGATCCGGTAGCTGAGCTGAGATGTCGTCGATTTCTTGCGGATCTTTGGTCAAGTCATATAGCTCGACCTTCGCTTGCGGCTCATTGGTTGGATCTGGAACGATCAGCTTTTGATTTCCGTCTATCATCCATCGCCAACGTAGATTCTTGGATGGGACGTTTAAGTCCACGGCATTGTGAGTAAAGCATTCGCCGAAGATCTCTTTCCGTTTGCTGACTTTCGATTCATCAAGCAAGTCGATCCCTGGAAGCGAATCGGTGTCCGCTTTTATCTTGAGGGCATTCATAATCGTTGGAAAGAAATCGATCGACTGAGCCAACGACTCTGAATACTTGGGTTCGATCTTACTTGGCCATCGAATCATGATTGGAGAGCGTAGGCCGCCGTCATACTGAGACTGTTTTGATTTCTCCGCATACTTGGGACCTTGTGGATTTTGAATCCATCCGTTGTCGGCTACGTACAAAACGATGGTGTTTTCGGCTAACCCACGTTCATCCAGTTGTTGCATGAGCTCTCCAACCGTTTCATCAAACCATTCCACCATCGCCCAGTACTTGGCGATAAAAGGTGACGGTGTGAGTCCTTTATACTTGTCCAACAATCGTGCAGGAGGAGTATGGGGGTCGTGCGGCATCAGAGGAGCGTACCAAACAAAAAAAGGCTTTTTATCGCGTGCTGCTTCATCCATAAAATTCCAAATCGGCTCCATGGTCTCGCGACCGATAGAAAGCCCTTCATCGCCGTGTCGACTTCCTTTGGTCATTCCATGCGTAAAGCCACCACGACTAAAATGGCCTTGCCACCACTTTCCTGTTTGAAGGCACAGGTAACCCTGCTTGGATAAGATATTTGGAAGGGTTGGAATGCTTTCGAGGTGGCGATTCATCACTTCACGGCCTTCGAGAAAGCTTGCCGACTTCTGAAACGCTCCGTTTGGCATCGTCGGTGGTTTAGGCGGATCGTTGCTGGTTACTTTGTGCTGATGGGGATACTTGGCGGTGATGATACTGGCAAGGCTTGGGCAGCAAAGACTCGAGGGGACATACCCAC
>JAIYDQ010000047.1 GCA_027487375.1 Planctomycetaceae bacterium
AGAATTACGAATAAAAACTTAAGTGAGAACGGTGGCGATCCGTAAGAAGTGTCGTAAATTCTACGTTTATGAGACTTACAGAAATACCGCTACAGTTTGATGACAGTCAGGAACTCCCATCGGAAGTCGCAACGCTGCTATCGGACGCTGATGCATTGCTCCAAAGGTTTTGGGACGATTGGTACAAGCAGCCAATCGAGCAATATGTAGCCTGTGATTTTCCCTACGTTTGGCACGCCTTGAAAGCGACGATCGCTATGCAAGACTCCAATCAACGCTCCTTTATCGAATGGGGATGTGGATTTGGGGTGGTAACGGCGATGGCATGGTTGGCAGGGCTTCCTGCAGTCGGAATCGAAGCGGAGCCCTTTCTGGTAGAAGAAGCAGACAAGCTTTTGAAGAGGCACGCGATCAAAGCAGAAATCTGGCACGGAAACTTTCTACCCAGGGGAGCGGAAACGATTGCCGATTGCCAGTCGGACTACGCCTCGCTGTTTCACAGAGTCCCTCCCGCTTATTTGAGCCATGATTGCGAGCTGAGCGATTTTGGAATTGTGTTTGCGTATCCATGGCCCGGTGAGGACCATTTCTTGAGAGAAGTTTTCCGACGATATGCGGCTGAGAATGCGTTGCTTTTAATGTTTCGAGGGCCTTACCAAATCGAATTGTTCCGCAAGGTCGGAGGTCGCTAGGCTTCGTCAAACTTGAAAACCGGGACAACTGCTACGAGTACAAACCCATTTTTCAATCTCGATAAAGCATTAGCGACATGTTGCGTTATACTGAGTTTCGCGTGGAAGTTACTCGAGCCAAATAGTTTCCGTTGCGATTTGAAATAGTCTTCGGGTCGAATTCGACGGTGATTGGTTTGCTGCAAACGTACAATGCAATTACATCAGTGATCTCCATCGTGAGGTATACAACATGGGCCAAAAACATCGCTTTGATCACAAAAAATTCCGCGTTGCCGAAGGCGACAAGGTAAGGCTATCGAAGATTTCGACTGCTGCCGGGAAGGAGTTAGAAGGAAAAAAAGAAGGTGCTCAAGCATTAGTTGATGACCTGACAACGCTCACGGAATGTCAGGGTCGGCTGTACGCAGAAGGGCGTAGGTCCTTGCTGATCATTCTGCAAGGAATGGACGCTGCGGGCAAAGACGGAACAATCCAACATGTGATGCGAGGTGTGAATCCACAAGGATGTCGCATTCATAGCTTTCGTGCACCTAACACCGAAGAACTTCAACACCATTTTCTTTGGCGACCGATGCGATTCCTTCCGGAACGAGGAATGATCGCCATCTTCAATCGATCTTACTATGAAGAGGTCTTGGTCGTTCGCGTTCATCCTCAGTTTCTTGACGCGCAAAAACTTCCGCCCTTCAAAAAGCTTTCGAACCTTTGGTCTCAGCGTTTCGAAGAGATCCGAAACTTCGAGGAGGCTTTGACTAACCAAGGTACACACGTCATTAAGTTTTATCTCCATCTTTCCCAAGACGAACAGAAGAAGCGACTGCTCGAGCGACTCAATACACCCGAGAAGCAATGGAAGTTTAACTCTCGCGATCTGGAGGAACGAAAACTTTGGAAGGAATATGAAAAAGCGTTCGAAGACATGATGGAAAATACCAGCACGAAGCAAGCACCTTGGTATATCATCCCGGCCGACGACAAATGGTACTCGCGTGCGGCGATTGCCGACATCATCACGCACCAATTAACAGCGATGGACTTGCAGTATCCTGAGGTGAGCCCTGAGCAGCGAGCCCACTATCAGGAGTTGGCGGCCACCCTAGGCGGTTCGATAGGTTCCAATTCGGACGAAAGCAACATCGATGTTGAAAACGTTTCTGCCGAAGAAAAGCCAGAAGTGAAATCAGAAGCAAAACCAACTGAAACTAAATCCAAGGGCAACTCATGAAATGCGTTGTCGCGGTAGTTCGACCTTTCCTTGTCGACAAAATCTTTGAAAGCCTTCGATTGGCTCCGTTAGAGGCTGTCCAAGTGGTAGAGGTGAAGGGCTTTGGAAGGCAAAAAGACTACCTCGAGCAATATCGTGACACCGAGTTTGAACTAGCCTTCCTGCCGAAGGTGGAAATCACGATGTGGGTGGATGACTATCGCGTCAACGAAGTCGTCGACTGCTTAATCGAAGCAGCCAGAACAGGCCGGATGGGTGATGGGAAGATTTGGATTCAGTCCATCGCTGAACAAATCGATATGACGTAGCGATTCGCTGACGTAACAAACGAGGGTTGGTAGTCGTAGAAGATTTCGTAAGACGTCTGATGCCCCAAATTTCAAAACTCTTTCCAACGACTTCGGAATTCCCACTGACTCCGCTACCCCTAAAATCAGGTAGTGCTTAAGCAATAAGCCGTATGGCATTTTGGCTTTTGAAAAGGACTTCACGGTTCTTGGGCGATCTAAAGAAAGCATTATCCATGATGGATCTGCTCCCAGCTCAGAAGACGCATTTACACGCTTTTTCTATTCGTGATGGCTATTTTACCCGGGCAGATCTCTAATCTTCGCGAAGATTCATCTTGCATGGGTACAACAAAAAAAGCTATCTACAGAACGCATTGCAAGCTATCGACTAGAGAAAATCTCCTTCGGATCGCGACGAAAACCAAATGCTACCTGCGCGGTGGGCAAAAAGACTAAAAATGCAGGAAAGCGCGCAACGTAGTTGGTGCCGCTTAGGGTTTGTCGTGTTCGCAGGGCTGCCCACTGTATTTACAATTGCTTGGTGTTTGTGGAGCCTTAGCCCATTTTCACAGATGGTTGCGAGAGCCGCTTGGGAATCGCAAATCGCTAGGTTGCTTGGGGTGTCCGTTCAGATCGATCAAGTCCATGTGATCGCTCCCAATCGCTACCGACTTCGTGGACTTCGTCTGACCCATCCCGAAACGAAACAACTGATTGTTAGTCTCGACCAAACCGATCTCGTAGAGACCACCGGTAGTCGCCAAGAGTGGTTGATGCTTCTAAAGAAAGGACGTCTTGCCGTTGAGCCGCTCCGATTCTTGGTATCACAGATCCATGAACGTTGGTTATGCCAACCTCAGCAGAACTATCCGCGATTTCATTGTATTGCAGATGACGTATCCATTTTTAAAAACGATGATGTCGTACTCGAGAACGTTCATTGGGAGTCGCAGTTCGTCGGGCATTCCGATTTATCAACGCTTGAATGTTCCGCTACATGGAAGCGTTCAACTAAAGCAACCGGTAATGCAGCCGATTCCTCTAGAGAGCTCGTGGGATCAGCGACTGAAGACCCTCTTACGATCGTTGCGGTTCGACAGCATACGCTTGAGGAACCGATGACGACTTGGCGACTTCGAACTTCTCAATATGCAGTCCCCGAAGCGATCCTAGCGTCGATGTGCAGGCAACGCCTCACTATCGGGAATAATGCGTCGATCAAAGGAGTTTTCGAATCGCAGCAAACACGATTCGATTGGAATCTGCTTATGGAGTCCGTTCAAGTTGAGAATGTAACTTGGGATCAAGTGACTTCCTCGCTTCCGTTTCGATTACTTGGAACAGGAAACGTTGGAATAGCGAGTGCTTATGTTCTGAACGGACAAATCCAAAAGGCCGAAGCATCCATTAACGCGCGCAGTGGTAGCATCAGTCGAACCTGGTTAGCAAACTCGCAACAAGAATTCGCCACGCGTATCCAGCCCGACATCCTTACCGGAGCCATTACGATGGTTCCGTTCGAAGCGTTGAGCGCAAGAGTCGATATCGATTCAAGCGGACTGACGATCGCGGGAGGTATTCCGGATGTGAACGGAAAGTACATGAATAGTATCATCGCCGATGGTCGAGGCGGGATTGTCTATGAACCGAGCGAATCCAAAGTACCCTGGCCATCGATCACCCGTTGGCTAACTTATGATCCATTCGAGCCTTCTATAGCAACTCACGCGTCGTTGGACTCGACGTCAGACAGTTCCGTACAGCAAGCTTCACATCAAGCGCCGAGCCGCACGACCAACAATATTGGACGTTGGTTAACGACAGTATTGCCGATGGATACCTTTGGAATTCAAAGGCGTTAGGGAAAGCAATTACGTAGGCAAGTCTCTCCGCAGACTTGCAGCACCAGCGTTTCATTCTCTTTTGTGCTTGTGCCAGAGGCTTTGCACCGGTGTCTACGGAGAGACACCGCTACTTGGGGAGCGAATCCCGCCGTTTTCGGGGGTCCTGTTGGATTCCGCGAAATCGCTTTACACTAGAGTGGCGACGACTGGTTCGTCCCGCTGTCGGCAGTTTCCCGTTCGATTTCACGCGAATTTGTTTAAAAAGCAATCATGAATAAGCCATTGAATCCAATCAGTTCCCGCATTACTCAACCCAAAAGCCAAGGCGCCTCGCAAGCGATGCTCTACGGCACCGGAATGACGGTTGAAGACATGAACAAGGGGCAAGTCGGAATCGGTAGCGTCTGGTACGAGGGGAACACATGTAATATGCACCTGCTCGATTTGGCTGCCGAGGTGAAGAAAGCGGTCGTCGATATTGGGCTGGTCGGTATGCGGTTTAATACCGTTGGTGTAAGTGATGGTATCTCGATGGGTACTGAAGGAATGTCGTTCTCGCTTCAGTCGCGTGATTTGATCGCCGATTCGATCGAGACCATCATGGGGGCGCAGTGGTATGACGCTTTAATTGCGTTGCCCGGTTGTGATAAGAACATGCCCGGATGTTTGATTGCGATGGGTCGTTTGAATCGTCCCGCGTTGATGGTTTACGGAGGAACAATTCGAGCAGGGAAATGGAACGGAACGAGCCTCGATATTGTCTCGGCGTTTCAGTGTTATGGTGAATACATCGCGGGTCGTATCGATGAAAAGACTCGGTCGGAAATCGTCAAGAACTCCTGCCCTGGAGCAGGCGCATGTGGTGGTATGTATACCGCAAATACGATGGCTTCTGCGATCGAGGCATTGGGAATGTCGCTGCCATATTCTGCTTCGATCCCTGCCGAAGACCCCGCCAAGAAGGACGAGTGTCGTCGCGCTGCGGAAGCCGTCTTGAATTTGATGAAGCTGGATATCAAGCCACGCGACATTATGACTCGCGCTGCTTTTGAGAACGCCATGGTAGTGGTGGTTGC
>JAIYDQ010000108.1 GCA_027487375.1 Planctomycetaceae bacterium
ATCGAAGAACGCATTACGAACATTACGGAACTGCAAAGCGTTCCTATCGAACGCAGGAACAGCATGTTGAAGATCGTTGCGCTCGAAGCCTCCAAGTACTTGGCTCTCAAGGTCGAAGAAGACCCGATCATGACTGATGCCAAGGCCGAGAGCCAAGAGCGTCAGCGACTAGTCAGCATGCTCGAATCGCGAATGCTGAACATGGAGTCCGCGATAAGCGAGCTGGAACTCCGACGTAGCCAATACACCAAACGTGAACTTGGCGAGCGACATCCGGACATTCTGAAAATTTCCACCGAGAAGGATTTTCTCGAAACACAGCTCGGATCGTTGCGAGAACAGAAGAAGAAACTAGAAACTTCGATCGCATCCCAAACCGAGGCCTCGCGAGATAAATCCGCCAAAGAACCATCCGCAGCGATGGCGATCAATAAATTTGAAACCGATTTGATAAGAATCTATTTCGATGCGCTAAAGCGTGAGCTCGATCGCGCATCACGAAGCATCGACAGCATGAAGCTGGATATCGCGGAAGATGAGAGCAAGGCGACTGAGATTGCCGCCGGGATTTCCGAGCTAAACACGCTCAGTTCCGAAATCAAAGAAAAGGACGCTGTGCTTCGAAGTATTGTTGACCGACTATCGGAGATCGCAGTGGTCGCAAACAACTATAGCTCGACCAAAATTCGAATGATCGATGAACCTGGATTTGGCTATCAAGTGGAGCCCGTGTTGCCGATGTTCTTGTCTGTCGCAGGGATGCTAGGTGCGATGGTCGGCTTCGGCGTGATCTTGCTCCTGGACTGGGCAGATATGTCGTTCCGAAGTCCAATTGAGATTCAAGATAAGCTTGGTCTTACCGTTCTCGCTCGAATTCCAACGATGGCGAAAGGAAAGACGATGGTCGCAAACAGCTTGGGCATGTTCGACAAAGATAAGCAAACATCATCCGTCTCGGAAGCATATCGAAGCTTCCGAACAGCACTCTTGTTTTTGTCCAAGGAACATAACGCGAAAACGATTCTCTTCACGAGTCCTTCCGCTGGGGATGGAAAATCGACAACGGCCACGCACGTTGCGTTCAGTTTGGCTCAAGCAGGTTACCGAACTGTTATCGTCGATGCCGACATGCGACGCCCGAGGTGCCACGTCTATCTGGGTGTTGATAAAGGGCCAGGCTTGAAGGACTTGGTAGAAGCCAACGGACCGTTTGATCACCAAAAGATCATTCGAAAAAGTGCTCTCCATGAAAACCTATCGATTGTTTCCGCTGGTGGACACCCATCAAACCCAAGCGAGTTTATCGAGTCGTCGCGATTCAAAAATCTGATTCAAGATTTACGTGAACAATTTGATTTTATCATTGTCGACTCGCCGCCCGTGTTACCTGTCGCAGATGCGACAGCGCTTTCGACAATCTGCGATGCAGTGGTGTTGGTGATGAAGATTCGTAAGGGTGTCGAGCTATCTTCCGAGAAAGCTGTAGAAATGATCCGAATGGTTCGCGGCAATCTAATCGGAGTTGTTGTTAATAGCGTTGATAAGAATTCGTACTACAGCGATTACGGCAAGTACGGATACAAAGGCTACGGCAGCTACTCGTACTACGCAAATCGATACTACGAAAGCGACAACAAGAAGTACTACAAGCGAATCGTAGAACCCGAGAAGGTGACCTCCGAGGGTGGCTAGTTGCTAGTGACACCAAACCTTTGCGACGTAACGGGACAAGCCCGCTCCGTCGCTTGTGTGCGCGTGGGGGGCAAAGCTAGGCCTTGTGCCCTGCTTCGCAATAGGTTTGGTTCGCTAGAATCGCGCCACCCGATTTCTACGCGGTCGAGGGCCTCGTGCCCGACGACCGCAACAAGTTTGGTGTGCTAACGACTGCGTCGGCTGCTTCCGGAGATCTGTGCGAGGAACGCGAAGCAGAGTCCGAGAATCAAGCCAGAGAAAATCCCGATCGCTGCGATTCTGATTTTGTCCGGCGAGAGAGGCTCGCGATTCGTGGATGGCGGATCGATGAGATCGGTTGAAAACCCGGTCACACTGTTGGTCAAAGTGATGTCCTTGAGTTTGGCAAACACTTGATCATATCTAGCACGAGCTCGATCGAGCTGTGCCTTGTAAGAACCGCTCGATAAACAAGCGGTCTCTACTTCTTTTGCGAGCCGGCTTTCCTCCTCGGACAGCAGCAGCAACTCTTTCTCACGCAATTCCAATCCCTTGATGTCGCCTACGAGAACATTCACGTAGGACGACAGCATTTTCGACGGGGCAATAGTCGATAACGGATCTGGGGCGGGGGCGTCTTCAGGTATCACATTCTTTTTCGAACGATCGATAAGCGTCTGCGCGCTGCTGATTTCTTTCATGACGGCGAGAAACTTCGGGTGATTGCTTCCGTAAGCAGACTCCAGTTGTTCTTTCTTAATGTTCAATTCGATTAGCTTTTGTTCGTAAGCAGCGACCGTTCTGGCTGCCTCTTGTGATGCTGCATCCGTTCCGGATTCAGCTCGCTTTCTAGCCTCGATGTTCAGGTTGGCGATGGTCATCAGCCTTTCCATATCCTGTTGCTCGAGGACCGTCATGATGTCCAGCGCAGTCAAGTCTTCTGGCTTTCGTCCGCGAGCGAAATCTTTGATGACCGAAAACCTTGATTGAAGACGCGTAAGCGATTGCCGGACTTCGGCGAGTTCGCTTTCGAGCTTTTGAAGTCGGGTTGCGTGGACATTTTCGACACGTCCATCGTCGCCTACGACGGTCGCAGGACAGGATTCAATGTATTCTCGATAGCGAGCTTCTGCTTCCTTCAATTCCTTTTCGGTTTGAACCAACGAATTGGAGATCAATTCTGCGGCTTCGTCCCCAACGTTCCGTGACCGGTCTTCGATGTAGGCAAAGTAGCTGTCGAACACTGCTTGCAAAACTTTGGTTGCGATATTGGGATCCGCTGCGTGGTAGCTTGCTTTGAGCACACCCGCGTTTGCCGAAGCGCCACTACCACCTTTGGAGACGTGGAGATTTTCCGAAACTTGTTCGATGCTTACCGGAAGTCCAGCTCGCGTGATCGCACCTTCAATGATCTTTCGGCTAGTCATCAATTCGACATGCGTCGCCAGAATATCGTTTTGACCGACCGGACTTCCGCCGTTGCGCGAGTCGTTTCCGCTCGCTAGCTCGGAAGACCTTTGACCGACGAGAACAGTCAGCTCCGACTCGTAGACAGGGACCTGCTGGAAGAAATAGATGGTTGCAAGCGTTGAACCAATCAGCACACCAAGCATGATATGAGGGATGTGTCGAATAATCATAGCAAAGGTGCCTGGAAGGATTTCGGACTGGATAGACTCTTCAACGATACCACGGGAATCGCGTTTCTTTGAAACTGACAAACAATCACAACCCCGCTGGAGTACAGCCTTTGACTGCTGGAGTACAGCCTTTAGGCGCGCTGAGCACGTTGGATGCTCCCAAAGCGGCTAAAGCCCGGACTCCAGCGCAAGGTGGCGCTGTCCAAATACAATTCTACCCTCCATCACAACGCGAATGGATCTGTGTCCAAAGACAAACCCACCAACAATGCTCTGGTACACTGGAGTAGACTGGATTCAATCGGTGTCTTCGTTCCAGCCCCAACCCAATAGTACCTTGAACAGCGACAAACACAAGGAACGACAAGAAGCACACTCGATGCGAGTTCACCGAAGTGTTATAGAAGAAAAGGTTGATGTGAAAAGAGAAACATGGAAAGCCATCTTAGTGTGCCTAGCATTGTGTGCGACGATCACACAGGTGGCCGCTATCTTTTTCTATACACCTTCGGCGCCCACGGTTCGCACGGATACTCCCCACCGAGAATCGAATTCGTCGGGAGATCCAACGAACACGAATAGAACGGCGGCAGGCACAGAAGCGATAAAGACGACGGATGAAAAGTCGAAGGTTGATTCAGGCTCTGTTACCAGATCGAATGCGGAATCGTCGAAACCTCTGGCATCAGATGCAGGTGTTTTGAGCGAACGCGAATTGAAGGAGTTGATTCAACTGGCTTCCGTAGAGATTTTTCACCCGACCACCGGCACGAGAGGGAGTGGTGTGGTAGTGGATATGCAAACTGAATCGACTGCTAAGCTAGTCGCTGATCTCCCCGAGACAACAACCCCCACGCCTCCAATGGAAGGTTTCGAAGTCGTGACCGCATGTCACGTTGTGCAGGGAAGAAAAGATTTGATTGTCTCCGGCTTTCGCCGCTTCGGTCTGGAACTGGAGCGGACGGAGTATCGCTCCATTACAGTTAAAAGCTGCGACGAGGAAGCAGACTTAGCTCGCGTTTTTGTCGAGACATCGGATGCTCCCGCAAAGGTCGTAAGGCTTGCGCGACCACAGGGGCATGTGAAAAGTGGCTTGGAAGGGACGCCAACATCCGAAGTTGGCTTGTCCGCCTGGGCATTGAATTGGACGGACAGCGGTCGGCCGGTTCCCCAGTTGTCGAAAATCCTGGAGCGCCGGACTGCTCAGCGTGAGCCAGGACGCCGTCC
>JAIYDQ010000112.1 GCA_027487375.1 Planctomycetaceae bacterium
GATCAATGCACTGTCTATTCCTGCTTCGTTAACAATCGCACCAACAATATTGGCAGGCTTTACTCCGTGCGTAAGACCAACTTCAATGCGAAACGATTCACGCCCACCATCAGAACGTGGGCTTTCAGATCTTGGCCTATCGGAACGTGGGCTCTCGGATCGGCGTTCTCCTTCGAAAGGACGGCTGCTACGTGCGGGCCGAGCATCGGCTGGCCGATCGCTCGAACTTTCGCTACGACGTTCTCGGAAATCGGATTGCCGAGGAGCTCGGTCGTTATCGCGTCGGTCAAAGTCGCGACTACTGCCTCGATCTGGACGTTGTCCTCTACGGTCTGACGAATGTCGATCAGACGCGTACGAGTCTCTAACATTGGGCTCGCGGTCAACAACAAACATCGACGTGCTGCCTTGAGTCATCGCAGCAATAGCTGCAGCTATCTGACTCGGGTCGGCTTGTGTTTCGCTTTGATACTCAGCGATCAGCGACTCAAAGAGCTTGAATTGCGGATGCTTCATGCCAGCCGAAATTTTCTCTTTGAATCGGCGTTGACGAAGCTCGTTAATCGTCTTCGCAGTTGGAATCGGCATCGGCTCGATCGTTTGACTTGTGCCGCGTTCGATGACGCGGAGGAAGCCTCGCTCGCTGGGTGCAACAAACAAAATCGCTTCCCCGCTGCGCCCAGCGCGCCCCGTCCGCCCAATACGGTGAACGTATGCTTCCGTGTCAAAGGGAAGATCGTAATTGATGACGTGACTGATTCGAGGCACATCGAGCCCTCGGGCTGCAACATCGGTCGCTGCGATAATGTTGATCACGCCCGACTTGAGCTGATCCACCGTTCGCTCTCGTTGCGATTGTGCGACATCGCCATTGAGAGCTGCTGATAAGTAACCCGCAGCTTGAAGATTCTCAGACAATTCGACCGTTCCGGCTTTCGTCTTGATGAAGATGATCACGCCATCGGTTTCTTCGCATTCCAGCACTCGAATCAACGCGTCGTACTTGGCTCGATGAGGCATCATGATGTAACGTTGGCGGATCGTCTCCGCAGTTCGTTGCTGCGCGTCGATCGTTACAATCTCAGGGTTTTTCAAATGCTCATCGGCGATTTTGCGAATCGCGTGTGGCATGGTCGCAGAGAATAGAGCGATCTGCCGCTTTTCAGGTGTGTGTGACAAGATCCACTGAACGTCGTCGACGAAGCCCATCCGCAACATCTCGTCGGCTTCATCCAACACCAAGCACTTCAGTTCATCGATCTTGAGCTTGTTCTGTCGCATATGGTCCATGACTCGACCAGGCGTTCCGACTACCACATGGAGGCCGCGTTCCAACTGATTGATCTGCGTTGAGTAAGCTTGACCACCGTAGATCGGAGCAACGCGCAGTCCCTTCATGCACTTGGCATAACGCTTAAAAGAATCTGCAACTTGAATCGCCAGTTCTCGAGTTGGAGTCAGCACAAGAACTTGCGTTTGCGAGCTTTGAAGATTGATTCGCGAAAGAAGAGGGAGTGCGAATGCTGCAGTCTTGCCTGTTCCCGTTTGAGCTTGCCCAAGCACATCACGACCAGCCAACAACGGCGGAATCGTTGCAGCCTGAATCGGTGTAGGGATTTCGTAACCAGCTTGTTCCAACGCTTCATGAATCGGCGCGATTAATTGAAGATCGCGAAAACCAATCTCGCCGGTAGATTGAACGGAAGGCAACGCCAAATTTTCCACTGAGCCGTGGGCGCTAGCCCCGGGTTTGGTCCCATCTGAATTCACCGTGTTTTGGCCGAGCCCGCTCTGGTTGGCGAAATCTGATGCAGTCTTTTCCTGTGCAAGCGTCTGCGTGCTAAGAGAGTCCGTACCCGCGGCTAGCGCCGACGGCTCAGTTTTCACTGGGTCAGCATTCGACGTTGGATCAGTCTGAGCTATTGAAGGTACTTCGGTTACGTTTTGCGGTTGGTCTGTCATCGATTACTTTAGGCTACGACTGTTTCAATCTATGGTTAGTTCGGGATACGAGAGAATCTCGGACCCCGGATGGTAACCTGAAAAGCAGCTTAAAGAAGACCAAACCGCAAAAATGGGCTTCAAAACCTTTAGAATTCGCGGTCTACGAGAATTCCCGGTTGCGGAACCGAGTATTTACCGTTTTCGTCGGCGACGAGAGGCGGCGTGCTTTCTTTCGTCAGCAACTCGATCTCCGGAGCGAACTCGTGCTCGCAATTGAGCATGTCTTCGTAGGTAACAATCTGACCGGTGTGAGCTGCCATGCGTCCCATACTGGTAACGAGACTCGCCTTCACTCCGCGTTCAACTTCGTTGTATGGCAAGTCTTGGCGAATTGCCTTGACCAAATCGTTCCATTCCAATTGATATGGGTTTGGCTCGCTAGCAGGGCACTTCCAAAGGAGATTTTCCTTGGTCATTTTTTGTCCGCTGTAGATTCTTGCCTTGGATGGAGCATGCCCCGATTGCGAGATCACTGCACATCCCTTGGTCCCGTGAGCATAGGAAGCAAACTCTTGATGGCAACCAGGAATCGTACGTCCATTTAAGAGCAACTTCGTGCCATCCTCAAAGGTGTACTCGACTTCATAAGTGTCGAAGTTTTGATCGATATAGTCATTGCGATAGTGACGACCTCCTGAACCTTTTGCCTCAACGGGCCAAGCGTCTTTCATCCAACAGCATTCATCAATGTTGTGAATCAAAAAGTCGCTGAACGCGCCACCGGACAACCACAAGAACGCGTGGAAGCGAGAGATTTGATACATCAATTCATTCGCTGGAAAATCAGCAGGCCGTGGAAGTGTGGCCGCCGAACCGGTTGGCCCAGCCATTCGATAAGCTCGCAACATCGTGATGTCGCCAATCTCTCCGGCTTTAATTCGTTGAAACAACTCACCTCGAGATTCGCAGTGGCGACACATGAGTCCAACACCGACCTTGAGATTCTTTGCTGCCGCCTGTTCGCCTAGAGCAAACATTCTCTTGCTGGTAGGCCCGTCAACTGTGACTGGCTTTTCCATAAAGACGTTCAACCCCTTTTCGATTGCGTAGGTGAACATCACCCATCGAAATGCCGGTGGAGTCGCGAGAAGCACAATGTCGCCTGGGCGAAGCGTATCCATGGC
>JAIYDQ010000306.1 GCA_027487375.1 Planctomycetaceae bacterium
AAACGCATCATTGACATGCGTGATCGTCCCCTTCACATCCGTTTCCGCAACGATCGCATGCTGATCTACGATCAAACGATATACATCCAAGTACGCAGTTGTTTTTCGTAGCGATGCTTCTGCCTCTTCACGCGCTTTTAGGTCTGTTTGAAGCCGGTCATTGAGATCCTTTAACTGCAACTCGCTCTGCTTCCGAAGCGTGATGTCTCGCACTGTCGCTTGAAGAACGCGACGGCCATCAAGCTCAAAAGAACTCAAAAGCACTTCCGCTGGAAACAGTGAGCCATCGGAATGTTTGTGAAGCCACTCGAAGCGGTTTTCGCCTGTGCTTATTGCAATCTGGATCTGCTGGTCTGCTAACTGGCGGGAACGAGTACCATCCGCTTGAAACTCTGGCGATATGTCATCGGGATGAAGCTTGACGAAGTCTTGTAGACTCTTAATACCGAAAAGCTGCAGGGTCCTTTGATTGCAGTCAAAAAATCCACCAGAATCCAGAAGCATGATTGCATCACTGTTTCCCTCGTAGATACTTCGAAACTTCGACTGCTCGTTGACAAGGTGTTTTTCTGCGATCTTTCTGGTCGAGATCTCCTCATGCGCCACAACCACATATCGCTCATCCCCAACGATAAACCCCTTCGCTGACATTTTAAACCAACGTTGGACTCCGCTTCCGTGACATGGATATTCCATTTCGAAAGACTCTTCATTGCCTGAGATAACACTGCGAATCCCGTTTGCAGCCTCTTCCGCTTGTTCGCTGAACTTACCAGTAGACTTGTCTGTGATCTCAAGATAGCTGGTACCAATACCGAATTTGGTATCCTTGAGGTCGTTGTCGATCGCGAAATCCTTCCAGAGCGCGTTCACGTCGACAATAGTGCCCTTGGAATCCAAGATTGCGATGTGCGATGTTATCGCACTGAGAGCTCCACTTAGGAACTGCTGGGATTCTTGCATAATTCGCTCGGCATCTTTCCTTGCGGAAATGTCCATTCCAAGCGCCATGAACCCTGTAGGCTTACCGGCACGATTGAACGTCGGCTCGATCAACAATTCATTCCAATAGACACGTCCATCTTTGGCGCGATTTTGAATCTCGCCTTTAAAAGTTTTTCCTGCATTGAGCGAATCCCGGATGCACAGAACCGTTTCTGGGTCGGTTCCTTCGAATTGCAGGAACTCTCCCGGCGATTTTCCGACGATTTCTTGAAGTTTGTATCCGGAGATGCGTTCAAATCCTTCATTGACCCAAGTAATCTTACGGTCAATATCGGTGATGATTACCTTATTGCTTGTGCCCTTAACGACCATCGCCAGTCGGTCGAGTTGTTCTCGAAGTGCTTGGCTTGCCAACGACTGTCTTTGCAGTCGCCATAAAACAGGCTCAACGACTAGGCATAAGATGATCCCTAGCAACTGAATTCTTAAACTCAATCCGGTGTACGACCTGTTAACAGCATTGCTTAGTCGATACTCGCACTTATCTCTCAACCTAAGGATGAATTTATCCACAAGTGGGATATATTGTTCGATCGTTGAATGGAGCTCACTCTGAGCGTTTATCAGGTCATCGCTTGCCTTCTCATAAGTCAGCAAACTCGCGGTTTGATCAGTGATGCGCTTTGTTGCAATCTCAATATCGTGAAGCTGGTCATCGACTTCTCGAACAGAATTCCCTTTCCGGACAAGCAGTGCTCGGCTCTGTAGGCTCGCTCGGTCAGCCAGCATATCAACAAGCAATTGGTTGACCTGTGTTCGGTCAAAGGTTTCTCCCGTGTCTTGGTTCTGGATTTCTGTGGATATTAACCCGTGAAGGGCTTCCAAGTTTGTTCGTTGATCCGTTGCAAAGCGAAGAACTTCGAAGTGCAACCTGTTCTCTTTTGCAGCGCGCATCTCGGTGAGCGTCTTAACTAATCCAATGCCACCAACCAGCAGGCAGGTAAGGAGAATTGGAACTCGAACTCGTTGACTTAGCGATTCGCTATCGCTGTTCTCGCCACCAGCGGGGGGCGAATCGATCCTTTGGCTGAATCGGTCGATGGTGTAAAAAAACGCAATGACCATGACGAATAGCAATGGCTTGGCGATGCTTGTCCAGCTACCACCAAATTCTCGTTGAACGTTTTCGCCAAGGGCTTGGCTAAACTGATAAGCAAACGTCGCTACCAGTGCATAAGAAAAGACTTGGAACCAGAAGTTTCTTCGAGGCGGAGAAACCCGATTGGGTTCAGCCCCAGAGGTGGTCTTCTGCGATTTCAATTCGGTCATCATAGTTTCGCCGGTGAGGGCCTCTTCAGGCTAACGAGATGAACAAAAATTCCCGGAACCTATGCGCTGGCAAGGCATCCAGTTGGTCGAATGGTTCCCATGTTGAAAGAATGCGGGGCGAGTTCTGTGGGTGGGATACTGTGTAGTATTATGTTTCAATGAATTTTCTTTCGCCTCCAACGCACCGGGCTTTTGCAAGTTTTTGCATGAGAAGATTTACAGACGGACTCGCCCCAATCACCTTGAACAGTTTTCGGTTCGCGTCAAGCTGCATCGCCCTTGCCACAAACGGAAGTTTGTAGCTGTACTGGAAGGGCAGCCGAAATACAAGAAGGCCACAATCCAGGTTTGTCTCTCTCGCTTAAATTCAACTGAGAAAACGGGGATTTGCGGGTTCCCGAATAGGGGATTCCCTTACCGCACTTCAGGGGTCAAAAGGTGTTTGTCCACCTAAACAGCGACGATATCTATTGGTACATGCGAGACGATGCTGTCGCAGTGTGAGGGGAATCTGTCCTTGAACACCTGATGACACGCCCCGGCCTCAAGTGCAGCTAAGCCGTGTTCGGTGTAGCTGATTAAAACTGCTGCGTGCATAACTTTGAATCGAGTGAGAAGCAAACATGCGTCCTGTCATTAACTTAGTCGATCTGAGCTTTCACTATCTCGAGATGGCTGGCGATATCGCCTCTGCTTATGGCTACATTCCGATTCCGTACGAAGACGCAGAATCCTTTCTCAACGCGTTTGATCCCACTGTCGAAGGCTGTTCAATACTCGGCTTTGGGGGAAACTTTTGTCGCGTCGCAGAATGCCTCACAAGGCTACGCACTTTGAATCGCGATGCACAAGTTGTATTGATCGCCGATCGCTGGGAGCTGAATCAAGTTGTCCAGGCGATGAAGTGGGGAGCCGCTGAAATCGTCGATTCGACATTCACCAAAGATCGATTCAAAGCCTCCATCGAATCGACTTTGGCCATTGATCACAGCGTCCGCCGTATGAAGGCCGACGCAATTCCCGATGCGATCCTTCAACGACTAACCCTGGAGGATTCAAGAATCTTCTCTGCGATGGTCCGAGGGCGAACCACAAAGCAAATTGCAGCGGAACTCGATATCAGTGTCCGAACAGTCCACTATCGCAAGAAAGCACTTCTCGAAAAAATCGGTGTCAAAGACCGATCGGAAGCCATCGAACTTGTACGCCGAATGCGTCAATCCCGACCGATGGTTGCTTAAGTTCGAAGTCATCTAAAGTAAGTCCCAGGTGTTACCATCGCGCGTAACATTCTCTTTTTCCATGGACCAAAGCAGCGTTAGCGGTGCACCGGATTTCTGAAGTCTGCACCAGCAGCAACCCTTCGTTCAAAACAGTTGCCGCCTCCCAAGTGACTATGCCTAATTCGACAGCGGCAATTTGAACCTGACAAACAATCGCTACTCTTCTGGAGTACAGCCTTTAGGCGGTGAGCACTATGGATGCGGCAAAAAACGGCTAAAGCCTAGACTGCAGCGCAAAGGGGGCTTTCCAACGAATCATTCGCGTGCCTGCGGTTGGTCGGTATACTCGGTTCGCGCAAGTATGCAAACGATAGGACACTCGACGCCGCCTTCAAACTGCATTCCCCTCTTTGGGACCGAATGTCGAACAAGTAGCTTGGAGCACAAAATTGCGACACCGTAAACAGGCTCATTAGCTTTTGTTACAATGCGGAGATCCCTCCCATTCTGACAAGAGAGCTACGATGCAAAGTGTCTCGAAAATCTTTCTGTTTTGTTTGATTTCTCCCTTCTGCATCAGCTCCTTGATCGCAGTCGATACGAGCAAGCCGAATATCATTTTTGTCATGGCTGATGATATGGGCTGGGGACAGACTGGCTACCGGAATCATCCTGTTCTCAAAACGCCGAATCTGGATGCGATGGCCGCTAATGGACTTCGATTCGAACGTTTTTATGCCGGTGGACCAGTCTGTTCACCGACGCGAGCCTCGATGCTTACGGGGCGATCACATGAGCGAGCTGGTGTTCTTTCACATGGATATGCGCTGCGAAGCCAAGAGAAGACTATCGCTCAAGCGTTACAAGCTGCAGGTTATGTCACAGGGCATTTCGGTAAGTGGCACTTAAATGGACATCGAGGTCCAGGTGTCCCGATTTTAGCAGATGATCCTTACTCGCCGGGAAAATTCGGCTTCGATGAATGGGTTTCAGTCTCGAACTTCTTTGACGTCAATCCCATCATGAGTCGATCCGGTCAGTTTGAAGAGATGACGGGTGATTCGTCCGAGCTCGCTGCCGCTGAAGCCTCGAAGTTCCTTGCGAAACACTCGAAAACAGGCAAACCCATGTTCGCAGTAATCTGGTACGGAACTCCTCACAGTCCGTTCCGAGCACTCGATAAAGACAAGGCCGCTTTCGGTGAGCTCAACGAAGCCTCAGCAAATCACCACGGTGAGCTTGTCGCAATGGATCGTAGTGTTGGTTCGTTGAGAGCAAAGCTTCGCGAGCTCAACATCGATAAAAACACCCTCGTGGTTTTCTGTAGCGATAACGGTGGGCTCCCGGAGATCAAACCGGATACGGTCGGCGGACTTCGAGGAAACAAGGGAAGTGTCTTCGAAGGAGGAATTCGAGTTCCCGGAATCATCGAGTGGCCAGCCGTTATATCACCGCGTGTTACGACTTATCCCGCATGTGTGATGGACCTCTTTCCAACCATCGCCGATATTGTTGGGCTTGACCAAAACAACATGATCAAACCAATCGATGGAGTCAGTCTCAAACCGTTATTCGCAAACGAAGTTGCATTAAGAAAGTCACCAATCGGGTTCCGTTACGCGGCCAAGCGTGCTCTCATCGATGATCAATTCAAAATCCTCACAGACAATCTGGGGCGTGGTAAGTTTGAACTCTACGATATAACGCAAGATCCAAACGAAACTCACGACCTTAGCTCCGAGCAACTCGACGTTTACGGAAAGATGAAACAGCAACTTCTGGCTTGGGACGCTACGGTGGAAGCAAGCTTTCAAGGTAAGGACTACCCAGAAGGCAAAGTGTCTCCACCCGATCCGCCATCCATCGACTGGTTTACTGTTCCTGGATACAAGCCATTCCTAGCATCATGGAAACAGCGTACCGAGTATCAGAACCACTTGAAAAAAGCGACGCCCGCAGATCAAAGCACAGGCGATAAAAAGAGAAGAAAGCAACCTTTGAAGTAGAGATGTTTTCTATCGTCAATTGCAACGTGAATTTCGCTCATCGCCGCAACTCACCCAGTGACTATTTCGACGTTTTGTTGATTTCGAACCTCGGAGAGACTCGACTACTTGAATCGGGTTTTAAGACGAAGTTGATATAAGAAAGATTTATCCCAATGCAAAGCAGATCCATCATGAAAAGTGCCACACCGTTCCTATCGCTCATTGCCTTTTTGTCCGTTTCATCAGTAGTCTTGGCTGAAGTGCCTTCGACAAACTCGACCAAGCCCGGTGCAGATGGTTTTGTTGAGGTTTTCAACGGAAAGAATCTCGACGGTTGGTCAGGTGATCCGCAGTATTGGTCCGTTGAAGATGGGGCACTTACGGGAGTTACCGATGGCTCGCTGAAGATGAACCGCTTTATTACATGGAATGGATCGACTGTGCGTAATTTCGATTTACAGGTCAAAGTCAAAGTCAGCGCAGGTGGAAATAGTGGGCTCCAGTATCGAGGCACCATGCGTCCAGATCTTGGGCCCGATATTGTGACTGGCTATCAATGCGATGTTGTCTCTGACAACCCTGATTACAACGGTATGCTCTATGAAGAGAAGGGCCGCCGAATCCTTTCACATACCGGTGAGAAGGTGATTGTCGATGTAGACGGACAACCTTGGATCATCGAAAAGATGCCGGTCAAGAACTTCCCAGCCGATCAGTGGCACGACTATCGCGTATTGGTCCAAGGTAATCATCATCAGCACTGGATCGACGGTCATCCAACTGCAGACCTAATTGACCTAGACGAAAAAGGTCGCGCGCTAGAAGGTGTACTCGCGGTGCAAGTACACGTTGGACCCGCAATGAAAATCCAATACAAAGACTTCAAACTCAAAAAGCTCCCAGACAATCTCCCGCTCATTTCCGCAGTAGAAGCCAAGATTCCAGACGAAGCAGTCGGCGTAAGACCCCAAGCAAAACTACCCAAGAACTGGACACCACCGGTCTACGGTC
>JAIYDQ010000007.1 GCA_027487375.1 Planctomycetaceae bacterium
GCCCAATTCTCAGCGGCGACGTAAGCGGGCGGAAACTGATGTGGGTGCATGTCAAAGAACTTGTCAAAGACTTTCGCAACTCCGATGAAGTCTTTTTCGTTCTTGAACTTTACGGCCTCTTCGAGTAATTCGACTTCTGCTTCCGAAGAAGCATTGAACGACAGAAGTGCTTCACCAGGTCGTTGGGCGTAAAAGTTATTGAAAAGTGCAAGACATTGGTCTGTCTGCTTGGCAAGCACCAAACGGTACAGGTAGGTAAGCCCGTTAATTGATGCGATCGGCGTTAGGTAGCGAGGCCTTGCGGGATCTGGAGTAAGCTCGGCCGTAAGATCGACTGCGTTTGGGAAATCTGATGAATAGGCTATCCCTTGAATATGCCCACCCAGTTTTCGCAGTTCGACTTCTTGCAAAATGGGCTTAAGAATCTTCTCACGAAAGACATCGATTCCAATCAAGTTTTTAGCGGGCACGTCGTTCAGGACGATGATATTCACCGCCGGAACATTGCGCCATTGCGAGTAATAGTTTGCGATAGTTCGCGATCTTTCGGAACCGCCGTTGACAACAATAACCCACTGGCTAGCAGTAGCACCTGCGTAGCACCTTGTTGCATTGAACGAAACTAAGTGCAATACAAGAGCAACGAGAGCAAGCGGCTTCAATCGCAAATTTAGAATGAGTTTGAACAAACACTCGCCCCTAAAGTGACCAGCAACAATTCTAAACACGTAGCCTCGTCTCTCCGAGACGAGAATCTACCGCGTCTCGGAGAGACGCAGCTACGTGAACGACCGTTAATGAACAACGCCGACTATTTTATTATGATTGCTGGAACTGCGACGGGGAGAGAATTACCAAAAAAATCGTGATCGCTGAAACTTCCCACAACCTTTTTATCAGGTGTTATTTCCAGGATTTGCGGGTTCTCTGGACCAGCATGGCAATTCACAATCCATGTGTTACCGTTGGGCAGCCTTTCGACCATCGTGATCCAGAACAGCTGAACTCCGGGGAGGTCCTTCTCCTGGACCGACCAAACAGTTTCGTGTGACGGCGAGATTTCAAGCACGCTGTGACCGTCCCCTGTGCCGATTAACGTGTTCCCATTATCAAGCCGCGATGCCGAATAGACTTTTGTGCCGAGTGGATGTTCCCAAATGACAGTCCCATCGCGTTTGTATTCGCGAACTGTAAGGTCTCCTTCGTGGGCCACCAAATAGGTTCCTTGTGCGGTCGGTCGAACCAATCGGGTGTCCCTGTGTGCATCACGATGTTCTAGCTTCAAAGGGATTTCATGGACAATGTTTTTGTCTCGGTCGATCTCGATGATTCGCCCGGTACCACTTTCAGCGATCATGGTAAGTCCGTTGGGTAAACGGCGAAACGCATGAATTTCGACTCGTTGATTGTCGACAACTTTTGGTTCGTATCGCCAGACTTCCTTTCCGTCGGCGTCAAGCTCGATAACATTCTTGAAGGAAGTTTGGATGAGCCATCCACCGCTCGATAAGGGCTGTGCATCGTGAATGCTTCCAATTTTTATCTTCCAATGAACTTCGCCGTCTGCGCTCAGCAAGGCGGCTACCTTCTTCTGATAGTCGGCAGCGAAAAACGATTTGTCAATCTTCGGTGGGGCTGCCCAAGTTACGGTCGCAATCATGCAAGTAAATGTACACGCCAAAAAGCTTTTTCGAGCGTGATGAATCTTTCGGATTTTAAGCATGGTAGAGGATCTTATTTTAAAAGCAGTGTTTTTGAGAGACAGTGATTATGGAGAATCAGTTTTTGGAGTGACGCCGAGGAGTTCAATTACGATACCACGAATGATGGAGCTTTTGCTCCGAAAAAGCGTTGCCGATTTTGTGTCCCCTGATGCCTCCAATTGAGCCGCTTGTGTTTCGAGTTTTCGAGCAGCTTTCAAAAGTGACTCGATGGCTCCCCATGGGCGTTTCTCGGCCACCGGCTCGCTTCGGTTGTGATCCACTGAAAGTTCGCGACGAATTGAATCAAAGAGAAGGTCAGCTGGAGGAGACTTTGGTAAATCGGGAACTGCTTGTCTTGAGTTGTCTTGGACCACTGGCATGGGAACCGGTTCGTTGGCGAAAACTTCGTTTACAAACAAGCAATCGATTGATCCGCCCAAGACGATACCGCTGCAGCAAATAGCGGACTTGAAAAATGATTTTGCATGAGTCTCAAACACGGAAGATCAACTTTCAATTACGAAATCAAAGTGGCTTCGAAGATATGACGACTCCTCCGAGCTTTGCATATGCATCGTTCTTGAGGATGGATATAGTTCCGAATTATAGCAACTAAGCGGATCGAAAGTTGTCATCAGGCCCAACTCGTTTCGTTCAACAAGATTTTAGATAGGTTGAAACGTGCGGATTCTACTCCTACCAGGCTTTGTCAAATGTTTGAAGCCCCCAGCATTTGCGACATGACATTGTCCGTAAAACTCAAGCCTACACCATAAATTGACTAGCTCTATACATCGTCGCTAACTGCTCTGTGTTCTCTGTGACTCTGTGTTTCCATTCTCTGCGGGAGTGCCTGCTGAGCGAATCCTACTCTGCTTACTCGAGTTGGATTCTTGAAACACAGAGGAACAGAGAGCACAGAGGAAGGCACAGTGAGTAACTGAGCTCAGGTTGGTCTTTTGAATGCCTCAATTTTCGTAATTCGAAATCCAAGCCGTTGTCGAGTTCTACCACGAAGTCAGGGATGATCTCGTTCAAACTTAAGCTTTAGCGGTGAATGCCTAACTCTTTACATCGTCGCAATCCTCTCTGTGTTCTCTGTGACTCTGTGTTTCCATTCCCCCCGGGAGTTCCTGCTGATCGAATCCTACTCTGCTTACTCGAGTTGGATTTTTGAAACACGGAGGAACAGAGAGCACAGAGGAAGGCACGGTGAGTAACTGAGCTCAGGTTGGTCTTTCGATCGACGTGACATATTCTCGGAGAAATCCGAATGCCAAGCGGGTTCCGGGGCGCACGGGGGAGTTCGTTATTCTGGTACTGGTTGTCGGAAGCTGGCACCAGGGGTGACATCTGCAGCAGGGATGCTGAATTGCGGCGCGTCAAAGATAGAAGGACCGTTTGAGATAGGGACGTTAGGCGAGAGGTTAGGATCTAGTCCAGGGGAATTGGGCTGGATGAAAATCGGCCCACCTTGAATTGGGAAAGGTGCGTCTCCGCGAGGAATCACCAGTTGTTCTGGGGTTGCCCCCATCGTGGGAGGCTGACCCACTGCGACGCCGCGTGTCGCTTGGTTTCGCAATTCTTCACCGCTTCGAATCAGTGAATCGGTTGGAACAATCGTATCAGGGGAGAGCGTGACATCGATAACTCGTTCATCACGCTTTTCAAAAGGCCACATTGTTTCGGAGACAAACTCGAGTACTGGCCATTGATACCAAGGGGCGTCAATTTTTCGTAGAAACTTTTCAGTCCTATACCCGTCTTTGATGATTTCAAACTGTCGCGTTCCGTAATAGACGAAGCTTGTTGAAACGGGAGTTGTCCC
>JAIYDQ010000214.1 GCA_027487375.1 Planctomycetaceae bacterium
GGATATGCTGCATGATTGCCCCAACGAAAAAGATATCGCTTCGTGGATCACCTTTTTTAACACCCGTACCACGTTCAAGCGCTGCGTAGTCGATCGCTCGAGCGCTGGGGCAATCCGCGAGTGCTTCCGGCGAGGATGTATCTGCCATCGCGGCTAACCCGAAGTCCACCAACTTGCATCGCCCGCTTGATGTAACCAGCACGTTCGTCAACTTCAAGTCGCGGTGGGTCACTCCTCGGGAAAACGCAAATTCAAGTCCCGTGGTGATATCCAGAATGACCCGCATCGTCTCGATGGGGCTAAAGATCTTTCGAATCTTCAGCATCTCACGCAGCGTTTCACCTTCCACAAACTCCATCACTAAGTAGGGCGTTCTCGGATCATTTTGAATTTCATAAATCGTGACGATGTTGGGATGTCGTAGTTCCAATCCCATGCGACCTTCACGCAAGAACTGCTCGACCTGAGCAACTTGATCGCGGTGACGACGTCGAAGAACCTTTACTGCCACAACGCGATTGGTTTCGCGATGCACGGCGCGAAAAACCCGCGCGAACGTTCCTGCACCGATCATGTACAGAACTTTGTAGGGCCCATAGAAGTAACCCAAACGCTCGCCAGTCAGAATCCGATCCAATTGAAAATTGGTTAGCAGGTTCTTACGCAACAGAAGCGACTTGAATGTCTCCAAGTCCGCATCCTTGGAACGCATCTCTACCCAAGCAGCCTCCATCTGGTAGGACGTTGCCAGACCGAAGTCGATAACGCGTTGAGAAAGAGTGCTGGGCGTAAATTCCATTAGACCGAATATGTCGGGAGGTTGTATTGAAGACGAACGCCAATTGTGGCATCGAGGGCTGGCTTGTGATTCCGAAAAATCACTTGGAACGCACTCTTTAACTATAACTAAAAATCAAAGCGAGAAAAAAAGAATCCGGACGATTCCGCTCGATAAGCCGAAGCATTTCGAGAGGAATCATCCGGATAAAACGTTAGGTGTTCTTTCGAAGGACTAACGCAATCTGTTGGGAGTCAGATCGTAAAGGACCGGTGATGGCGAGTGGCGATCGTTACATGACCGGGTGGAGGAAGTGACTACCGGGAGTTTTTTAGGGACAGCTTACGCGGCTTCTTCGTCTGAATCGTTCGAGTTCGATCCGCCTTCGTTTTCGCCTGTCCATTCGCGAAGTTGTTGCTGATAAAGGTCTCGTTCGCGTCGAGTCGCTTCCAAGTCGAAAACGAGGTACTTCATGTCGAGGCGAAGTTGGCCGAGTGCTTCTTGGACTAGCTGAAGAATCTTGCGGCGACGATTGGTGCTTTCTACAACTTTCTGAAATGCTGGCTGAAGCGTAAGTCGTTGAGCCGCTGGGAGTGCGTCGATGGCACGCGACAGTTCGACCAATTCAACTGGAGTGTCATTTGTTTGTACGTCGGATGGTTGGGCGGCAGCACTCATGTTTCGATTCCTAGCAGTGAAATTGGGAGTTTGGAGGGAAGTGTTCCAGCGTCGCTGATAACTGACTACTAAAGCACGGCCTGTGCCAGAGCTTGAATTCGTCCCCTCAGCATGCACCCTAAAGTATTGAAAGTCAACAACTTAGGACAATCACGATAGACAGCAAGGTTTTCTCAGCCCGTACAGCTTGTTGCCGATTCGCCTCACAAATCGATCTGGCGAAACAGCCCTAAGTCTTGCTAAAAGAAGAACTTAGAATCGTTTCGAGGCACTTTTCGCACGTTTTTCAGCTGTCGTTGTATCCATGCAACAGGGTTGAAAAAAAACAACATTTTTTATGTTTCTTCTCAAGTCACTTATGTTGCATGCGTTGGAGCCCCCAAAAAAGGTCCTCCCAAGCAGCCTATTTGACCCTGAGCCGATAGCCCAAGTTTTGAATTTGCGCTTTCTTGCTTCTAATGTCTTGAACTGCCTCGCAAAACCAATCTCTTCCTATTCGTACTCGTACTCAGCCGAAGGCGGTACTCGTAACCGTACTCGTAATCGGATCAGCACTCGCGAGTACGCGTACGCGTACGGCTCGGTGATCGCTTTCGCTTCGTCAGAATTCTTCCGATGGCTACTATTGCTCATCCTTGGAATGATTCTATCGATGGCAATCGGTACTGGTTCTGCAAACGCTCAGTTTCGCGATGACTTTGAGGGAGGGCGCCCGAGGCTTCGGAAATGGAAAGATGATTGCGATGGCCGGATTGTGCAATCGCAGCTTACACAGTTGATGCCCAACAGCGGCGTCTCCAGTGAGATGGTCGATGTTCAATGCGGATACGGCTCGTACATGTATCTCGAGTACGCTCTGCCGAGATCAGCCATTCTGGACGAGTTGCAACTTGCTCTTTCGATTCGTTCCGCACCAAGTGGAATGAGACCAGCCTTTCGCGTTGTCTTTCCACGCACTGCACATCCCGCGACAAGTGATCCTCTGACGACATTGCTTTTCGGTACTCCTACGCGTGGTGGTGGTACTTTCTCGCGTGTCGAAGTTCGTGGAGTCATGGCGTTACTTGCAGATCAACAGCGGGTGCTTCGAACACAGTTCGGTTCCGCGATCGATCTTCGTGATGCTTATATCGATGCGGTTGTCATTGACGTCTATAACGGACCAGGCAATACAAAGCTTCAAGTCGATGACCTCAATATCGAAGGTCTAGTTCCTGCGAATGCCGTAATACCGCGCGATGCGATGCGAGAGAATCGCGACGGTACGACTATCGATCAACGTCAGTACCTTTCCAGTGGTGCCGTAGCAGACGCGATGACACCAGCACTCGCGCTGGCCGAACGAGCTCGCGACTTGCGTGCATCGGTTCCGCGTTGGATCCAGTATCGCGGCGAGAGCATCGAGTGGCTTCAATCGCTTGGTTTTAATGGATTGGTTCTATCCGAGCCTGCGACACCTCAAATACTTTCTGAAGCGGCTCGATTGAATCTCGCTCTCATCGCTCCGCCGCCTGCACTGATGCCTAGAGCATCGGACCAACCCGCCTATGCACCGGTACAGGCTTGGTCCATTGGATGGTTGATGGATGCTTCACAAATCGACGATTCACGGATGCTTTCCACTGAGCTGCTACAGTACCCGCAAGCGATGCAACGACCAACCATTGTCGAAGCCATGGAGGCATTTAGTGCTTATGGCAGAATGGCAGATATCCTAGCGATCCCTGTACCTGCGTCCGCATCACTGCGTAGCCAACGCGAGGCCGAGCAGCTCCTTCGTAGTAGCCTGAATTCAACTCGAGGACGCAC
>JAIYDQ010000085.1 GCA_027487375.1 Planctomycetaceae bacterium
CGTCCCATTCCACGACTTTACCACGATCAAAGAACCACTGGTACTTGCCGGATTTAGTACGCAGTCTTACCTCGCATTGCTTGACAGAAATTCGACCTGCAAAATGATTTTGCATAGTCGTTTCAACCAGGGCAACATCTTCAGGATGGAGTAAGGCAAGAAAGAAATCTACGCTGTCAGGAACTTCACTAGGTTCATATCCCAACAGCCGACACCACTGCTCGCTATAATCGACTTTGCCTTCATCGATTGTCCAATTCCAGACTCCGTCCAGCGTCGCCTCAAGGACTTCATCGAATCGCCTTTCGCTCCGCTTCCATGCAAGTTGAAGTTCAGAATTCTCGAGCTCCAATCGCACACGCTCAATTTCCATCTCAAGCAGTTTTCGCCCTAAGTCGCCAGCCTCCTCCGAATCCAACCATTTAGACGACTGCTCACCGAACCTTTCACGTAATCGCTGCTTGGCAATCCGGGTATCGTCATCCGAAGATGCTGGCGCGATTTCATGAGCGTTCATTGATGTCCTTGATCCATTCGTTTTCTCTGGATGCTTTAGGGGAGAAAAGACTTGGGAAAAAGGATTAGGAACCCCCTCGTACCGCCTATTGCCATAACAACTCCAAGCTTACTCAATTGCTGCCCAAGAATTCGGCTTTCTATTCGCCACCACGATACCAAAAATAAGTTTGTCTGCCAATTAACCTACATCTTGACAAACTCATCAATTACTCGAGATCCTGAGGTCAAATCGCACGCGAAAAGATCGTTCACATCTCCTGCAATTGATCAACTACCGATCACGTCACCGAACTAGAATTCGTGAAGCCACTCGCGGGAAGTTGGCGGTGAAAATCCGGGAAGATTGCGCAACTTCTCAACGATTTTCAACTAGAAATGAGCTTGGACATTACCAAACAATACGTGCCCTCCTAGTGGATCAATACTCACACAAAGGCGCAAAGTCATGGGCAAGCAGGTGCAACTGATGTGGTGTAAGAACGACAATCGACACAGTTTCTGATATGCCTATTCTGCTTTCTTGTGATAGGCAGACAGCATGTTGCCGGTCCACATCAATGGACGAGAAGTTTCCGACAATCGCCGGGAGCGTCAGCACTCCGTTCAGCGATTCTCAACGGAAGTTCAGGGACAAGTTGAGCAGTAATCCGATTTAGTTGCATACCAGCAGGATCGCAGTTGCATCGCAATCTTCGTTATGACGGGTAGGGATGGCTGCATCCACCACAGCGATTCCAAAGATTCCTCGATTAGCGCGGACGTTGCCTTGAGTAATGATGCTCGCGGTGGATTCGATGGCCTACTCCTTAGAGATCTATCCTGTGAGCCATTGGAATTCGGGCGTCACTCAGGACATGGTTACGGAAGTCTTCCGAAACGGCTAAAGGATCAACGACGAGAAGCACACCGATCACAATTGGATTTCGAAAAACATCGAAGGTATTGAAAACGGACTTCGTGAAATAGCAGCATCGCTCAAGAAGTAAGACGCTCAATCGATACAAAGGAGATTTTATGAACGGCTTCATTAAGAACATCGAGATTTTAGCCATCAAGAATGATGACTTTCGACGCGTTCTGTATACGGCAAAACACAGCCAACTCGTTGTTATGTCGCTAGCTCCGTCCGAAGAGATTGGGGAGGAAGTTCATACGCTTGACCAATTTTTTCGTGTTGAAGAAGGGACCGGCGAAGCAGTCCTTGAGGGATCTCGGACCGCAATCGCAAGCGGCTTCGCGATTATCGTTCCGGCTGGAACGAGCCACAACATCATTAATACGGGCCTTGTGCCTATGAAACTCTACACGCTTTACTCGCCTCCGAACCACCGGGATGGTGTCATTCATCATACCCGTAAAGACGCAGAGGCCGACGACGAGCACTTTGATGGTAAAGCGACGGAATAGGGTGAGCATAGCCCAATCAATAACGCATCGAAGGATGCGCGACCGTTTTGTTTGTTTTTGAAATTCACTTACTCAGATTGAGGAGATCGTTATGAAAGAAACAGTAGCCAAGTCCCAGGACCATAAAGTAGTCAGTGTTGCTGGCGATAAATTGACTTCCACTTGTGATAAAGGAAAGAGTCACGAAAACACCATCGATAAAGATGCAAAGGTGACTTGCGATGGTAAAGCAAGCAAGTTGTCAGACCTCAAGTCTGGCACTCCGATTCGCGTAACCACGCATTGTGACAACCCCAAGAAGGTAACTTCTATTGAATCTGGCAAGCACCTTGCAACCGCTTCCCATTAATCACACGGTCGTCTAAGTGACGTGAAGACCTCTCCATGCAATGCGGCGACTATCCTATAGTTCCGCATAGCGTTTTTGAACAAAATTGTGATATGCGCCTCTAGAGCAATGCTTGGGTAACGCGACCGGAAGCGACAGATTCTCTCAATAGCGAACAGCGAATCCATGTTAGGTGGTCGCATATAACTGTTGTGCTGACAATGGTTCCCGCGAGTTGATAGGCTTGCTGCAAGAATAAAACTGCGGCAATAAAATCATTCGATTCAGCAATGATCCGACGCGAGACGTGTACCACATGATTTACCGAGAACTGCCGGTGTCTACCACCAACTTCAAGGTAGTGGTCGCTTCTACTCAGGTGGGTTGTGTGTCGCCGTGGCTTCGGGCACCGATCGGATCGCATCCGGCCTGTTCCAGCGTTGTAATACCGCTTCCGAACCCGACTCGATAAACAGACGTTTGATCATTGGGAACCTCGCGCGTACGCGACTTTCCACTTCAGCCATCGCCAGCGCGGCATCGGCTGTTTCCGTCCCGTCGTCGAAATCCAGATCCATCGTGACCAGCGCGTCGTCGGGACCAACATACATCGACAACACACGCCCGACGTCGCGCACACCGGGTTGTGCCAATGCGATGTCGCGCAGAGCACGCGCGGTCTCCGGACGAATTCCTTCACCAATTAGCAGGCCACGCGACTGCCAAGCAAGCACGCTCGCTACACCGGCCAGCAAGACACCGATCAGCACCGATGCTGCGCCGTCAAAAGCCGAATTCTGTAGCTGATGGCTGAGCGCGATACCCGATGCAGCGATCAGCAGGCCAACGAGTGCGGCCGAGTCTTCGGCAAGCACGGTGTAGGTTGTTGGGTCCTTGCTGTGGTGCGCAAACTCCCAAAATGGGACGCCACCGGCCAGTCGCTTGAACTGGCGAAGCGCGATTGCGAAACTGATCCCTTCAAAGATCGCTGCGGCGCCGAGCACTATGTAGTTCCAGGTGGGATCTTCCAGGGGCTGAGGATGAAGGATGTGTTGAACGCCTTCGTAGAACGAAATGCCGCCTCCAAGTCCAAAGATCAGCACAGCTACAATTAGACTCCAGAAGTAAAGTTCTTTACCGTGCCCGAAAGGATGTTCTGGTGTGGCAGGCCTCCTACTCAAGTGGATGCCAACAAGTAAAAGCACACCGTTGAAACTGTCGACCGACGAATGAATACCCTCCGAGAGCATGGCCGAACTACCAGTGATGCCAGCGACCACGAGCTTGGTAATGGCGATGGCGACATTCGCTGCGATGGCCGCATAGATGGACAATTGAGAAGACATCCGCCACGTGGATCTCATATTACCGATACTGACGTTAATTGATCAGCACGACCTTGCCACGATCGACTCCCTCTTCGACTCGGCGATGCGCTTTTGCCGCTTCTTCGAACGGAAAGGTGCTATCGATCGTGACATTCAGATTACCGGTCTCGTAGAGACGAATCAGTTCTCGAAGATCGTCACCCGAAGGATTTGCCAACATCACTTGGCCTGACTTGGAAAGTGGCCACGTAAGTATTGTCATCAACAGCCCTGTAATGCTTGGTTCTGTCGAAACAAAGTGCCCGCCCTCTTTCAATACGGCCCGAGCGTTTAGATAGTGAGCCTTACCGGATACGTCAAAGATGATATCCCATCTTTCGTCGGACTTCGTGAAATCATCCTGTTCGTAGTCGTAAAAGTGGTCCGCTCCAAGCGACAGACAAAATTCTCTATTGCGACTACTTGCAATCGCATCGACATGACATCCATAGTGTTTGGCGATCTGGACTGCGAACATCCCAACGCCTCCGCTTGCCCCGTTGATAAGAACGGTTTGGCCTCGCTTGATTTTCCCATGATCTCTTAGAGATTGAAGTGCGGTGGTACCAGCCAGAGGAATCGCGGCTGCATCTTGTATCGACATGAAGTCCGGTATCCTTGCTGCGACGGAATCGGAACAAACAGCGTAGTCGGCTAACGCACCACCTCTAGTATGATCAAGGAACGCCATGACTCTATCACCAACCGCGAAAGAGCTATCACCGTCTGATTCCGTCACAATACCTGCGACGTCGTAACCAGGAACCCTTGGAAAACCGAAAGGTAGCAACCCTTTCATCTCGCCTTGTCGAATTCGATAATCGATCGGATTCACGCTTGAGGCCAATACCTCAATCATTAGTTGGCCGTGTACGCGTTGCGGAACCGGGTGATCAACCATGTGAAGCACATCAGCATCACCGTAACGATCGTACTCGACAGCTCGCATTGAAAGTTCATTAGACATGGTTAGGTGTTGAGCAAGCCCTTCTGTGTGTCTCAGTGCGCTCGCGCAGTAATCGTCGATTACTTTTTCGTGGCGTTTCAAATTACATCAAACTAGATCTATGCGTTTTCGCAAATCTCACGTAGAACGCTCGAAGCAAATTGCATTCCTAAGTCACATTCATTGTATTAGTCTTCCATCGCTTATCAGAAGTTGCCACCAATGAACGCCACGAGCCTGATTTAAGAGAGTTCAACAAGACACGATCGTTGCTCACTATTTCAGTAAATGGCAGTATTCAATGCAGCATGAAGGATTATCGATCTGCGTGTTCCCTCCGAGGCTTTCACATCGCTTTCCGAAGAGAACTGGGATTGACTGAAACTGTATAGAGTTCGTATTTCTCTAATAGCGGGTGAGTAGGCATACACTGCATCCATTGTGGTTTTGGGAAACTTTGCCGGTTTTTCTTCATTTAACAACTGTCGTGCGTCGAAAAGAAAAACTGGAGTAGAAGGCTACCTCAGAGTCCTTGGCTAGAGCTTTTTAAAACGAACCTGTTTTGTAAAACGCTAGCGATGCTCGGGATCCGAACCGCAGCCCTCCAACGATTGACACTTAAGATCAAGGGAATGATCCAAGATGCGATTTGACGTAACAAAGTGGACTCGATTAGCTGTTTTAGGGGTGGTCTCGGGAGCATTCTTGTTAACCGGCTGCAGTAGCAGTAGCGGGTGGAAAATGCCTGGATCTAAGATGTTCTCTTGGTCGAAGAAGCCATCAGAAACAACACTTGCCGGCTCAGGTCCGTCATCCATCAAGTATCCTGACTCGCCAGCATCGAAGCAGACACCGCAAGCCATCGCAAGTGCCGCAGCAGGCACTGCACCGAGCAAACCGGGGCTGGGTACACCAACAGGCGGGGCGTCATCATTTGCTGCAACAGGCACCGGAGCCCGGACCGCACAACCAACTTACACTCCACCGAACGGCATGGCTAACGTCGCCTTTGCTCCTCCAGCCGCAGCCGCAGCGGCCAACGGATATTCTGTAGGTCCCTACAACACCTACTCGCAACCAGGCGGAGCAGCTAACAATCTCGCAACTGCGGGAGCCCCAAGCGGGTTCGGCGGTGCAACTCCTCCAGCCGGAATGTCGCCAGGTAATCCCTTTAATGCAACTGCGAAGTCAGGCTTTCCAAGCACTCAGGTCTATGCTGGAAGCACACCGGGCGGGTTAGCAGCCAACCGTGGTGCTCAGATGCCTGCAAGCTTCCAACCACCAGCGGCATTCCAAGGTACACCATCTCCAGGAACTCCTGGCATGGCAACTCAAGCAGCTTCCACAAGCTTTGCTGCCGCATCAAGCAACCCGAATCCAGGTTTCGCAGCCGCTCCAGTACAAACCGGTACACCGGGCTTTGCGATGCCACAAACAATGCCTAGCAGCGGTGGATACTCACCAGTTGGAACTTCGGGTATGGCTCCGCCGCCTCAAGGTTCTTTCGCCGCGTCCAGCAACAGCGGTTTACCAGGAACTCTACCTACCTCTGGACTTCCTTCGATTTCCGCAGCACAAGCACCTGCAGGCTCGACCAGCGTTCCCGCACAAATGGCCGCCTACACCGGAAGCAGCTCTGGAGCCCCCATGTCTAGTGCATCCTTCCGACCAGGTAGCACTGGCCGACAAACTAATTACAACTTCTCGCAAACTTCTACACCTTCTACTCCGGGGGCCGTTGCCAACCCAATGCTTGCAACACCGACAAGCGTACCCGCAGCGAACACCGCCAGCGGTCTTAACAATCCTGGTTACAACCCTGGTTTTCAAATTCCACCAACGAGCACCTTCCGATAACTTCGGAAGTACCACGTCAGGTTCACTCATCGTCCTGAACAGGGCGATAATCGGCAAGGTTTTCGAGCTGGCTCTTGAGTGCAGCTCGAGCTCGGCTTAGACGGCTTCGCACCGTGCCTATCGAGATATCCAATATCTCTGCGATGTCTTCATAGGAGGTCTCCTCCAGCTCACGCAGTACTAAGATCGAACGATGGTCACTGCTGAGCCGCTGTAATGCGTCTTGAAGCTGGCTTACATTCTCCCGCTGAATGATCTGAAAATCGGGTGCCTCACTCTTTGCTGTTGGCTCGCTCCCCGAGGCTTCCTGAGCTTGATCCAGAGAAAGCTTATGACGATGCCTCCTTCGTCTGGACAAGGCATTGTTAAAGGCAATCCGATATAGCCATGTAAAAAACTGGCTGCTCTGCTGAAACGTATCAAGCTTTAAAAAGGCCTGGATGAATGACTCTTGTACCACGTCCTCCGCTTCGTCGGGATGGTTTACGACATTGACGACGCATGAATACAAACGGTCCTGGTATCGTTCTACCAGCACGCCAAAGGCCTCACTATTCCCGGTGAGTGCGGCTTGAATCAGGTCAGGTTCGTCTTTCAAAACGGTTCGCAATACAACTTGGCATGAGGATTCTGCGGAGCACTGAAGTTGAATCGAGCCCAACCCCGTCGAGATTTTATTCTAATCCGATTCGCTTGGGCTAGGTTACGAAATTAGCTTGGTATGGTTCAGTCTCTTCCTCGCCAGATCGACCGGACAATCACCGTGCCCGGCCATCTTTAGCGACTGTGTCATCGCAATTTCAATAAACCGATCGGTTTCATGATGCTGATTGGGCTCCACAGCTTGCTCTAATGCGGGCTCTATTGGCGATTCCTCCAAAAGCCCCGAAGCCAATTCTTTGCCGTGGTTAAGATAAACTGGGTAGCCGATGAAAACTTTGATGCGTGCCGCAGTGAACCAACCGCTCCACACGTCCCATCCTCGAGGTGCTCCCTCGATCCAACACGGCAGCAACGGCGCATTCGCCTTGATCGCGACCAACGCAGCTCCGGCGCGGATTTTAAGTAATGGACATTGGCTTCGGTTGATTCTCCCCTCGGGAAACATGCCTACCAGCCTTCCTTCCCCGACGAGCCGAATAGCCGTCTTCACCGAAGCGCTGTCAGTTCCCGAGCGATTCGTAGGGATCGCTTGGAAGGTCCTTAAAACAGGTCCGAAGACCGGGTTCTTGAAGAACTCTCCTGCAACCAACCAGTGCACACGACGGCCACATGCTAGCTGCAAAAAGAACGGATCCAGCGAGTTACGGTGATTCGATATCAAAACCGCTCCGGAAACTCCCAAAGCGGTCTTATGCTCATTCTTTGGAGCGTGAGATATGATCTCGATACGCCAAAGCAGTCGCCCAAAACAGTAAACCGGCGCGTAAAGCAACTTCTCCAGCGGCGTATAATCAGACGGCGTTCGATATGCTTTCACAATCGGCCAAAGACACCCCAGGGGAATGATTGCAAGAACGATTATACTTAAAGCATCCGCCATTCAAATCCAACTTCAGTTATCGACAATTACGAAAAAGACATATGTTAGCAGATGATGAGCTATGCCTGTGCTTCCATGTGAGCTATCGCAAAGTAATTCGATACATCGACCGCAACGCAATTGTCGTTCCAAGTCAGGTATCCGAGTGCTTAGGGGCTGGGACCGGATGTGGTTGGTGCCGTAAACAGATTACGCGACTGGTTTCGGATGTTCAGTTAACACCACCCCTCGACCAAAACCTCGATGATTGGCTTCGCGATCGCTCACCGACTGCGGCTGCACACCGGCAGGGACGCGAAGAGCACCGACGTAACCTAGCGGAGACCACTGCGCGAGACTCCAACAATTTGAGTGATACGTGATGTTGCCAATTTTGACTTGTTGTTTAAGCTTTTCGCACATCGAATCTTCTCAATAACGATGACTTGATGTTTCTATATTCATAATCCAAGCTACCCCACTAAGGACTCCCGATCTTGAAATTTGCTATTTGTAACGAACTCTTCGGTGATTGGCCTTGGGAGAAGGGACTTTCAATGGCGCGCGAGTTCGGATACACGGGTGTCGAAGTTGCGCCGTTTACCCTTGGCCTGAATGCGGCTGAGATTAGCCGTGCGACTCGTAATGACTACCGAAAAGCGGTAGAAGACCAAGGCATGGAAGTAATCGGGCTTCATTGGTTGTTGGCGAAAACCGAAGGATTCCACTTAACCACTTCGGACGTTGCTGTACGCAAACGGACGACTGAGTACTTCTTGCATTTAATCGAATTATGTAAAGACCTAGGTGGCAGCTTGATGGTCTTGGGCTCGCCGCTTCAAAGAAATTTTCCCTCAGACCAAACTCACTCACAAGCGATGGCCAACGCGATCGATACGTTGAGCCCTTTGGTTCCTGTTCTGGAAAGTGCAGGTGTTGCTATCGCTCTAGAACCCCTTGGACCGCAAGAAGGAAACTTCCTGAATCATGCGTCTCAAGCTCGTGAGATGATCGACGCGATCGGTTCACCGAGTGTGCGATTGCATCTGGACGTAAAGGCCATGAGCAGTGAAGGGATCCCAATCGCAGATGTGATAAAGCAGAATGCGGATATCATGATTCACTTTCATGCAAATGATCCGAATCGATTAGGGCCGGGCATGAAACTTCCATCACAATCCGAACTCGACATCGTCGATCAACAACCTGTGTTTCAGTCTCTTCACGACATTCAATATCAAGGCTGCGTTTCCGTCGAAGTTTTCGACTATTCGCCCGGTGTTGAAACGATCCTTCGTGAAAGCTGGAACAATATGCAGTCTTGTTATCAGAAGCTCGTTTAAGAAAATGTGCTAATGAAACCAGTGCCTTGATTTCAGTTCAGCAATAACACGACGAGCCAAAGTTTCGGGAGATTCCACTCCACCCTGTAGGACAATTTCGGCATCTTCAGGTGCTTCGTAGGGGTCGCTGATTCCGGTGAAGTTCGCAATCTTTCCAGCGCGAGCTTGTTTATAAAGTCCTTTGGGATCACGAGACTCACAGATTTCCAAAGGCGTATCCACAAAGACTTCTACAAAAGTCTCGGGGCCGTACTCCTTTTCAATTCGTTCGCGAACACGTTGACGATCGTTGCGATACGGGCTTACAAAGGCCGTTAAAACAATCAATCCAGCTCCCACCAATAGCCCAGCCGCTGCACCAACACGACGTATATTCTCTTCGCGATCCTCAGGGCCAAACCCAAGCCCAAAACGCGTTGCAAAGCTTTCTCCATGGTCCTTCGACAAGATCACGGGAGTTGCACATAAACCATGACGTACATTGTCACCGTCGAGCAGGTAAGTGCGAATAGATTCCTTCCAAAGCATCTGGTCGACAACATTTGCAACGGTGCTTTTCCCTGAGCCACTCAAGCCGGTAAACCAGACAACTCCTGCTTTATGGCGTTGCCGTGCGATTCGCTCCTCAAGAGTCACGCTGGCGTGATGCCATACGACCTGAGGCACATCGGGTTGCGGTTTATGCTTCTCTGACACGCTATCGGATGAACTAGGGTTCATGATTGTTGGATTACTCAAAGTCTTCGTTCGGACGATTGGTATGTGGGACTCACGATTCTAAACAACAACTTTAGCCCATGCGTTTAGCCAGCCCAAGAGCTTCGTGTCGACTCGCCGAGATTTTGATAGCAAAAGGCAACAATATCGGAGACGCACCGAATCATAGTCAATTTCTTTGCATAAATATCGATCTAACGCGTTCAAATCTTAGCGCAAAACTATTAATTGTCCGATATCAAACTTGAGTCTCGCTAGGATTTTCGCTGAACCGGAAGCAATTCAATAAAATTGCAAGTGGACGATTTCAATTGTTGTTTAGTACCCCCAACTACATTCACTTCATAATCATGCTCACGCTGGTTGGAAGCAGTTGGGCCTCAGCGCAGACGATTCCCGATATACCAGACGACGAAGTCGTTGAGACACCCGCGGATGAAGCGATTTTAGCCACGCCTAAACGAGAGAAATCATCGTCTCAGAAGCCAGAGTCGCTTGCGAAGAGACTCGAGAATCTAGGAAGGCTCTACAAGGATGAAGATAATCCTGTGATGCAGGAGCTTTGGTTTCTTGGGCGGTATCATGGTCAATACTACGATGCAGAAGGTAATGTTGGCGAGAGTAACGACTGGGAGAATCGCCGTTTTCGAATCGGCTCACAAGCGACCTTCATTGAGAAGCTAACGCTACATGCGCAAATGGTTAGCGGGACCAATATGCAGCCATTCTATAACGGGTTCACTGAACTCTGGACGCAGTGGGCGTTTGATGACTCATTGAGGCTGACTGTCGGTCAACAGAAACATCGCTTTACTCATGATCGAAATGTGTCAAGCCGATACCTCAACACACTTGAACGCAGCATGCTCGTGAACATGTTCAATGCCGATTACACGCCAGCCATCACACTGTCAGGAAACGTAGAATCGGTCAACTATTATACGGGAATCTTCTCAAATGCGACGGGCACCGATATGTGGGAAGCGTTTACTGATTACGATTCGGGGTATTCTTTGTTGGGAGCGATAACACGCGATTTTGGAACAGACTTGGGAACCGAGACGGCCGATTTGAATCTATGCTACTTATATAGTGATGCAAATCAAAACGCGACTAATCTCAATCGATTTAAAAACGGGTTATCTGCGGCACTCATTCTTACACAAGGTTCTCATTCATTAGTATCAGAAGCCCTCGTCGGCTTGCAAAGCGCGAAAGGCGATGCATACGGCATCAATATCCAGCCAGGGTGGTTTCTCACCGAAAAACTACAGCTTGCCACCCGATATCAGGGAGCCGTATCAACCGACAACCTAGGGCTTGTCCCTCAACGCCGTTACGAGCGACCGGCAGGAATGACCGACGGAGATGTATATCACGCAGGTTACGCTGGCTTCAACTACTATATCGCTGGCCATCGGATCAAATTGATGAACGGATTGGAATTCGCTGACATGAATGGCCAAAACCTATGGACTGCTAGTATCGCTTTCCGAGTCTTTTGGGGTCCCAATGCAAGCGGTCCATTCCCCACTGCGCGCCTTCTTGAACCAGACTGATTAAACGCCTAGCCTCTCTTCGTGATAAAGGCGATGCACAAAGGAATCGGATCTATTTGTTTGATTCAATTCGAGCAGTCTGCATTGAGCGTTGAATACGGTACGAAATCGCTTCCCAAAGAAGATCACAACAGGCCGGGAGCTTGTATCAGAGCGCTTTTCATCTACACTTGAACTTCAATGGTTTAGGCTCTGCTTCTAAACACGTAGCTGCGTCCCTCCGAGACGCGAGACTCCTGCGTCTCAGAGAGACGCAGCTACGTGAAATCAACGTTAGAAACAAAGTCTAGTGTTCGAAACTTAACTTAGGTCAACAGGGCCGCCAGGACAAAGAGTGATTGATGAGCATAGCGTTAATCGTTCTTTTGCCCCTGTTAGGAGCTGTGTTTCCCGCGTTGATGATGCGTTCGGGAAAGAATGAAAGTGCGATTGCAGCCAGTTCTGTGACGATCCTAGCTCTTGCCCTTTTGCTCACGAACATTTCTGCAATTGTTCAAAACTCTGCGCCCCAAGCAAGTTGGCCGTGGATGCCTGAGATAGATCTCAATGCGAGCTTCTTTGTTGACGGTCTGGGTTTTCTATTCGCAGTATTGATCCTTGGCATTGGCTTGCTCGTAACCGTTTACGCTCGCTTCTATCTTGGCCCCAATGATGCACTAGGACGCTTCTATGCGTATCTGCTATTGTTTCAAGGAGCCATGCTTGGCGTTGTGTTGTCCAACAACATCTTACTGATGATGGTGTTTTGGGAATTAACTAGCCTCTCTTCGTTCCTGTTGATTGGTTTTAAAAGTAGTTCCCAAGAGGGCAGGCAAGGGGCTCGCATGGCATTGGCGGTTACTGCCGGTGGTGGACTATCACTATTAGCGGGGATGCTTTTGCTAGGGCAAGCAGCAGGTTCTTTTGAATTGACGGAGATACTGAAAGAAGGAGATAAGGTAAGAAGCTCGCCACAATACATTTCTATTCTTGTTCTGGTGCTGATTGGTTGCTTTACCAAGAGCGCTCAGTTCCCGTTTCATTTTTGGCTGCCACATGCAATGGCAGCCCCAACGCCAGTCTCGGCATACCTTCACTCGGCAACGATGGTCAAAGCGGGCATTTTCTTGATGCTGAGACTTTGGCCGGTCTTAGCAGGTACGCAAACTTGGTTTTATATCGTTGCGGGGACTGGGGTGATCACCATGTTACTTGCTGCAGTGATCGCATTGTTTCGCGATGATCTCAAAAGCATTCTTGCTTACTCGACAATCAGCCATCTCGGCCTGATGACAATGCTGGTCGGTTTTGGATCTGAGATGGCAGTCGTCGCTTGCGTGTTTCACGTAATCAACCATGCGATTTTCAAAGCCGCTCTATTCATGAACGCAGGAATTGTCGACCACGAAACAGGAACCCGCGATATCTCTCGACTGGGTGGACTGGCAAGCATAATGCCACTCACCGCTATCACGGCAGCCTTGGCTGCTGCATCGATGGCGGGTGTTCCGCCGATGAACGGTTTTCTTTCCAAGGAGATGATGCTTGAGGAAGTCACACATGCTCCCGCGTTCGGGGTCGGTTGGTTGCTCCCTGGGTTAGTGATGATTGCCAGTGTGTTTTCCGTAGCATACTCGCTTCGTTTTTTCTTCTTCACCTATTTGGGGCCGGTTCGAAATGATTATCCCGCAAAACCGCATGATCCGTCGCGCGGTCTATGGCTTCCGCCCGCATGCCTAGTGCTCATTGCTATTTTGATTGGATTGTTTCCTGAAGACTGGGCAGGATCCATAACCCGAATGGCAAGCGATGCTGCCCTACAAGCAAAGTCGCCTAAGTTTCATCTGTCGCTATGGCACGGATGGACTCCCGCGTTAATGATGTCCATTTTTGCGTTTAGCGTTGGAATTGCTACTGTATCGCTATACGTTCCCATTCGAGCTTTTTGGAACAAGACACTGCTCCCAAACGCGAAAGAGCTCTACGACCACTCACTGAACACTTGCGTGCGGTTGGCTCAGATCTCGACTGAATGGAGTTTTAATGGTTCGCTACAGCGATTGCTATTTGTCTTCGTTGCAACGGCGTCGACTCTAGGTTTAGTTGTATTCGCGCAATCCAGCTACGAACGTGGTGATCGTGAGTTGCTGCCGATTAATACGTTCATGTTCGTCGGATGGTTTCTCGTTGTTGTTGCCTGCTTTGTCGTTGCTTGGAAGCATACGAACCGTTTAGTCGCACTGTTAACGGTAAACATTGTCGGACTTGTTAGCTCACTTGCCTTCGTATACTTGTCGGCGCCGGATCTCGCGCTTACTCAAATCGCAGTCGAGGTAGTCACCCTGATTCTCATGTTGCTTGCGTTGCACTTCCTACCAAAGGAAGCAATCAGTGAAGCTGCGTCTTGGAGGCAGTATCGCGATATCGGTCTTTCGGTGGCCGTCGGCGCGAGCGTCGGTTTTCTCAGCTGGGCCATGATGACTCATGATGCACAGTCCATATCAAGCTATTACATTCAGCACTCCAAACCGCTCGGCGGAGGTGCCAATGTTGTCAACGTTATCTTGGTTGACTTTCGAGGTTTTGATACGTTCGGAGAGATTACCGTAATCGGAATTGCTGCAATGGCGATTTACGCGATGCTCGATGGAATGTTAACCGGCCCACTTTCTGTGACACTTCTCAAGTGGACATCAGGAATTCGATTTTCGCCCAACCGACACCCGATCATGATGGTGGTGGTGACGCGAGTCATGTTACCACTTGCGATTCTTGTTGCGTGCTATGTTTTCCTTCGCGGACATAACTTGCCAGGTGGAGGCTTCATTGCAGCCTTGATTGTCTCGATTGCGCTCATCATGCAATACATGGCAAGCGGATTTGCGTGGGCAGATGAAAGAGTCCATTTTGATTACCACGCCTTGATTGGTGGTGGTGGCTTGATCGCAGCGATCACCGGGATCGGATCAATGGTTCTAGGGTTACCATTTCTTACCAGTGGATTTAAATACGTTGCGGTTCCATTTATTGGAAAAGTTGAACTGGCAAGCGCGTCAGCTTTTGACTTAGGCGTGTTTCTAACAGTCGTGGGTGGCGTCATGTTAGCGCTCGCAAACTTCTCTAACCTCGGTCGTATGACCGGGGAAGGAAAGCGATGAACACGATGATGGAGCAAGCATGGAGTTTTTAGTTGCGACCGCAGTGGCTACGATGACAGCCGCTGGAATTTACCTATTGCTGCGTGCCCAAACGTTCTCGATTGTTTTGGGATTAACGATGCTGACATATGCCGTAAATTTTTTCATCTTTGCATCTGGTCGACTAACGGTGAATCAACCTGACATTGTTGTTGACCCAAGTGGCACTTATGCAGACCCTCTCCCGCAAGCGCTGGTACTGACGGCTATCGTGATTTCTTTTGGAATGACCGCACTGATGTTGGTGATGTCCGTGAGAAGCTATTTCGAAAGCGGTAGCGACCTTGCCGAGCTTTTTGGACCGGAAGAAATTGTTTCCAAGGACCGGCAATGAACCACTGGATGATCTTTCCAATTTTGCTCCCAGCGGTCGTCGCTCCCTTGCTAGTACTTGCCATTCGTAATGACATAGTACTTGCTCGCATATTTTCTATCGGGTGCTCTATCGGTCTCTTAGTTGTCGGTGGATATCAGTTCGGTTTAGCGAGCGATGGGTTGATTAGAACATATGCAATCGGTAATTGGGCACCACCTTTTGGTATCGTCTTGGTTCTCGACCGACTTTCGGCAACGATGTTGTTATTGACTGCAGCGGTTGGCTTGTTCGTACTGTTGTATTCGATTACTGGATGGGATAAACGTGGCAGGCATTTCCATCCACTTTTCCAATTTCAATTGATGGGGCTCAATGGAGCTTTTTTAACCGGCGACTTGTTTAATCTCTTCGTGTTTTTTGAAGTGTTACTGATCGCTTCATATGGCCTCATGGTGCATGGCGGCGGAGGAGCAACACGAATTCGTGCTGGCCTTCAATATGTCGCCATGAATTTGACTGGCTCTAGTCTATTCCTTATCGCTATGGCTTTAATCTATAGCGTTACGGGAACACTCAATATGGCGGACTTGGCTCGAAAGATTCACGATACGCCCGCGGCGAGCCAAGCGATCTTGAACGTCGGTGGAGCACTTCTTTTCATGGTTTTTGCGTTGAAGTCGGCTCTCTTTCCGTTACATCTTTGGCTACCAGGGACTTACGCAAATGCACCGGGCCCAGTCGCCGCGTTGTTCTCGATTATGACGAAGGTCGGTGTCTATTCAATTGTACGACTCGTTACGTTAAGTTCAGTTGGACTGGAATGGACTCTGCCTGCCGCGTTAGCAACATTGGTAGTTGGAAGTGTCGGCATCTTGGCCTCTCGCAGCCTTGGTCAGCAGGCGAGCTTTGCGACCCTGGCATCGATGGGAACCTTGTTTGTTGCAATATCCGGCTCCAATGCAGCTGCACTGAGCACTGGTTTGTACTATCTAATCCATTCAACTCTTTGTGTAGCAGGGATTTTCCTGATCGTCGATTTAGTGATTGCTAACCGACCTGGCTTTGGAGATGCTTTGATCGAAAGTCCTACGTACCCGAACCAAGGAATCATCGCTTGTATGTTCTTTGCATTCGCAGTAGCCATTTGCGGAGTACCGCCCCTGTCAGGTTTTATCGGTAAGATTCTAGTTCTGCAAAGTACACAGGGCTTTTCTAATTGGCCTTGGATCTGGTCGGTTATCTTCGTCTCCAGTTTTTTCGGCTTAGTGGGTATGGCACGAAGTGGTAGCCTACTATTTTGGAAATGTAACAAGACAATCCTCGACTTTGCACTGATCGATGCGAACACACCAGAACCACCCATGGAGTCGACTCCATCGACATCTGTATCCAAAATCACTTTACCCGCAGTAGCAATAGGATGCATATTCAGTTTGATAGTAATACTATCTGTTTTCGCTAGCCCCATCAGTCAGTTTATGAACGCGACCGCTGAACAACTCTATGATTCACAAGAATATGTGGATTCAGTACTTGGCAAGGATAAGTAAGTAATGGCAGAATCCTTACCAACATCGCCAGAAAGAAAGTCATTCACGCAAAGATGGCTCCCGCACCCCTGGACAACCGTCTCACTGGTGGTGCTGTGGCTTGCTTTGCAGAATAGTGTTTCCAATGGAAACTTGCTTATTGCGTTTTTACTTGGAATTGTTTTGCCAATCTACACAAGCAGTTTTTGGCCTCAGCGACAGGCACTCACGAATCCGTTTCCTGTTTTTGAATTAGTCGTGATTGTTCTTTGGGACATTGCAGTGGCCAATGCCCAGGTAGCCTCGCTCGTTCTACTTAAGAATCCTTCGCAGCTTCGAAGTCGTTGGGTTAGCATCCCCTTAGATATCGTTTCCCCCGAGGCTTTAACAGCCTTGGCTGCAATCGTTTCTCTAACACCAGGAACAATCAGTAGCGATTTCTCTGACGACAATCGCTTTCTGCTTGTTCATTGTCTGGACCTTGAAGATGCCGATTCTTTGATTCATTCTGTAAAGGATCGATATGAGAAAAGACTCAAAAGGATACTCGTATGATTAGTTACGCAGTACTATTCGGATTCGTAGCGATTTCCGTTGCTCTTATCATGAACCTTTGGCGTCTCGTGGTCGGACCAACAGTTCTCGATCGCGTGCTCGCTGGCGACACGATGGTTGTCAACATGATTGCGTTGATAATTCTCTACGGAGTTCAGCGCAATACAACGCTCTATTTTGAATCAGCGCTGCTATTAGCAATGTTCAGCTTCATCTCGACGATAGCATATTGTCGTTTCGTACTTCGCGGCGACATCATCGAATAAATTCCTGCACAATCGCTTATGGCTAGACGCTTAAGTCTAGCCTGACTACAAAGCAAGAAGATTATGAACTCATTTCTTGAAGCACTCATCGCTCTGCACATTGTTGTCGGTGCGTTTTTTATATTCGTTGGGTCGTTTGGCTTACTGAAGTTACCATCGTTCATGTCCCGGCTACATGCACCTTCGAAATCGACAACTATCGGCGTTGGTGGATGCCTAGTCGCGTCCATGCTTCAACTATGGGCAGTTGAAGGTTCGATTTCAGTCCAAGAAGTCTTAATCACATTTTTTCTGTTTATGACTGCACCCGTTACCGCTCATTTTTTGGCTTTAGCATACCTTCACACGCAACGAGCCAACAACGAGTCATTACCAAAGCCGTCCTCCAATTCAAACTGGAGTTCGCTTGGAGATCAAGAAACCGTGATGCTTACAGATTCAGCAAATATCCCAAATCAATCCCAAGAGTGAAAATGGGGAAAACAACCGGAACAAACATCTTGGTGCAGGAAAGCCTAAGTCAACTAACTCTTCGGCTTTGGCCAACGAATTTTGTTCGCGTTCAATAGCTTTTTCCAAGCCTGGACGCTGTCTGGAGTTGGCCTGTCAGCCTGGTAGCCTAAGTCGCGTCCGGTGATTCGGACTAATTGGTGAATACCTAGAACTCGTTCATCAAGATAAGGGCTTGAAATTGCATCGACTAGAATTCGATCAACGCCTCGCTCTAACTGATCATCAGATGGAGTTGACACCAATTGTATAAATCGGCTTGCTCTTGCTGGATCGATTTCTTCAAGCTGTTCTTTGAGGCTCACTTCACGACTGGGATCGGCCCCTAACGATTGCTCCAACGTATCGATTAACATCGCACGATGGGGCTTACTCGACGGATCTGACAGAACGCCAGCCGTCCCGAGTAGCTGACGGTAATCACCAGAGAGTAACAGAAGCTGCATTGCGAGTGTGGATGTAGGGGCAGAGCGTTTAGCCGATAGATCATGAAGATAGCTCAGCAAATCAACTTGCGACTTTGGTTGCCCCTTTTGCGGAGCCTTAAGATTTGCCGCCATTCGCAAAACCGCATCATTAGTAGCCTTCCACTCGATGAGTAGTTGCAGGAAGTCACTCGACGTTCCAACGTCAGTAGGTAATGGGGTAGCGTTTTTGAACCACCATGGCATCGACTTCAGTACTTCACGCACAGGTTGATCGGCTCCAATCCACGTGATCGTTTCACCTACGCCCAGCGGCTCTTGAGTAATGCTGTCTCCGAAAATAGTCGCTTCACCAACAATGCCCGTCAGTGTTACTGACGTATTCATCATGCCTATCAAAGTCTTTTCGTTGTCGATGAACTCTCCAACAAAAGCGCCTGGGATGGTTTGGTGTCGAACTTCGACTGCAATGATTCCGTTCTGATCGCCAAACCGGATTTGACGCATTGCTCCATCAGTCGTCTCTAGATTGAAGACTTGACAACTGGGACTAGACGCAACCAAAGCTCGGCCCAATCGAAGCTGCACTACTGGCGCACCATCCACAAAAGCCCCTCCAAGGTTGAAATCTGTGCAGTCTGCGATCTTCCATCGAATGCCAGGCTCAATCCAACAATCTGTCCGACAGCCTGTCGCGGTCAGCCAACGCTCACCAACCTGTTGCTTGTCGCCCGCAGCAACCAGCGCGAGTCTTCCCGGTCCTTCGTCGAGAGGTTTCAGTGAGAACATCGCTACATCGGATGCGACTTTTGTTTCTGGACGCCAAATCAGTTCAGGCTCAGATCGTGGCTCTAGAGGAACTTCTGTCAATGATTTTTCGGAAGCGGGAATACCGTCAGCCATTTTTACCGAGCTTAATGCATCGCCAGTGGCAGGCTCCTCAGTTGCAACGGGTTCACGATTCACCATTGCAGTTGCTGCCACATCAGACGAAGCGTCCGTTGTTGGGACAGGAGTATTGCCAGGAGCAGTAGCCACGGTACTTCCTCCATTCGAATCTGCTACTGGCATCGGTATGCCTTCTTGCGTAGCTACATTGTTGCTGGCTAGCCCTTCATCTTTAGCAACCTCTCCAGCCCCGGCTACCTTCGACACCCCTTCAACTGCTCTCTCTCCAACAACTCCCCCGTCAACAAGGTTTGTTGCATCAGATTTGTCTGCATCCAGCTTGGCGTGCTTCTCCGCCGGCACAAACAACTCTTGAACACTTTCAATCGAACCTAAGGAAAACCATGCAAGCCCAGCAACGGCCGTAACCAACGCAGCCGTACTTAAAAAACTTCCCCATCCGCTGTGGTTGCTGGACTTCAAATAGTCGGGCACATGCCCCTCTGACGCCGCACTGAGATCTATTCCGCGAACAGATTTCTCTTTCAATGACTGGGATGCAAAGCCCGTTGACTCAATCACCCGGTCGGAGTCAGAAAGCAAAGTAGTTGAAACAATCTCCTCAACGCCCTTAGCACTCGAATTTGATTCAATTCGTGCTCGAATTGCGTCTTTCAAGGATTGCTTGGTTGCCGATGAGATCGATTCATGATCGGCCAAAAGCGAGGAAAGAATCTGATGGCAAGCAGCGACCTCGGCAAGCCGTGTGTTGTCGCTTAGGACTGCCTGCTCGAAATCGACGACAATGTTTGGGTCTAGTGTGTTATCCAGATACTCGGCAACCGTGTTGGCATCCCCAGCAGTCCCTTGAGCGTCGATCCGCATCGGTGGAAGGCCGGAATCGAAAACAGCAGCTCCGATCCTTTCGACAAGGGCGTTCGCCACTCTCGCTTGCTTGATCTTCTCGTCCAAAACGCTTAGCTCACTTGGAGAGAGTGTTTTATCGAGATAAGCCAATAGAGTCCTTAGTGTTAAACGCATTAAAGTTTTCTCAGAATCTGCAGGACGGGGTTTAGGTGCAAGTTGGAAATTGAATTCGCTACAATACGAACTGGAGTTAGAGTCTCGAAAGATGGCCACTACCACCTTACAAGTAATCTCACTGATACAATAGTGTCATGAAGTTTATAGTTTCGTACAGAAAAAAGAATTTTATCGCATGCTGGTAGAAGTGAAGGACGGCAACTGGGCTATTACGGTACCGGCTAAAGTGAACCTCTTTCTCGAAATCATCGGGAAACGTGCCGACGGCTATCACGACCTGGACACCGTCATGTCGAGTATCAGCCTTACCGATCAGTTGCTTTTCTCACCTCGAAGTGACGGTGAAATCCTGCTTGCTCTCGAGCCGCTCACGATCGGCAGTTGTGAAAAGCTATCGCCCGAAGATTCTGCTTGGGACATACCCATCGACCATCGCAATCTTGTTTGCAAGGCCCTATCAGCTCTCCGCGAGCGGCTCCGGCTAAACAACTCGGCAGCATCTAGGCTCGGGATGAATGTCGTTTTGCGAAAGGGAATCCCGGCACAAGCTGGACTAGGTGGAGGCAGTGCGGATGCGGCGGCTGCTCTGGTTGGCGGAATGTTGGCTTGGATGGGAAAATACGATCACCCCATGGCAAGCGAACTGGCCGCAAGTCTTGGCTCCGACATAAACTTCTTCCTGGACACAGCAAACGCAGGGCTAACTTATGCAAGATGCACTAGTCGAGGAGAAATTGTTAACGCAATTCCTTCGGATTTAGCTCTCGACTATCTCGTAGTCCATCCACAAATGGGGTGCTCGACAAAGGCAGTTTTCGATCGACTTTCGTCAAGCTCTCGCCAAGATCGATTCGGTAAGCTGTTAACTCCTAGATCCTCCATTTCAACGCTCCAAGGCCTCGCTAATAATGACAAAGAACTGCTGGTAGCTTCTCTTTGGAATCGACTTTCTGACCCTGCATTCGAGCTGAACCCATGGCTTGAAAAAATTTATACCATAATCGATTCGTCTCCGGGGGTTCTAGGCGTTACACTGAGCGGAAGTGGGTCAGCCCTGTTCGCGATAATGCGAGACGAACAGGCGGCAAAGGGCTTAGTAGCTTCGTTCGCCGCTGAAAACTTGTATCGAGCGTATCACGTGAAAGATTGGCGATCTGCTACGATAGTGGATCAGGTGAATCGGATAGGGTCGAGGGAGCAAACCGTTTCAGATAACCCATAACGATTGCATCGGTTATGAGTTAGGAAATCATTCGCGTGGCGGACGCGTGCAAGAGATACCGACCACACTCGGAAGGAGTAATCGAGCGGATGGATATCACAGAAGTAAGAATAAAGCTGATGGAGGAGTCAGAAGACCGGCTTCGAGCGTTCTGCTCAGTCACTTTTGATCACTGCTTCGTTATTCGAGATTTGAAAATCATTGAGGGAACCTCCGGACCGTTCGTAGCGATGCCAAGCCGTAAACTTACGGGACGCTGCAATCGTTGCGGATATAAAAACCATCTAAGGAGTAATTTCTGCAACCAATGCGGATCGCGTCTCCGCGGTGGTAGCGATCTTCGCGATCAAGAGTCAGGCTCCAACCGACTCTACGCCGACATCGCACACCCAATCAATCAGGCGTGTCGAGATCTCATCCAGCAACAAGTCATTCTGGAATACGACCTGGAATTGCAGCGAGCAAAGTTACCAGGTTACAAATCGCGATATGACGATGATTACTTCGAAGCAGAAGAACCGGCAGCTGACGTGCCGAAGCAAGAAAGCATCGTTAATCGACCCCACTTCGATGTCGCTAAACCATTTCGCGAAGAGGCACTTGTATCAACCAACAGCGGGGGAGAGACACCACCGGAAAGGGATGCCGCTCAAGCCACACCCACCGACACGCCAGCCGCAAATGATAAACAACATCCACAACAAGATTTCGGCAGAGGTATCTTGGACGTACAAACCGATTCGTAACTATGTTGTCGCCAGCTCTGTTGCTTGCAGCAAAAATGCAAAACAAATGAGTGTGAAAACTTAAGTTAACTCCAATTTGCAGCCTATTTTTTCTCGAACTCCGAGAACTCAAAGTTTTCCTCTGCAGGAAATGAGTCGATGTTCTCCATCGAATCACCTAGGTTCTCTTGCTCCGCCTGCTTTTGCTGTTTGGCCTCAATCGCACTTAAAGCTTTCTTTCTCTTCGATTGCTCCATCCAGGCTACGACAAGCGTCGCAACAATTGCCGACAAGATCAACCCGAACCAAAAGATCGGCCAAACAATGGACATCATAAATCGAGTTCTCGAACTGCAGAGAAAAACGGACAAAGCATGTCGCTCACGACCATGAAAGTTGTCTGGAGCGGACCTCTAGAGTAGTTCCTCGTCGTCAAGAACTCAAGACACTCCCCCTCATACCAACCCGCCCCAAGCCGTGAACCTCTATTACTGGCCGTCCCGCGCTCTCAGAATTACCCAAAGTCGATCGGTCTATTAATGGGCCGGGGCTTGCTTTTGACCCTAGAAACGCTTAGCGTTCGAGTTTTCCGTTCCTGCATAAATCTTCAGAAGTAGAGCGATTCTCAATTGGATTTCCTTCAACTCGCCAACAAAAACATCCTTATCTTCGGGGTGGCAAACCGTAAGAGTGTTGCCTACGCAATCGCAAAGTCATTGATGGAGTGTGGCGCGAATCCAATTTTTGTGGTTCGGTCCGAGAAGCGACGAGAGGAGCTTCAGAAATTGTTGACCGGCTACGAGATATTTGTTTGCGATGTCGAACATCAAGACCAAATCGATCGAGTGGCTGATGAGATTTCGGGTCGATTTAGTGTCATTGATGGGATCGTTCATTCTATTGCGTTTGCTGACTACAGCGAAGGAATGAAATCCTTTCATGAAACGACTCGGCGACAGTTCCTGCAAGCCATCGACATCTCCTGCTTTTCATTCATTGCAATCGCAAACGCCCTGAAGGATGTTTTGGCTAAGAACGCATCCGTTGTCACAATCAGTATTTCAACTACGAAAATGGCGAGCGAAAGCTACGGATTTATGGCCCCCGTCAAAGCCGCACTCGATTCGAGCCTTGCATTTCTAGCAAAATCATTCAGCAGATTCTCTGAAGTTCGATTCAATGCTGTAGGGGCAGGCTTGCTCAAGACAAGTGCTTCCGCTGGAATTCCCGGTTACGTCGACGCATATCTGTTTGCAGAACAAGCCATCCCGAGACACAGAGGGCTTACAACGCAAGAGGCCGCCGACACGGCAGTCTTCTTATTGAGTCCTAGATCATCCGGAATCCAAGCACAAACGCTCATCGTGGACGCTGGTATGTCTACCAACTACTTCGATCAAAACATATTAAAGAAGATGAGCGAATAGCGAAGCCGCCAACGCATGCGTGATGGATTGCTTTCAAAATCGAATCTACTCCGTTGGAAGTCCAGCTTCCTTCCAACAGCTCCAACCACCGTCCATCGATATCACGTTCGTGTAGCCCATCTTTTGAAGGCTTTCCGCCGCCAAAGCAGACCGATAACCGCCTCCGCAGTAAAGCACTATTTTGGTTGTCGGATCTGGAATTCGATTTTCGATGTCTCTTTCGATAACACCTCGCCCCATGGCGATGGCTTTAGGCAAATGACCTGCTGCAAACTCGCTTTCTTCCCGAACGTCGATCAGCTTCATATCGGCTTCTTCGGAAATCCAATTCTTGACATCAGCAACCGAACAACGCTGAACACGAGATTGTGCTTCGGTAGCAAGCTTTAAAAATTGAGGCGAGTGCTTCATTGCCATGAGTCGAACTTGCTTTCTTCGATTACTTCTTCTCTAGATTTGTAAGGGACTTCTTGAAACCGTCCGCCAACGCTTCGACGGTTGTTTTCGGTCCAGTCATCTTGATGAAGATCAGCCCGTCATTCTTGGTCTCTACGATAGCGCCAATCATGCGATAGTTTTCCCGCTTCTTCATCGGACCTGGAGCGAAAGGACCGCCGCCCATACTGTCCTTGAAAGTTCCGGCGATGTCTACCATGTGAACCGTCGCACCAGCAACATCCATTTTCTCAATCTTGGCTTCCTCTTTCTTCGCACCGTCAAACTGCCCAATCCAACGATCGATGTTGGCATCTATCCCTCCCGATGCGCTCATTACCGTCACGCGTGCTGTATCTTCTTTTTTATCCTTTGGTGCTCGGAACTCGCTTTGCACCATGCCTGACTTCGGTGGAACGGACTCCCACTCCGCAGGTGGCGTCATTGATAGCGAGGTGCCGAGTGCAACCTTTTCTGCAGGCGCCTCAGCCTGCACGCTGGTGGTCGCAATGACCAAAGTCAAAATGGAGCAAGCAAACGAACCGCGAGCGAACTTCGAGATATTCATAATTATCCTGATCAAGTTGTGAGGTTTACGAAAGACTATTGAATTTGTAGGCAGTACAAGTGAGACTTGGTCCGAACGATCATATGACGACCGAGAGCAATGGGTGAGGCTTTACAACCATCCTCGAGAGTGTTGGTGGCTACCAATGTGCCGGAACCATTGGCCTCAAAAACGTAGCCAGTTCCATTTTCATCGAAGCAGTAAAGGTGATCGTCTGCAATAAGTGGCGACGCGCTAAAATCTCCGCCAACTCGCTTTTGCCAGACAATGCTGCCGTCCGATTTGGCCACACAAGTCACTACTCCACGATCTTCAACCGTGAATACCCAGTCCCGATAAACTGTGGGGGATGGTTTGCAGCCTATACCGCGACTTGCTTCCCACAGAACATGATCTGCCGTGACATCCCCATTGCCATTGGGATCTATCGCCAGAAGTTTCCCTTTGCTGAACCCGGAGTTCAAATAGACTCGATCTCCATCAAATACGGGTCTAGCCGCAGAGGAATGTTCCTTGTAGCGAACTCGCCAATATTCCGAGCCATCGGTCGGGTTCAATGACAAGACTGCCTTGGCAGTTGGACTAATCATCTGCACCCGATCTTTGGTTTGGATGATCAGAGGCGTTGAAAAAGCCTTCATCATGTCGCCATCGTCAGTCTGATAGTCCACATTGCGATCGGACTTCCATAGCGTTTCTCCCGTGAGCTTATTCAAAGCAATCGCATAATGGTGATCGAAACCATCCATATGAAAGATGAGTGCATTCTTGTGGAGAATCGGCGAACTTCCTGCTCCACGAAAATGGTTGCAGGGGAGATCACGACGTTGCCAAAGTTGCTTAGGATGCGATCTATCTTTGATATCGTAACAAGCAGTCCCGTAGGCTCCGTAATGAACGTAGAGTCTCTCTCCATCGGTAGTCGGTGTTGGCGATGCGTACGAGTTCGATTTGTCGTAATCAGGCTGCACAGTCGTGTTAGTAAAGACTAGCTCATTACAAATTGTTGCACCGGAGTCGACATCGACCCCAACAAGAGATTGCTCAAGACCATCCGGAGTCGCCGTAGTCATCCAAATGGTCTTACCCCAAAGAATTGGCGAGGACCATCCACGGCCTGGAATTGGCGTCTTCCACTTTACATTCGATGTTTCTGACCAGGACTTCGGCAAATCAATTGCGTCGGCAACAGATGTACTGTCGCTACCACGATAAGTAGGCCAAGACGCTTGAACTGTTCCAGAAGCTTGCGAACTGACGCCGGCACTTTTTACAGAGGGACTTTTTGCAGGCGATTCTGCCAGAGCAATCGGATGAAAGACCAGGCAGGCAAGTGGCCAA
>JAIYDQ010000061.1 GCA_027487375.1 Planctomycetaceae bacterium
AAGCGTCGTTATGAAAAGCGACTGAATGTAGAACCACTGGCGAGATGAAAAAGTCTTTGCAGCGTCCTTACCGAGAAGAGAAATGCGATTCATAACGACTCCACCTGAATGTTGGAAAACTCTGCGTACAAAAATGAGCCTCAGAAAAATGATAATGTAGCATTCATGTCGCAAGCAAGCATGAGGTGTTGCTTCACGTAGTCGCGTCTCTCCGAGACGCGATAGAGTTCTTCGTCTCGGAGAGACGAAGCTGCGTGAAAGACGTAATGAATCGTAGCAGATGTCGTAGGACATCTGATGATTTTTAGACAACGCCAGATCTGCTTTGGAGTACAGCCTTTAGGCGCTTTTAGCAAAATCCATGGTGCCCGGAACGCCTAAAAGCTGTACCCCAGCGTGAACCTGGAGATGTTCATTTAGTTTTGCGAAGCGTCGGGGTTGCGGGGAATCAGGTGTTGCTGCAAGTAGTTCGCACGCTCGATATTTCGATCCGAAGTATTCAGTTGGTGGCCGCGAATCTTTTGAAGGTGCGCTGGTTGAGTGTGGATGAAAAGCTTGTTCACTGTAGGGATCTTGATGTCCTCAATGAGACCAAGATTGACTCCCATGCGAACCTTTGAAAGGTAGTGCATCGTTTCTTCGCTACTGATTTTTTTAGCAGTACACAAAATCCCGAGTGCTCGACTCACGTCGTCTTGAAGATCTTGTTCGCTTTCATGCACGAGGAACTCGCGAGCCTTACGTTCGTAAGCGATTAACTTGGGAACGATATCGCGGACTTGTCGAACCAGTTCGAGTTCGGTTTTGCCGAGGGTGATTTGGTTGCTAACTTGGTAAAAGTCGCCGCTGAACTGCGAGCCTTCACCAAACAAGCCTCGTACGGCGATATTGATCTTCTGTAGCGATCGGAAAACTTTCTCAATTTGCTTCGTGATCACTAGAGCGGGAAGATGAACCATCACGCTGACGCGAAGACCGGTTCCAACGTTGGTTGGGCAGGCCGTTAAATATCCGAACTTTTCATGAAAATTGAACTGCAAGTGAGATTCCAAGTGATCGTCAATCGTATTGATTCGATTCCAAGCTAGTTCGAGATCCAGGCCGCTTTGCATTACCTGAATGCGAAGATGATCTTCCTCGTTTACCATGACGCTGAACTGCTCAGTCGAATCGATGACAACCGATCGAGCACCTTCGTTCTCGCTTAGTTCGCGACTAATGATCTGTCGCTCCATGAGAAACTGGCGATCGAGATCACTTAACCGGTCGACGTTGATGAATTCGATCGATTCGGAAAGAGCTGTGCCATTCAGGTTTCGCTGCACATAGCGAACGATTTCTTTCCGATCGTCGTGCGTGCATTTTCGAATGAATGGAAAGTTAGAAAGATTGCGAGCCAGTCGAATTCGACTGCTGATCACGATATCGGATTCGGGGCCGCTGCCTCGCAACCATTCTCCGCATTTTTCCGCTAGATCATCGAATTTCAAAGTTAGGCTACTCTTTAAGTGGCATTCAACAGACGTTAGAGACAAGGAGTAGATCGGGTTCTTGGCAAAAAGATCCTAACTCCCTCAACCCGTATTATCGCAGTAATGTTGAAGTCGCCAAGTAGAACCGATTAGATTTTTCGGTTTGTGCATCGACATGGATGAATGATGCAAGAATTAGGTTGGGCTTGTGCTTCTTGTAGGTGGCTGCCAGCCTCCATTGACAGCGATTGTTTGGCCATTCACGAATTCCATTCCGGGGCTTGCTAGGGCGGCGGCGACGTTTGCAATGTCCTCGGGGGCTCCCCATCGGTTCAGCATGGATTCGCCGCGAGCACGCGCGTCCCACTCAGGGGAAGCCTGATTTCCCCAGTCGGTTTTGATCCAACCTGGCGCTATACAGTTGACGCGGACACCCGGGGCGACCGTTTTGGCCAGGCTTTTACTGAAGGCTGCAACCGCAGCTTTGGTCGCCGCGAAGTATTGACCGCTGTCTCCTTCCATTCCGTGTTCTGATTGGTCCCAAGAGATATTGATAATGCAAGGTAGTATTCTTCGAGTGGTTTGCTGAGCCATATGTGAAGCGACTAAGCGGCTGACGCGGATGGTGCCCGCAACATCCGTTCGCCACAGCAAATCTAGTTTCTCGTCGAAAGATTGCTTCCTGCGTTCCCCGGTCAGCACGTCTGCGCCAGCGCAATTAACCCAGACATCAACGTGGCCTCTCCAACAAAAAGAGTCCCGCACCAATTGCTCACAGTCCGATGGGTCGGACACATCTGCAAAAATTGCGAGTGACTCCGGCTTGGTATGCTTTTCGGTAGTGGCTTGAATTGGTGCTTGAAGAGTTGCCAGTTCGGTGGCTTCATGAGACTTCGCTATTTGCGACAACGTCTCTGCAATACCGTCACGATTTCGATATCCATGCGCGACTATCGAGTATCCCAACTGAGCGAACTTGACGGCAATAGATCGACCGATGCCGGAGGAGGCACCTGTCACCACAGCGACCGATCCGACTACCACCCGAGTTTGCCTTCCATAACGCGACGCTCAATATCATCGATTTTTGCAAGTCTAGCCGCATGCCGAGGCTGGGGAGCGTAACGAGCAGCAGTAAATGCTCGTACGATTTCGAAAGCTACTTCTGGTCCGATAACGCGAGCCCCAATGCATAGGACATTCATATCGTCGTGTTCCACGCCTTGTCGGGCTGAATACGTGTCATGGCAGAGCGAAGCCCGGATCTTTGGAAACTTGTTTGCTGCGACACTTACGCCAACGCCAGACCCACACACCAGGATTCCTCGGTCGGCTCGTCCTGCATGGATCTCCCTGGCAACTGCTTCCGCAAAATCTGGGAAATCGCAAGAAGCGGCTGAATGAGTGCCGCAATCAAAATATGCAATTCCCAGCTTCGAAAGGAGCGCGGTCACTTCAGACTTCATCCCAAAGCCTGCGTGATCCCCCCCAATTGCGTAACGTAGTGCGGTTTCAGTCATCGATTCAATTCGCAGTCTCTAGTGGAACTCATAAACAACTGGCAATTTGCCGTGCACATTCTATTCGATAGCAGAGCTTCGTCACGGCTAAATTGGCAAAATTCGGCTCTTGAGTCTTTCGTCGTCCGCTAGCGGTTTTTGTCTCGCAAATCCTTCCATCGGCGGATCGCATCTTGAACTTGTAGATCATCAGGGGCTAAAGTCCGACAAAAATCAGCTTGTTCGATAGCCTCATCAAGATACCCTTCGTCGGCCAGTCGACTGGCCCAGTACATACGAATTCCTTGATTCATCGGCTGCTTGGAGGATGCTAGACGAAGACAGTCCAACTCCTTTTCCGTGTCACCTTCTTTTGAAGCAATCTCAGCCAGCCATTGCCATCGACCTGGTTCGAAAGCGGGCAGTGCCTCAGCCGCGACTTTCATACGTTTCCAAAGTAAGTCGTGAGTTACTGGAAACTTCTCCTCCGAAAAGGGGCTTGTCGTAATCTGTTTAAGTACCGCGAGGTCATCAGTGAAGATATCGACAGGAATTTTCTCATCCTCAAGGTCCAAAGCGATAATCGATGCGACACGAGAACCGTAACTTGGCGAAAGAAGAAGTGTTTGACGCCAAGCTTTGATCGCCAAATCCAAATCACCTGCTTCACGAGCGAGAACACCGATTTGAAAAAGATTCTCAGCGCGATGACCAGAGAGAATTCCCGCTAATTGCAAGTGTCGTAACTGCATGTTTCGTGAAAGCGTTCGATTCAGCAAGACTTCGCCCCAAGACAATCTCCAATCGAGCGGGCAAGCCAGGCGGGCTTTCTCAAGAAGTTCGTATGCCTTGTCCCATCGCGCAAGCTGCTTAGCGCCGCCAGCAATTTCGGCTGGGGTCTTCTTTGCCTTGCTTTTAGGGTCAGCATCGATCAGTCCGTTCAAGAGTGCGTTCATCAGTAGCGGTGACGTTTCTTCCCATCCAACCTTGCGAGCGCCTGCAACGTTCTCTTGGATTTCCTCATATAGTTGCGAACGGAACTCGTAAAGGATCGCATCTGCAATCATCCGGAGTGCCGAAGGCGCTTGATCGATAGGAGTTGCTGAATCTCCCCACAAACCAACTAAGTATGAGCTGGGGCTGCTGATGCGTTTCTCACGGGGTAGTTGTTCATGTGACGTTACCCACTTTGCCATAGCATCGGTTCGATCGAGAGCGTCCATGGACGACAAACTGGAAAGCATAAATACAATCGCAAGAATTCCTAATGAAAAGGTAAAAACTAATGTTCCCCGCGATGTACCTCGATAAATGTAACGTTCCCATGCAAGTTGTTGCCCAGCGAGCGATTCAACGTCCTTTGAAGATATCGATCGACTTGTTCCCCGCCGTGATCGATGGCTCTCTCCTCGCATAGAATCAGATGAACTTCTTCGCGATCGTCGACTTGGTTGGGATCGCGTTGATTGCAGATTACTTGGATTGGATTCAGGAGAAGTCACTCCCGTTCTACCCAAGGAACGCGTCGTGCGATCGCTATTAGTCGTCAGATCTGCATTCGCATCGATGGATGTATCTGCCGATTGATATCGAGTACGCGACTCGGAAGAAGTTCTCGACGATGCGATGGCTGGGGGAAATGCTTCCCAACTGGATTTGGCTCTCGCGACACCGCAAACCATTCCTGCAAGGAGTGCGGCTGGAATAAACACAGCCGGAACGACAAGCGGAAAGTCAACAAGGCAATGAACGCCAAGGCTTACAACCAACGACAACCCTGTAACATAGGCTGGTAGGTATTGAGGTGGCTTCCTTGGTATGGCTTCAACAGTATCAGGTTCTTTGTTACGACTTCCAAGAACTTTGATTGCGTGAACCATTTGGAAAACAACAAGTGCAATTAGGCAAACCCCAATCCATCCAAACTCAACCAACGTTTGCATGACCAGGCTTTCGGCGTGATAGAACCAACCGCCAAAATTCGGTGTTTGAAATGGAAGGTAGGCGTAGTGAAATGTTCCCAAACCGCTCCCTGTTGCGATGAAAAACGAGAATGCTTTTAATGCGACTCCCCAAATGTAAGATCGACCATCTTTGAGTTGGTTTTCTATCTTGAATAGTTCTTCAAATCGTTTACTAATGCGCTCGTCGAACTCAAAAAAGAACACGAGTCCCAAGCCAAGCAACACCACAATTGTCGCGAAAACAACGCGTCCGTAACCGTGGTCTCTATTTCGTGATAGCAGCAATGCAACGCTACATGCAGCTATCCCACCAATGGTTGCACCACGCGAAGTCGTACATCCTACGGCGGCCAAAAGGAATGCAACAGCAATTACCGACGCGATTTGCGGAGTCGTAAGCTTTGCAAAGCCAGATTCAATCTTGCGTAAGAACTCGAATAAGGGATTCGGGTTTCGTACGATGTAAAAGTCATTCGGATTATGTGGCTTTATGAATGTCCAAGTCGCAAGTCCAAGAGCAGCCGACAAGCATACGTTCATGAACCCACCAGCGCTATTTCGTGAGACGAAAGTTGCAAATGAATAGCCAGGAGCCAATCCCAACCAGTTGACCTTTTGCCACGAAAGTGCGTGGGCGAGTCCAAGCATCCCGATAACGATACCGAGTACGGTGATTACTAAAACGAGACTGATCTGCAATTTGGGTGACGTAAAGCAAACCGCTCCTATCCAAACCATGACTGCAGCAAGGACCAGCGAACCGATAGCAGCGCGGGTATGCAGTGGTTCTATGCTAATTGCAAGTTTAAAGGGCTGACGATCAATTCCCTCGTCAGCCTTTGCGACCAAGTCATTCTCCGGCTCGGCAGTGGCTTCCGCTACATTAGTTGCAGACACGCCCAATCGTTCATCAAGCGCTGAATTGGGCGCTCCAAGAAACCATCGTTGAATTTGAATGCTTGCAGGAGCAGAGTCTGCTTTCGACGGGACTCCATCAAAGTACGGGATGCTTTGAACAAATGCATAACCTGCTGCTGAGAGAAGTGTTAACGTTAACCATGGGGCCGCTAGCTTGGGACCAACGTTCGGACTCGAAAAACGCAGCAAAATGTTCAGCACCAAAACTCCCGCGGTTGCCGCTCCCGCCGAGACCAACCAAAATTGAGCGATCCATGGCGTACTTGCGAAGTACCAAGGCGCCGCACAGGTAATCGATAACGCGGCTACTGCAACTAGCGGAAGAAGCGACAACGAGCCGTAAAACGAATTCTCGCCGTGAGAATGCTCACGCTGCGATCGGCGTGAACTTGGGCCTCCTGCTTGGGATTGCTCGACTGTTGAGTTAATCATGAACTGTTTTTCGAATGTTTGTCGGCATTTGGCGGTCCATACGCCGCTCGAGTTTGAAATCGAAGCTCCTTCTCGATGTCTTTGGCAACCCCTCTGATTGTAATCCACCCATTACTGAATCTTGGGCGTGTTTTCGAGACAAACGAATAGCCAGCAATCTGTCGATCGCATCGACTCATTACATTCGTTACGGAACGAAAACACGTCAATCATGGCAGAACCCGAATAATCGTTAAATGTTGCCCCCTGTTTTAGGCGATACACAACTTGGAGAGATATGACGCGCTGATAGCGTTTGAGTCACTCGAACGTAGATTCTCGTCTTATCGCTACTCCAGTAATTGAACACTAGCGTGATGTTGAGCAAGGGGGTTCTCGATGATTTGTCGAAGAGACACATTCAAGCCGCAGTCGCGATCTGCAGATCGTCGGAGAAACTCCAGACGTGCACTCGCCGGCATGTTACTAGCACTCGCCAGCATCGGATCGATGACAGGTTGCAATGCTTGGAGCGGTGCTAAAGATAGCTGGAATTACAGCAGTGGCTGGAACGGTATGATGATGAAGTACCGCAACGATGCTTGGGCGAATAAGGCCTGGCATAGCCGCAAACATCAGTTTTGTAGCGAGCGGCACAATCACGAGTTCTGCGAAGGATTCCGTGCTGGTTATGCAGATGTCGCCGACGGCGGAACTGGATGTTCACCTGCCTTCCCTCCTCGACAGTACTGGGGTTGGAAGTATCAATCGGCGGAAGGTCAGGCGAAAGTATCTGCTTGGTACGCAGGCTACCCACACGGTGCACGTGCGGCTGAAGAAGATGGAATCGGAAATTGGACGCAGATCCAGACTTCCATGGCAGTCCAAAATCAATTGGCAGATCACAACATGCTTGGCGATGGGCAGGTTGCAGGCATGTACCCGATGCCTCAAGCTCAACCTCCTGCTGCTGCCCTGGCTAAAGCAAGGAATGAGGCAGTTGCATCTGAGGCCGCAGGAAAAATGGTCTCTACATCAGCGGAGACCTTTGATCCCAGCAAAATGAACTTTGCACCTGCTGGTAGCTATCCAACGGTTGCGAACCCAAATCCAGTACCACTGGAAGCAAAACAGGACAATTCGATTCCAATCATTAGTCCACTTGCCAATCCAGTTCGCTAATGGAAGCCACTGCTTGGCAATCGCGTAACGAGAACCAGTAGTCGTCGATAGAGAATTCAACGCGGCAATCGATTCACATCGGATTATCGCAAACATTAATTAACGCATTCGTGCAAATAGCCGTAGGAACCCCACTCGGGAGCGAGGGAGTTTTATGAAACGCCAAGGATGGTTTACTAAATTCGCAGTTCGATGGAGCCAGGTTAACTGGTTGGTCGAATGCTTGTCGCCAAACAAATGCCGCTCAATGAGTGCAGCCGCGTTGATTGGCTTCGCATCGCTGGCGACCGGTTGCTCGGCAATAACACAGCCGATCAGCGGGATCCCGGCTCGGCGTTTACCTCCTCAGTTCTTAGCCGAACCTAGGTCGACGCTCGTGCCGATCGACATCTCGCGACTCGGACAAGAGCCTCCAAGGCAATACTTGCTCGATGGTGGGGACATCTTAGGCGTTTACATCGAAGGGATTTTGCCTTTCACGCCTCCTGACGAGCCACCAGTTCCGCCGCCAGTCAACTTCCCAGAGCGTGACAGCCTTCTACCTCCTTCGCTTGGCTTCCCAATCGCCGTGCAAGAAGATGGAACCATCGCCTTGCCGCTGATCAAGCCATTGAATGTCAAAGGTATGAGCGTCGAACAAGTACGCGAAGTCATCCGCAAAGCGTACCTTGATGCGCGTATCTTGAAAGAAGATGGTGCTCGAGTTCTCACGCCAATCGTGACAATGATACAGGAAAGAACGGTCAACATCGTTGTGGTTCGACAAGACTTAGGCGGCCAAGCTGCCTTCGGTCAAGGAGGACAATTCAATCGTGGTGGTTTCAATCGAGCCGGTGACGAGAGTGCATCGGGGAATCTGATCAAGCTTCGAGCCTATCAAAACGATGTGCTGCACGCACTGATGGCTACGGGTGGACTGCCTGGACTAAACGCACAGAATGAAGTTAGGATCTTGAGAGCTAGCAACAAGAACTCGAAACTCCGTGATGAATTCATCCAGAACTTCTATGCCCAGTATTACAACAACCCAGACCCTTGCGGTTGCCCGCCACCACTACCTGACGATCCAGCCGTTCTTAAGATTCCACTTCGATTACAACCTGGAGTTCTTCCGAACTTCCGACCCGAAGATATGATTCTACAAGAAGGTGATATCGTCTCCATCGCATCGCGAGATGCAGAAGTCTTCTACACAGGTGGATTATTACCCGGCGGAGAGTTCCCGGTACCCCGAGATTACGATCTCGATGTGCTCGGAGCCATGGCGATCGCTGGATCAGGTATCGGCGGAACTGCTAACGGCGGCGGGAACATCATCGGCGGATTCCGAGGAGTTCCACCCGGAAAGCTATTCATCATCCGTCCGCTTCCATGCAACGGACAGGTCACAATCGAAGTGGATATAGCAAGAGCTATCAGCGACCCGCGTGAACGCCCGCTTGTCAAAGCTGGCGACACAATCATACTCCAGTACAAGCCAGAGGAAGAACTACTCAACTTCAGCGTTGCCACCTTCTTCACCTTCGGTGTACAGCTGATCCTGCAAGGTTTGAACAGATAGTCTGAAAGCTATCGAATACAAATTCGCAAACCAAAGCCCACTTCCCTCGAAGTGGGCTTTTTCTTTTGACGGATTAAGTGCGTTGAACGATTGCCGAACGATAGTTGGTCGGTCGCTACGTAAGTCGCACTCTTACGAACGATACTTCACCGAGATTCCCAAACCATCACCGATGAAGGTTTGGGAGAGCAACTCTCCAAACACAAAAATCCAACGAGTCAGAGCCGGTTCAGTCTCAAAGCAATAATCCAATTGTTGGCGGATTGTGATGAGATCACATGAGTCTCGTCGAAGACGCTTTCGACGGTTATACAAAACGGGCCAAACAGACGACCACACAAATTGAAAGCGTGGTGTAAACTTTGTGTCTTGCGAGGCAATCACCGCTTGGTGAATAAACTTAAACGCGGGAACCGAATCACACCAAGTCGGAAGCGAGCCCGTGCCTGAAACCAGAAGCGCGGGCAACCCAGCTCCACTACGGGTGACTCCTTTAGGTTCACGGACATCCGCATCAGCGTGCGAGATAGAGAACATGAGCGACTCAACCAGCGACTCCAACGATGGCCGTTCAGTCATCACTGGCTCCTCTAGTTCGGTCGACATCATCGGCTGGCCATCAATCTGAAAAAGCCATTTACCATCAGCCCACTCGTTCGCAGTCCATGATGCCGTCGTTGCGAGGTCGAGCGTACTATTACCTGTGACTTCGTACGTAAATCCATGCGACTGCCCAGAATTCCCTTGGCGAGATACTCGGCGTTGCCAAGTGACAAAATCGCCCTTTAAAATCTTCGTGGTTACTTGAGTGCTCCAGTCGTAGATCCCCATAGCCGACGCCCAATCGCGAGCCGTCACTAAACTGAGATGCGAATTCATGCTGACCGAGAATTCATCGCAACCTTCGATGTGCCAATCAGTACCCGCGGCCGGAATGGTCCTAACCAGCCAACCCAATTGCGAATTGTTCGCATAGTCCCAAACTTCTGAAACGGACGCATCGATCGAGTCCGACTTCTCGCGAATCGTTGTCAAGCTGCTCAACGATTCTAGGGCATCGAGCACTTTTTTGATTGATAAGCGTGTCTGCTGGATCGTTGGGCTTGGAGATCCAATAAAAGCCTGCAGCCAGCCTGTGCTCGCGAAATCTTGCTTCGATAAACTGGAAGATTTGCTCGATACGGTCGATGGAGCAGCCACGGGTAACCAAGCTTTCTTGTTAAGAGTATTCTGATGATTTCAAATTGCTTGACCTCTTTGTAGCTCAGTGCGATGCTTTGGGATAGCCTTCTTGAAAGCTTCTTTAATCCGCTTCAGGAGTTGCTTCGTTCCATGCTTGCACCCACAACATGTACCAGAGCAATCTAAAAGTTACGCACGTTTACAACTGAATTGCGAACCGTTTTGTTTGCAACGGTTAGTTCTAGATTCTTAGGTAAAGAAATGAAGCTACACCGATAACGAGAAACATCGCAGGGGCAAATACTAAGGATGGTTTGAATTGTTGGATGTTATACTTTCGAACACCACCAGTCTCGCAAATGATTACCACGATCAAGATTAAAACTATCGAGTCCATCGCAAACTCTCGGGATAAAGTATTAGCAAGTTATGTAATTCAAGATCCTAATACTGCGGTTTTGTCGTTGCAAATCGCCAAATCGCATTGAGCGATTGGTTCGAGGAAACTGATGAGGCCACACGACATTGATTGCTTCTCGTTGCCCGGCTATTGCGTAACGTGGAATGCTATAATCTTAGAGTTCGAATCACTCGTCATTGCGAACAAATTCTTATGCGATTGGCAGCGCAATCGTGTTTGATTTCTCAACTGTGATAAGTGTGCACTTGAAGGCCGGAGTTCGCGACTGTGGATCGATAGTACGTGACACCAAAACATTCGCTTCGGGATAGTACATCATCGCATTGCCCGCACGAATATCGTCGTAGGACCTTGCATGAAGGTGATGCATAACTCCCGTGTCACTTCGGACTGTCACATGGTCGTCGTCCTGCAACCCAAGGCGGTTCATGTCACTGGAATGCATTAAAACAACGTCGCGGCGATCTTGGTTTCGATATAGGTCATAGTCTTCGTAAACAACGGTATTGAATTGGCCTTCGCTCCGTACTGTCATCATGCGAAGCTGATTCTCCGAGCCTGCCAAGGGAGGAAGATTATGAGAAAAAAGATTAGCTTTTCCGGATGATGTTTTGAAGTGTGCGGTATGGAACGTTCGGCCTTCTATCTGAAACTCTTTCTTTGACTTATCAACACCATCTACCGGGTCATATCCTGGAACCACTTTTGCAATCCAGTGACGAATGGTGTTCGTCTTTTCCATATCTTTCCAATCGATAGGCTTTTGAACATCACCGAATATCCGACGCCCCAACTCGGCGATCACTTGTACTTCGCTCCGCGGGCCTGGAAGCCGTCGAGGCCCACCATCGCTAACACGGACATAATTGAACATCGACTCTTGGGTTGTAGGCTCGGGCTCTTCATCTCGCGCAAGCACAGGCAATACGATGGTCTCTTTTGCAAGTCCGTTAGCATGCCCTGTGTTCAACGTTGTGTTCATCATGACCATCATGTCAAGATTCTCAAGAGCTTGATTCGCGTACGTTGCATCCGGTGCCGATCCAAACAGGTTTCCACCTAAACAAAAACCAAACTTAATGTCACCTGAACCCGCTCGATCGATACAAGCAAGCGTATCGAGCCCCGGTGTCGTCGGAAGCTTCACACCAAACTTCTCGGTGAGGTTCTGAAACAGTTCGTCCTTCAATTTTGGTGTTACACCAACGCTGCCGATCCCTTGGACATTGGAGTGCCCGCGAATTGGCATCACTCCAGCACCAGGCTTTCCAACCATTCCTCTTAGTAACGCAAGGTTGACGATTGATTGAACGTTCTCGACTCCATGAGCGTGATGAGTAATCCCCATGGTCCAAGAGAAAACGGAAGCCGTGCTTTGTGCGTAAACCTCAGCCAACTCGCGGATTGTCTCTTCGTCTACTCCGCTCTTTTCTGTGATCTCATCCCACGTCATGGCCGACAGAGACGCGAGATAGCTGTCGACATCATTGCAGTGATCTTTCAAGAAGCGAATATCATGCGATCCTAGTTCTACAACTGCCTTAGCAATGCCAGTAAGTAGAGCGAGATCTCCTCCTATATGGGGTTGAACATAGTGTGTGGCAATCTCTGTACCGAATAACATGCTCCAAGGATCGCTGGGTATCTTGAAACGTACTAACCCAAGCTCGCGAATTGGATTAATCACAATGACCTTTCCTTTTCGACGACGCAGATGCATCAGTGTCGTCATCAGTCGCGGGTGATTGCTTGGAGGATTTCCACCGATAATCCAAATCGTGTCGGCTTCTTCCAAGTCATCCAAGACAACGGTGGCAGTGCTAGTACCAAGAGTAGATGTAAGTCCTACTCCACTTGCTTGGTGGCAAAAGAAACTGCAATTGTTGACGTTGTTTGTCCCGTACACTCGAGCTAGAAGCTGAAGGAGAAAACCTGCTTCGTTACTGCTTCGACCGCTGAAGTACCAAAACGTTTCGTCTGGTACCAATGATTTCAATTTCTCTGCGATCCGATCAAACGCTTCATTCCAGGTGATTGTTCGGTAATGCGTGCTACCTTTCTCGTAAAGTATCGGCTGAATCAACCGCCCGCTTGTTTCAAGTTGACGCGGTGTCCATCGGCTCATTTGATCGATGGAATATCGTGACCAAAAATCGGCAGTAATTGCGGGTTGCATGTCTGCCGCCATCGCTTGGATCGATTTCTTACAGACTTCCGGAAACGTCCCGCGTTCATTGACCATGCCACCATGTTGGCCACCCATGCCAAGGGCACAAGTCTTGCAAGCATTTTTACTGCGGAGAGCTCGATAAAACTTGAAAAAGCCACCAGCTTCCCAAGCTTTTCGGAACGTATAGCGAACGGCTTGCCAACCGCCTCCCGCATTCAACTTACGCATCGGAATCACCTTCAAACTAACGATAAAGAACGGTCAAAGTATTAAGCGGTAAGAGGCAATGGACTTTCGACCAACTGCTGATATTGATCCGCAATAAAGTCCGAGCAAACGGGCATTCGCGTTACCAAGCATCGTAGTCGTGCTCGTCGAATGACACCCTTTTCCATGAAATGCCCGAAAAAGGTCGCTCGATGATGGACATCATGATGTCGCCACTTCGTATCGCGTTGATCATGCGGATCGACAAAGTAAGTTACGTGCAGTCCGGATGGCGGACATGTGCCCGAAAGAATCGCAATAGGGTGAGTCGACGGTGGAGCCGATGTCCGATTCAAATGCAGATCCATTTCAATCGTCGGATGCGTATCCAATAGATAGGTCTGAAGACTTATCCAAAGCTCGACAAGTAGGCCTTTCTCTAGGGGATTCGCTGCAGTTGTAACCGCGGATTGAATATGCGATTCAATTGGGAGAATTCGGTAGTCTAGCTGTAAAGAAAATGGCCGACCTTCGCGTTGGGGATAAACGACAATCAAATCTCCTTGCCGCACAAAGCACTCACTCAGTAAAGGTGTTGCTGGCGTTTGCATAAGCGAGATCGGAAATAGATTCGATTTCAATCCGTTATCAGACTCGAGCGAGAGACCGTTTTGAGGATTTTCAAGGTCTAGAACTCCACTCCAGAAACTCGTCGATAGTGTCGCGGTCGACGAAGACAATTGCCAAGACATGATATTATGGTGCTCGCAGTTGGAGGGGATGGGCCGCAGTTATCGAACAGGAGCTATCGACCCGGGTGGTCCAATCTTAATCGATTTCAACCCATAGAGAAACGGCCTGTTTACGTTACGGGGAATAGATTGAAAAGCGAATGCTCCCGCTCTGCATAACTTCAATTAGCGGAATTCGTTGTAAACAACGGCAAATCTCAGTCCCTCAGATTTCTCACGATATCTGCTACGAATCGGAATTTTTAAACACGTAGCAGCGTATCTCCGAGACGCGAAATTGTTTCGTCTCGGAAAGACGAATCGACGTAAAAACGAGTAAGTAAAAAAGCCTAGCCTATAAACAGTGATTTCAGGTGCTTATGAAAGATATTGTCCGTCACTTCCTGACCAACGCGATCTGAATGCTGAATCAGCAGATCGAGATAGCGTGCTCCCTTTTTCGCTGCGAGCTTGAACGAGACGTGCATTAACTGCCGAACGTTTGTGTTGAAATTCGGTGATGCAGGATCGTGCTGCATCATCAAAGCGAACTCGGAACCAGAGATTTTGTTGATTGTTTCTGGTGATGGTAGCTTCGATGCATCAATATCGATGACGTCTGCGTAAGGAAGGCACAAAGCCTCCCAATCTTGAAACGCATTAGCGTACATCTCTTGAACAATCGTGAGCCCATCTCCACCCGCCTCGCACAATCCGATGATCTCCGCAAGCCAAGAAGTACCGGCTGTTTTAACGTGCAAGCCTGCATCCGTTTTCCTTAGAAGTCGAGCGATAATCGGATAAATGCTGAACTTGTCGCTACCGCTATGAACACTCAACTTTAGGCTTTCAGGAAACGCGTATTTGTCGACGGCGTACTTGAGAATGGCGATACAGTCTTCAAATTCACGAGCGAAATCCGTAACGTTCCCCACATAATCGACACCTTTGTTAAAGCGTCCTGTAAACTTCGGTGCAATGGTTTGTAATGGAATGTCTTGGTCGCTGAGTGCGGCAAGTATTACAAGTAA
>JAIYDQ010000004.1 GCA_027487375.1 Planctomycetaceae bacterium
CTCGGTGATAACTGCTGAGATAGGAGCTCCACCAAGCTCAATCTTGTGCGTGAGATAATGAAGAGTCTCTTGTGCATTGAGTGGCATCAAATAGCATCGCGCGGCGAGCCGTTGATTGAGTGACTCCATTTGAGGATGCCCAAGTAGTTCCTCCAATCGCGTGGTGCCACACAAGACCAATCGCACCCGCGGAACTCCATCGCGAGTTAGATTCGTTATCAAACGAAGCTCCTCTAGTAGCTTCGGAGCCAGCGTCTGGGCTTCATCGACAATAAGGACTAATCCATCTGTAGGATTGTCATTCGAAGGCTGCAATCGCTCCAACAAAGACAACCTCAATTCGCCTTCACTGAGATCGCGATAGGGCATTCGAAGCTCGAAGAGTAGGCTTTGCAATAGGGCGCGTCGCGAGCACAATTGCGAACTGGCAAGCACGATCACTTCAAAGCTTCGACGAAACGCATCTGCAATCCGAAGGCAAACCATCGACTTGCCAAGTCCCGTGCCGCCGATAATCGAAACAGGGCCTTCCGCTCGTTGAATCGCGCGAACGGCTGTCGAATATGCCGATTCTTGACATTCAATTGGGCAATATCGATCTAGCGTTGGTGTCGCCAGGAACGGTCGCTTGCGTAGTCCAAAATATGTTTCGTGCATCATGATTGCTTTCCAGAGAAAAACGCTTCTCGCCTTCTCCTTCGTTGTCGGCTCATTACAACCGGTATCTTCAGCAGAGTCGTCAGAGTTTCGCGTTTTGCGTCAAAACAAAATGAAAGCGGTGGCAGAATGGGGGCTTCAAGTGGCAAGGGAAGGCTGGTTGAAATGGAGCGAAAAAGTCCGCCTTCGCCAAGGAATGCCTGTTCGAGCGCTAGCCCCCGAATACAATGCTTTCATTGAGGTCGTTCCATCCGCAATTTCTCGCCAGCCCGCTGCGAACCTTTCTTCCTAGACTTGTTCTGATTCATACATGAGCACAAACATCGCGATTATTGACTATCAAATGGGGAATTTGCGGAGCGTACAAAAGGCGATCGAACACGCAGGCGGCTCAGCAAGCATTACCTCTGATCCAAAGCTGATCTCAACCGCCGACAAAGTAATCCTTCCAGGGGTTGGTGCGTTTGGTGACTGCATGAACGAACTGCGAACACGTGGTTTGGTGGATGCGATTCACGATTTCGTTCGCACTGAGCGTCCATTTCTCGGGATTTGTTTGGGGCTACAAGTCCTCTTCGACTTCGGCGATGAAGGGGTGCGTCAACCGGGGCTAGGAATCATCCCCGGCGAAGTCGTTCGATTCCAGCGGCCACAAGAAGTAAAGGTTCCTCACATGGGTTGGAACGTTGTCTTGCCAAGAACATCTTGCGATGGTCATGATTCTGCCGCCAAGGGAGACTTGCTTGCGGGGGTTGCAGAGGACCGTCATTTCTATTTTGTTCACAGCTATTACGCTGTCCCAAAAAACGAATCCGACATCTGGCTTGAGGCTGACTACAGCGGAAAGTTCTGCGCCGCGATCCGCCGTGGCAACCTATACGCAACTCAGTTTCACCCAGAAAAAAGCCAAGCCAACGGACTGCAACTTCTCAAAAACTTTATCGAGCTTTAACGGCTATCGCTTTTCAACAATTGGTTTGTAGCCAAATGATGAAGTCGAAAACGCTGCAAATTGATTTCACGTTCGCTACATGCGAGTTGGCAAGCAGGCTAATGAAGTAAGGACGAGATGGTCCATTACTTGATAGGGTTGGATGAGGCTCTCGGCGAGTGAAAGTTTGTCGCCACCCGAGACGATCACGGGGACTTGTTCGCGGGGCCATTGCGAACGGTACTTTGCGACTAGATAACTTATCCCGCCTAAAAAACCAGCCGATGCACCGGAGAGAATCGCTGCTTGTGTGTTTCTTCCAGGGAGCGGCAATTCACTTGGACGCTGCGGTGGTGCGAGCCATGGTAAATGCGCGGTTCCAAGTGCCATGTACTTGAGCGACATCGTGAGGCCAGGCATGATTGCTCCCCCACAGAATGTACCCTGTTCGTTAATCCAATCCACCGTAACGGCAGTACCGGCTTGGATAACGATCAAGGGAGTTTGTTTGTCAGCAAGTGCTCGCGTTTGTTCGCTGTAGTGTTTCCAAGCACCCCACGCTGCAAGCAACCGATCGATACCAACACGATCAGGAGCATCTACATCGAGCGGCATTGGTATCTGCGATCGTTCAATCGGATGCAGCGAGTCACTTGGGAAATGTTTTCTTAAGCACTCTTGAAAGGACTCGTAAGCTGCGGGCTGAACGCTACTGACTTTCCATGCGATGGCTTCATCGCGATCGACTTGCGATTCGTTTCGAAGGCTTTTCAGCAGCTTATGAAAAGCATCGACATCGTTAGGTACAACCCATGATTCGGGAGCTGACATCCATTCCTGTGGAGGTGGCTTGGACGTGTCACCAGTAGGAAGCCAGTGAATACTACGGACGCTTCCGAGCAGGCTTGGGTTGGCTAAGTAATCACGATCCAAAGTGCGGACAGCATCTTTATCAGGAACGATCGCGGCCTTGAGGTTGCTATTACCAATATCAACCAAGCCAAGGCGATGAGGTGATGTAAAGGGCATTTTCACTTAGGTGTAGGCACTTGCCTCGGGTGCTATCTGGGAATCTGTGGCGACATCGGAACCCGTGGCAAGCGCCATCGGCTCAGGTTTCATCTGCCCGTCAAGATGCTCTATCGAGGCATCTGGATCGCGAGAAGATTCAAGCTTTGACATGTAAGTTGTCGGTGCCAATGATAAGGAGACGTTTTTACACAGCCATTTACACAGAGAGATTTTGCTCTTTATTGTGCACTTGCTCCTTCAGCATCATCGCAATCCGACTCGCAAGCTTATTAAGTCCGACACCCGTGACTGCGCTGATCAAGTGGATGTCATCACGCCCCAGGTTCGCTTGCAGCTCTGCATGCACATCGTCTGCACCGGGTAACTCGGCTTTCGTGACGGCAATGATTTCCGGACGTAGCAAAAGTTCGTCGCTGTATTCGGTCAACTCACGACGGATGGTATGGTAGTTCGTGATTGGATCGGTTCCGTCCATCGGCATTGGTTCTACCAAGTGAACCAAGATACCAGCTCGCACAATGTGTCGTAGGAAATCATGTCCTAGACCAACTCCTTGGGATGCTCCTTCGATTAGTCCTGGGATGTCGGCCATCACGAACGTGCGGTCAATGTCGACAGAGACCAACCCAAGATTCGGGAATTTCGTTGTAAATGGGTAGTCCGCAATTTCAGGCCGAGCTCGTGAAAGTCGGCTCAGCAGCGTGCTCTTTCCTGCGTTTGGTTTCCCGACCAAGCCCACGTCGGCGATTGTCTTCAGTTCCAAGATAACGCGTCGTCGCTCGCCTTCACCGCCACTGGTCGTTTCGCGAGGCGCTTGGTTCTGAGCAGATTTGAAGTGCGTGTTTCCAAGTCCTCCTCGACCTCCGTGAGCAACGATCGCCTCCGCCCCATCTTCGGCCAAATCACGGAGTACAATTCCGGATGCATGATCGATTAGCACCGTACCCGGTGGAACCAAAAGAATCGAATCACGCCCATTGCGCCCATGACAATCTTTTCCTAGTCCTGGTGCGCCTGGTTCTGATCTCCATTGACGTTGATGTGCAAACTCCGTCAACGAATTCACACCAGTTTGAGCTCGAATGATCACGTTGCCACCGTGTCCACCGTCGCCACCGTTGGGACCTCCTCGAGGCACGTGCTTTTCACGACGGAACGCCATGCAGCCGTTTCCACCACGGCCAGCGATGATTTCAATTTCAACGCGATCGACGAACATGGTTATTGGGAGACTCTTATTAAGTGAACAAACGGAGCATGATCAAAACAAAAAAGGGAACCCTAATCAGGCTCCCTCCGGATGCAATTTGATTAACGATTAACAAGTAGCGGGGGCTTCCTGCTCGACGACAGGAAGAACTCAGGTTGGAAGCCTATGCTACGTGGATTGCAGGTTGCTGATCTAAGCTGATACAGCGAGTGGCTTGACGTTGATTCGGCGACCTTCTTGATCGAAGTAAACGTTTCCTTCGACTAAGGCATAAATCGTGTAGTCGTTACCAATTCCCACATTGCGACCTGGGTGCCATTTGGTTCCCTTTTGTCGAATAAGGATATTACCTGGGAAAACCTTTTCACCACCGAACTTCTTAACTCCAAGCCGCTGCGCATTCGAATCACGTCCGTTTCGCGTGGAGCCCTGACCCTTTTTGTGTGCCATTTGAATCCTAAGCCAATATCTGTAGTTATTCTAAGTAATCCCGCGAAACCTATCGCCGCTCGGGGCAGAAAAGTTTAGCGATAGACCCATTGATAATCAAGTCGTCCTTCGAGATTGAATTTGTCGAGCGTGTCTTTCATGCGAAGGGTCCTATTTAATTCGGAC
>JAIYDQ010000155.1 GCA_027487375.1 Planctomycetaceae bacterium
AGATAGATTGACATGTCGCGAGGTGGCGATATATTGACGAGTATGAGTGCGTCAACCAAAACAGCGAAGTCGAAAGCTCTGAAACCAAGTGGTAGCGTTCACGCATTTACTGAAGCTTCCGAGTGTTTGAAGATCCTAGCACATCCGGTTCGTTTGCGAATCGTTCAGTTGCTGCTTCACGGTCGTTTCGCTGTCGGAGAGCTGGCTCAAGATTGCGAGATCCCTGACAACGTTGCTTCCGAGCATCTGCGGCTTCTACAGCGATGTGGATTCCTTAGCAGTCAGCGCGATGGGCGGCACGTTTTCTACGAGATTGCTGAACCGCACTTGAAAGCTTTCATGGCGTGTGTCGAGTCCCGCTTTCTGCCCCCGCCCGCAAAAACTTCGCAAAGTAAAAGCTAATCACCAAATTCAATATCCTTAAGGAACAGCAAAATGAAAACCATTTCAGTCGCCGATCTCTGTGAGCTCAAGAAAAAGTCTTCGGTCGAATTGATTGATGTTCGTACGCCAGTCGAGTTTCGCGAAGTCCATGTTGTCGGGGCTAGGAACATTCCCCTCGACGCGCTGGACCCAAAGCAGATTATGTCCTCTCGTGACAGTCAATCTTCAGAACCGATCTATGTGATTTGCAAAAGCGGTGGTCGTTCTGCGAAAGGGGCTCAGAAGTTCATCGACGCGGGCTTTTCAAATGTCATCAGCGTTGAGGGAGGGACTTCCGCGTGGGATAGCGCTGGCTATGAAGTAAAGCGAGGCAAGAAAGCGATGTCGCTTGAGCGTCAGGTTCGAATACTTGCCGGCTTTCTTGTTTTGAGTGGAGTCGTACTGAGTTACGTGGTGCATCCTTACTTTGTTGGACTATCCGCATTTATTGGTGCTGGGCTGATGTTCGCTGGAATCACTGACACCTGCGGCATGGGAATGATGCTTGCCAAGATGCCTTGGAATCAAGTCAGCTCGGGAACCTGTGCTGTAACAACTCGAGCGACATGATTCGGATTACATCCGCAACATGACGATGCGAGCCTTGTTTACGATTCTCAATTAGAAAGATTTCCTAGCGTGAAGATAGTTATTGTTGGTGGAGTTGCGGGTGGTGCGTCGGCAGCGACTCGAGCTCGTAGACTCAATGAAGATTGCGAGATCGTTTTGCTGGAACGTGGCGAAGAGCCTTCGTTTGCGAATTGCGGAATGCCCTATTATGTTGGCGGAGAAATCAAATCACGCAAAAGTCTTCTGGTAGCGCCGATTGAAAGGCTTCGTCAACGTTATCGGCTTGACGTACGCAATCGAACCGAAGTAACAGAAATTGATCGAGCTAGTAAAAGTGTTTTGGTTCGCAACCTTTCGACAGGTGAAACTTACACCGAAAGCTACGACAAGCTGATCATCGCGACCGGTGCTTCGCCTTTTCGTCCTTCGATTCCAGGTATTGAAAGCAGTCGTATTCTTGAGTTGCGTGACTTGAAAGATGCAGACAAGATGCATGTGTTGGCTACATCCAATGCAAAGCATGCGGTAGTTATTGGTGCTGGCTTCATTGGGATGGAAGTCGCTGAGAATCTTGTTCGACGCGATATCCATGTGACTGTTGTTCAAATCTCCAAGCAGATTCTTCCGACTTGGGATCATGAGATGGTAACTTCCATCGAAGAACATGTGCGTCAAAAAGGTGTAACGCTTTGGCTGAATGATTCGCCAGAGCGATTCGAGGAAATCAATCAAGGCAGTCAAGTCGCAGTGCATCTTGCATCCGGAAACCGGATCGACGCGGACTTTGTCGTCGTAAGCGTTGGCGTTCGCCCGGAGAGCAAGATGGCGGCTGATGCGGGGATCTCATGTGGGCCTCGCGGCGGAATCATCACCTCTCCATCGATGCAAACGAGCGACCCTGATGTGTATGCTGTTGGTGATGTGGTCGAAGTGAAAGACTTTGTGACTGACAAGCCAACGCAAATTCCCCTTGCGGGCCCGGCTAATCGCCAAGGTAGAATTGCTGCAGACCATATCTTCGGTCGTCATTCAAGATATCGAGGTACGCAAGGCACAGCCATCGTCGGTGTCTTTGGGATGACCGCAGCGATGACTGGTCAAAGCGAAAGTCAACTGAAAAAGTCGGCGACACCTTACGAAAAGATCTACATTCATCCGAATGATCATGCTGGTTACTATCCAGGTGCTCAACCGATGACGCTGAAGCTACTATTCGACCCAGTGAAAGGTCGTATTCTAGGAGCGCAAGGAGTTGGCAGTTCTGGCGTTGATAAGCGAATCGATGTAATCGCAATGGCCATCCAAGCTGGACTCACTGTTTATGATTTGGAGCAGGCAGAACTATGCTACGCGCCGCAATATGGTTCCGCAAAGGACCCGATCAACATGGCGGGCTTTGTCGCGTCGAGCGTCTTGCGTGGTGACCATCCCGTGATTCACGCTGACTGCATTATGGCCGATTCAGATTCGAAGTATTTTATTCTGGACGTTCGAACAGAGGCAGAATTTAACGACGGACATATCCCGAAGGCGATTAACATCCCGCTAGACGAACTGCGAAATCGGCTCGAAGAGTTGCCGAAGAACCATAAGATTGCAGCCTACTGCAAAGTTGGACAGCGGGGTTACATGGCAACGCGTATACTCGCTCTACGTGGCTTTGATGTCTGCAATGTAAGCGGAGGTTACACTTCTTGGTGTCAACGTTACCCTTTCGACTTCGCAAAATCGAAATAACCGCATGGTAAAAGAAGATCGTTTCAGGTGATATTCCTCTTGGAATTGCTCAAATGCTAGTACAGCTGGTGTATGTGCGCTACCACGAAACGGAATGAAAAACCGACAGGGTGGAAGCATATTTCACCACTGGTCATCGTGCTCAATCCTTAGCTAAACAACCTAAGGATTTATCTAGGTGAATGCGTTTTCTATCAAGCGAACGCAATAGGTCCGTTGGATAGTTAAGGTTGAACGAGATCCATTGTGAAGAGATCATCCACTTGGAGAAGTCTCGCAACATCGACCGTTGCTTGCCATTGCCCGGTGACTGCATCGAGGTACCCGATAACCGCTTGTACAAGTGTTTGCTGAGTGACGACAACTTGCGCGAAGTCGACTTCTTGGCCTGCAATACGGAATCTCGAGTAGGTTGCTCGGTAAACGCGAACTTGGTCTGGCAATATTACGTCACGGTAATTTGTAACAATCGCTTGAGCGGTAATGTAACGGTTGTAAGCGTCTGCGAGATCAGATTGCAATTGGTTCTTAACGGTGAAATAGTTGCGATCGGCATCGACCAGAGTAGCTCGCGCAGTAGTGATGTTGCCTTGGTTACGATTGAAAACGGGAACGGGCACGCTTACTTGCAAATTGAAAGTGGTTCGGTTGGGAGTTAAAGGAGAGGTAGAATCGCGTTGGAGCGCTGAGTATACGGTCACATCGGGAACCGGAGTCACTTGTTGAAGTCGGAGATTGTATTGGTTGCTTGAAATGCGATACTGAGCGGCAGTAAGATCCGCATTTTTCGCTAACATCATGTCAATCGCTTGCTGAAGTTCTATCTGAGGAACATTCATTTCAATCGAACCTGCAACGGTTGCGGGTAACAAGTCTGGTGTACCGACTACAGCCGCAATCTGTCGCCAGAATGCTGCTAAAGAATTCTTCGCAGTGAGCACGTTGTTGCTCGCCAGAACCGACAAAACACGAAGCTGCAGCGGTTCGTACAAAGCCGATTCACCACCAGCCACCAAGGTGCGCTGTGCTTGATAGACTTCATCGGAGATAGCTTGTATCGATTGATAAAGTCGGATTCGCTCTTGCTCTACAAGAATCGAAAAGTAAAGCCGTCTGACTGCCGTTGCGACTTCGATGCGAGTTGTTCTCAAGTCGAATTCAGCAGCACGCATCTCCATCATTGCAGAGTTCTGAGCCAGCCCAAGTTTTCCTGCCGTGATAAACTGTTGAGTCAAGAATCCGCCGTTATAACCGTTCGTGTCTGCTGTCCCAAGGGTATCTCCTTCGTAGCCAAAAGTTGGATTTGGATACAGCCCAGCCTGGATCATGGCTCCTCTTGCCGCCTCGACTCGAGCGACGGCTTGTCGTAGCGTTGGATTATTCTGCAGAGCGATGTCTTGGAGCTCGGTCAGAGTCATGATTCGGCCTTCGGCATCAAAGGGAACCGCTTCGACCTTCGCCCCCGGAAGGTCCGCAAATAGTGAGTTGACGATCGAAAGTCGTTCAGTCGCTGTTGCACCAGAATCCATGCGTGGCAGTTTTAACGGTGCAGCGTCGCCACCTGGAAAGTCGCCAGGCAAATCAAAAAACTTAGCGTTGTCCGAGTTGCTTTGGTCGGTTGCTACCAATGATGATTCAGTTGACGCAGGGTCCGTGGGATCTGCATAAGCTACTGTTGGTTGATCGGATGGTGATCGACTGGCTGGGGTGTGATTCGCGGTCGAATGGCTTACCGGAATGCACTGTAAGTTGTTTTGGGTTTCGCCATCGGTGCGATTGGTTTCCACGTTACTCGCGTAGCTCACCAGATTCATTGTCACTTTTGGTTGATTTTCATTCTGCGGTGTGACGTGCGACAAGGCTTGCGATGATTCTGCATCTGGAATGGGCTCGGTTTCGCTAGCTGTTCCCTCGGGCGTTCGTTTTTCGGGGACATCAGGCTGAGTGATGTCCACTCGCGTTTTTGCAAAACGATACGATTTCCATCCGCAGTCGACTGATTTACAGCCAACGAGATTCACGGCAAACAAGCAAAGAATGAAAGCGTGGAATCGGCTGGTCGGCGTGTCCAGGACGCTCAATAGGCAAACCGTAAATGACTTCTTTTGTTGAATCGAGTTGCGTTCGCGGTTCGGTTTTGTGCGTACCATCGCTTAGTTACCTATGGAGTGCACGGTTGTGCTCAGTCGATTGGGGCTTCAGCGGCCTTGAATAGTTACGCGAAGAGATGTTCGTAACAGTCTCTTCGGTTAATCGACTTGTAACAGCCAACGCTATAAAGCGTCATAGTCGCAATTTGATGTTTGCGCGGTCCGTTCAACCGACATTGCCGTCAAACTTTATCACAAGGGGTGGTGACGAGTAGTCTAAGAGTCGGAAGTGGGAGTAACTATCGAAACTTGCAAGAAGAAGTTAAAGAAATGTGGATCATCCAGACTTCCGGACAAGCTGCATCGAATCCTTATGGGCGATGTATTGCTCAACGTCGTATTGCTCAACGTCGGTGGAAGGTCCTTGAAGACCAACTCTTTCCCGTCTGGGATAACAGCACCATCCATCATGCAGTAGGTAAGAAACTCGACCAGCAGTTCTGCTTCTGCGATTGCGTTGTTTGGGACATTTCGAAAAGAGATGTCCGGTCGCGCGAAGCGTCTCATTCCTCTGGTGTATATCCAGCTAGCGTCTTGGGCCTCAGCTTCGTGTTGGACAACGACTAGCTTGGCAAGTCCTTCCAGGCCCGGTTCGAAAACCGTCATTTTCCAATTCAATGCATCAAACCAAGTTGCAGTCAGCACGTCGTAAACAACAATTCCACCGCTATCGAGTAGAGAGGTAATGATGCCAATAATATTGCCAAGTGGTTCAAGGCTGTTGCTGTCTGGAATCTGTCCGCGAGCTATAACACAAGTTGGGCTCTCCTTGATCGCACCGACGATTGTTGGGACGGACCCGCAGAAAGAGTCCCACGCGGGACCTTTTTGGAATTGCTCCCATAATTCGGGAGATTCTTCTCGACTTGCAAATTCCAATTCCATCCCTTCAGGAAGGCCCGTAGATCGGTAGCGAAGGCTGTCCAGCGGTGGCAGGGACTCGTCGATATTTCCAAAAATTACCAGGTAATGAATCTGTTGCAGCGGCAGTTCTTGATACTGCGAGCGAGACCAGTTGTTCAAAATGGATCCAATCTTTTGGAAAAGCGTGTGGAGTTTAAAGATTTATCCCCTACCTACAAACTCCGCTCGTCGGTTAAAATGCCGCTCGCTTTGTAACTCGAATCGTGCATATGCTCAAGTCAAACAAAGCGAGCTCGTTGAAACCTTTCCTTTTAGTGCTTCTTCCTTCGACCTTTAAGTCCCCGATTTTGCTATGACAACTACGGACGCGAATAATCCAGCCCTGGCTCAAGATTCAACTGGAACTGTACATGCCGATTCTGGAACCGCTTCCAGTCAAAGCCCGAAACCAGTCGCCAAGCCCGCAACAGCCAGTACTGGTCCACTGAATTTAGAGCAAATACGGAAGTTGCGGCTTGCTCAAGTTGGAGCCAACACAGAATCGAAGAATTCGTCGCGACCAAACTCTGAAGGACAGAACAAAGGCGGAAAGCCACGTCATTCCGGCGAACCGCGAAAGCCTCGCGAAGAATCCCAATCGCAGCCCGCTTCACCCAAGCCCGAAGCTCCCTACGTGGCGATCGTCGGTGCAGCCACAGGTGAAGTCTCTGAGACCCACGTTTCAGAAACTGGAGCACAAACAGCTGTTGATTCGGTAACGACGCAATCGACGAATCCATCCGCGTACGTGGATGCGGAGTCGTCAAGGCCACCTCGCAATCCAAAGAAAAAATTCCGTTCGTCGTCCGAAGAAGATGAAAGCTAC
>JAIYDQ010000109.1 GCA_027487375.1 Planctomycetaceae bacterium
AAACGTGTTGAAGGAGCGAATCGAAGATCGCCGCGCCGCAATCACTCAATTGCTTGAAAAGCTATCCGCGATCAACATCGTCTCCTCAAACTTCAATTCGACTAAAGTACGCTTGCTCCAGAACGCATCTATCGGGGAGCAAGTCGCACCAAATCTTTTGAAGTATTTGGCGCTCGGTATATTCGCCGGCGCCGTTTTAGGATCAGGTCTTGCCGTCTTGATTGACCAGTCCGATTTGTCGTACAGGACACCAATCGATATTCATCACAATCTGCGGGCACCTGTCATTTGCAAAGTCCCCAACATTAAGCGAGGAAAACCCGACCCTTCTTTTGTTGGCTCTCCAATGCTCGTTGCTGCATCGAGACCCAATAGTCCGGCCGCTGAGACGTTTAGGGCTGCTCGAACGGCAATCATGTTCGCGGCACAAAAGACGGATGGGCGGGTGTTCCTTTTCACGAGCCCTTCGCCGGGCGATGGAAAGTCGACCACGACTTGCAATTTGGCTGTCTCGCTCGCTCAGTCCGGAAAGAGAGTTGTTCTGGTTGATGCCGATTACCGACGCCCGCGGGTTCAACAATATTTTGGCGTGCAGTTCGAACCAGGGTCCGTTGATTACTTGGAAGGAAAGGTTTCTCTTGACGACGCCTTGCGGACAACTGAGATTCAAACGAATCTTTCGCTGCTCACGACAGGCGGACGACCCAAGAATCCCGGTGAAATCGTTTCGGGAATTGAGTTCCATAACATGATCGCGCAGCTTCGTGAGAAGTTCGACTACGTGTTAATCGATTCGCCGCCAGTTCTTCCCGTCGCGGATGCAACTGCAATGGCTTCCCACGTGGACGGAATCTTCCTTGTCCTGCGAATTCGTCGCGGTGTAATGCTCGCTTCGCGAAAAGCAAAAGAACAATTGGATATGGTCCACGGAAACGTCTTGGGGGTCATTGTGAATGGAATGGACGAGAACGTTTACTACAATGAGTACGGATACTACTATCGAGGGGCATACTACTCCGGAAGCACTCGATACTACGATGCAGTCAACACTGATTACTCGGAGAAAGCCTCTGCAAGCACCTAGAAATGACTTGGTTGCGGAATGATTTCAAGTCTCTCTAGGTTACTTCCGGAGCACGAGCATTCGGAGCTCGCAAAAAGTCTTTCGGAGTATCCGCCTCGAGCAATTCGCCTTCGGCCTTCGAAGGCGTCCCAAGCGACACCGATGGCGACTCGGCCTGTGCCTTGGTTCCCGAGAGGGCGAATCGTAGAGTCTTCAAACGATAGACCGTCGCAGTTTGTAGAGTATGCGACAGGCGATTACTACATCCAAGATGCAGGCTCAATGCTCGCGTTAGCCCTGCTGGATGCAAGGCCCGGCGAGGCAATCTGTGATCTCTGCGCTGCTCCGGGCGGCAAGGCTTCGTCCATTCTTGAATCACTTTCTGAAGTTGATCCTGAGAATTCAGAAGGCCCCAGTTCAGATCGTGGGTTCCATGGTGGTTGGCTCCTTGCCAACGAGCCGATTCGAACGCGGATGGCTATCCTTGAGTATGCATTAGCACGGACGGGACACCTGCGATTCATGACGATGAATCAAGACCCATCGCAAGTCGCAATTCGTTTCCCGGCGCGTTTTGACGCGGTGGTTGTGGACGCTCCCTGCAGCGGGCAAGCGCTGGTCGCAAATGATAAACATGACGAGAACGCATTTGAACCGCGATTGATTGAACACAGCGCTGCAAGGCAACGTCGCATCCTTATGGAAGCCATTCGGCTTTTGAAACCTGGGGGGCGGCTGATCTATTCCACTTGTACATTTGCGGTCGAAGAGAACGAATCGCAAATCGACTTTTTGCTAGAAAGCTTTCCTGGTGCTTGGCAACCTATTCAGCCCGAAGCGCTCATGCCGTGGGCATCGCCGATTACCGAGGGTTGCTATCGAGTATGGCCTCATCGTGACCCTACTGCCGGAGCGTTTGCTGCGGGCTTGCGTTTAATTGGTGATCTAGGTTTGGAGAATCCGCTCGAAGTCACTCGATCTACGAGAGAGCTCAACGTTCGCCAGCGGAAACATGATCAACGAGACAATCGCCCACGAGGTAACTTGGATCGTCTCAAGAAGTTTCCCAGTATCAAGTCGAAGGTAGGAGATTCAGGATCCTCCGAAGAAGTGCAATTGTTGCATCGGTTCGGTGTCCAAGGGCGACTCCAGATGAAGCTGAGGGACGACCGATTGTCGGCTCTATCAGAGGATATCCACGTTGACCAGGCAATTCTGGAATGCCGATGGCCAGAGTTGCTTCAAGGTGTCGCAGGGCGTTGGGAGCCACAACACGCTCTAGCACTCGCGCGTGGCGAATACTTTAAGCCGCATCGCACATTTGAGCTTAACGATCAGCAGTTGCGAAGCTATCTCGTCGGTCAATCGATCGCGAAAGCTAACGATGGGGCATCACCAAAATCAGAACTTGATCCGACCGTGACGGAGGCATCGCAAACACCTTGGTGTGTCGCAACATGTCGCGGAGAACCGATAGGCTGGATGAAAGACGCAGGAAATCGATTCAACAATCATTTGGCAAAAATCGGTTACCAAAATCTAAACGTAATTTGACCAGTAAGGTCGCTTGGAATCTGGTTGTACAGCGACAATTCGCGTTAGAGTCCCGGCTTTAGCCGCTTTTGAAGCATCCAAGGTGCTCAGAGCCTAAAGGCTTTATTCCAGTAGAGTTGCGATTGATTGTCAGGTTCAAAGCGGCACTATTCAACTAGTTCTTGTCCAATTTAAAAGTGCGGCTTGGAGGCTGGTCGCAGATGTCGTAACACATCGGAATGCCGAAGGTTTAAAAGCTGTTTCCACCAACTTCTGAATTCTTGCGAATGTAGCTCGCCAAAAGTCGAATCTAGGCGACGCAGAAGTCGAAAAATCTCCGCGATTTTAGGAAGAACCGAAACTGTATGGGTTTGAAAGTGTTATAAAAGATCGTTAAAGAGGTTTGATCCAGCAATTTCCATGCTCGTAGTGCTTTTAGGCGAGCGGAAGGAGATTTCCGATGTCTGCGGATTGGTATTTCTTGAAGACGGGATTTTTTGGCGGGAGCAAAAAGGTCGGCCCTATATCAGAGTCCGACCTTCGTGACAAAATCGAGCATGGTGTGGTGCAGCCCGAGACAATGCTCTCTAGCACGACAAAAACTCATGGTCGGTGGTGCCGTATGAAAGAGATACGCGTCGCCATGAATGTCTGGGAAAAGTCGCATCCCTCACGCTCTTCCTGAGTGACGGATAGTGGACTATTATCCATGACCGGTCTTGGTTTCAACGATCGCGATACTTCGTGGTCTTCTTTCGTTGCATCCCGGTCGTGGCAAAATATCAAAAAGTCTCTCCCGCCCAAAAGTAATCAATAGTTATGCGCTACATTCTTGCTTTGGTTTTCGTATTCTCCAGTGTCATTTACAGACCATCTGTCCAACTCGTTCACGGAGCGGAACCAAGGCAGATGGATCTGCCCCTTTGGGAATCAGGTGCTCCGGGGGCATTGGGCTCCGAACCGAAGGATATTCCAATGGCCCTCGTTCGGTTGCCTGCTTCGGAGGCCCCAACAGCAGCATTGGTTATCTGCCCGGGAGGCGGGTATGGAACTTTGGCGATTGATCATGAAGGGCACCAGATCGCAGCGTGGGCAAATGAAATTGGCTTGGCCGCGATCATTTGCGACTACCGCCATCGAGGCAAAGGTTATGGGCATCCTGCACCATCCGACGATGCCAATCAAGCGATTCGATTGACTCGTTCAAAAGCTAAAGAATGGAACATTGATCCCAACCGCGTCGGGATAATCGGTTTCTCTGCTGGCGGTCATCTAGTCTCCACAATTCTCACACAAGCAGAGCAACCTAAAGCGGTTAAAGACGATTCCTCATCAGAACGATCTAACACTCCACAAGTTGATAATTCAGAATCGATTTCGCAGCATTCGACACGCCCGGACTTCGGTATCCTTTGTTATCCAGTCATCATGTTTGGAACTTCAGAGACTCATAAGGGAAGTGAGAAAAACTTACTCGGTCCGTCACCCGATCCCAAGATGGTTGAATCCTTTGCGAATCACCTGCGCGTTACGCCCAATACACCACCTACGTTTCTCATGCACACTTCAGAAGACAAAGTTGTTCCGGTTGCTAACTCGCTTGCTTTCTACAGTGCCATGGTGCAAAACAAAGTTCCCGGCGAGTTGCACATCTATGAATATGGCCGCCACGGTATTGGGCTTGGTCGCAGCACTCCCAGTGCGTTCGACTGGCCTGAAGCCTGTGAACGATGGCTTCGCACTCGCAAGATCATCCAGTAGGATTATGAACCTCATATCTATGCTCCGTGTTGCTTCTTAGCCTTCGATCTTGCTCACTCCAAACAGTCAACATGCCGACTATCAATTGATTGATTTCGGCCGAGGAAGAAAGCTTGAGCGATTTGGCGAAAGGCTCTTGGATCGGCCATGTCCTGCTGCTGATGGTATTCAGCAAGCAACACCCAAGAGCTGGTCCAAGGCAACGCATCGTGTTGTTGATAAAAGATGGGAAACCAAAGAGGTCGAATTTCCCAATGAGCTTGCGGGGGCCGCTGCTCAGAATTTTGAAGGCGAAATCAATGACACTACAAGCCCGAAACACGAGGTAAATCGCTCGTGGTTTTTTCGATGGAACGATTTGTCGCTGAGTTTGAAGACTTCGCCATTTGGGCATGTAGGGGTTTTTCCGGAGCAAGTTGAAAACTGGGCATGGCTACAGAAGCTGGTTAAGAATCGCAGCACCCACAGTGCCGAAGATGCCCCACCGACTGCATTGAATTTGTTTGCGTACACCGGGGGAAGCACGTTGGCGTTGGCGTCTGCGGGGTTCGCTGTCGCGCACGTCGATGCATCGAAGCCATCGGTACAATGGGCAAGAAACAACGCCGAAGACTCGCACCTCGCTCACTTACCGATTCGGTGGATAATTGACGATGCACGTGATTTCGTTCAGCGAGAGGCTCGGCGAAAGAATCGATACGATGTAATCGTCCTGGATCCGCCCGCATTCGGTCATGGGGCAAGCGGTAAGCGATGGGAGCTGGACCGTGACTTGGGTGGGTTGATCTTGGACTGCTGTTCTCTTCTTTCGGATCGCCCTATAGCGATGCTGCTGACTGGCCATAGTCCAATTTTATCGATGGAATACGGTCCGCTTCCCAAGCGAGTTTTTAAGGAAGTCTCGAGCCATTTTGTGAGTGCGGACTCCAAGAGAGCGAGCCTGATTGATTTGAAAGGGCGAGAATTGGATTGCGGATATATCTTTCGTTGGTTTAATTAGGGAATGAACCAACGCAAACACATTCTGGTTGTCGAAGACGAACAGCATCTTGGCACAGGTATCAAATACAACCTGGAAGCGGAAGGATATCGCGTAACGCTTGTTACCGATGGGCACACGGCCGTTAAGCTTTTCGAGGCGGATCACTACGCGTTCGACCTTATTCTCCTGGACCTCATGTTGCCGGGAATGAGCGGTTACAAAATCTGCGAGACAATTCGTGAGACGGAAAGCAACGTCCCGATTCTTATCCTTTCTGCCCGCAGCCTTTCCGAGGATCGTACTCGTGGGTTCGATCTAGGTGCTAATCAATACCTTACTAAGCCCTTTGACCTCGATGAACTTTTGAGCCGTGTCAAAAATCTCTTACGTCTTAAAACTCAAACGAATATCCCTGAGGAGAAAAAGCCAACAACCCAAAAGAAAGTAATTGTCCTTGAGTTTGGCGAGTCCTTTGTGAATTTTGAAACGTATGAAGTTTGTGTTGCAGGCAAAGACGTGAAACTGACCCACAAAGAATTATTGCTTCTGCGTTACTTCGCCGAAAACGAAGGTCGAGTTATCTCGCGTCAGGAATTACTTAGCGAAGTCTGGGAAATGAACGGTGACATGCAGACTCGAAGCGTAGACCAATTCATGCTGCGACTCCGCAAGACTTTTGAAAAAGATCCCGCATCGCCGCAACACTTTCTTACCATACGGGATGCGGGCTATCGGTTTATATCAAACACTTAAGTCTGTTGCATTCGATAACATCACTATCAATAATCGCGACAGGGAGGCTATTCTTTTCGATAAGCTTCCCAGGCTTGCTTTTTGGTTCCGAAGGGTTGCGTTGTCGTAGGTTCGGTCCGTAAGCCTAAATGCAGCCCACCTTCATCGGGATGATCCAGCCAACGGTGGTAGTGAAACGATTCGACGATTGGAACGCTTCGCACTTTTTTCATCGCATACGTAAGCGATTCCGCCTGAGCTCGCTGGGCTTCGTCGCTGTTGTCGGCGGTGTGAAAGCCTTGCTCGCTCAAGATCACAGGCCTGACGTTTCCTTGAGAATCTCGCATTGATGGCTGCTCTAAAAAACGTGCGAGGACAGGTAGGTTTTGAATAGTAATAAGAGGTGTATCAAAACTATCGGTCGGGGTTTTGTCTTCCCACGCGACTTTTGCAAACAAAGATTCAGGATAGGGATGATACGCGACACCCCAAGCGAAATCCCCTTCGATCGCGCTATATCGTTGAAGAGTTTCTATCACTTCGCGAGGCGATAATTGCCGACCCGAACCGTCATCGGGCTGCACCCAATGATGAGTAAGCGAAGCGAAGACCCTTGCACCGGGTTGATACATTCTTGCAGTGTTATGAATCATTCGCATCGATCGATAATAGGTCTCGGTCGCGATCGCACGGGGCTGTTTGCCAAGGTTTGTCCAGACGCTGTGAAAGTCGACTTCGTTATGCGCGATCCAATTCGTGATACCACCGAGCTCGCTGGTTGGATCGCGGTACCGCTCGGCTATCTTGTCCAGAACAAAGGCGTAGATCCCAACTCCTCGTGAAGTTGTTAGGTCTGGTATCGCGTAGACGCCGCCGTCCGCTTCTGGGTGAATCAGAGGAGACTTCGGGCCCACAGAGTCTTTGTTTACAATTAAGACGATGGCCGAGACAACAATATCGTTTCGGCGAGCCAATTTCGTGAGTTGGTCAATTCCAGCAAACGCATCGTGGTTGAAGTATACCGGCTTGCCTTCGACTGGAATGAGCTCTCGCTTGGGCCCGTTGGTCTCTGTGACAAAACGGTTCAGCACAAGATTCATGGTCACAGCCGTAATGCCTAGCTCTTTTAAATCGGATTCAGGGCCGTCGCTTACTCCGGAAAGCCCTTTTTGATTGCGTGGCTTTGGCGGTATCGCTACCGGGACCGCTGGTGGGTCGAAGCCGGTCGCAAAAGTTCGGTAGCCAGTGATTCCGGCTGCATTGTTCTCCGGTACGATCACAAATCCGCTATGTAATCGATCACGATTTTCAATTCGTCGTGGGAACTCCATTTCGATGTGACCTTCGACGAAGCGATGCGTAAACTCCACGGGCAGTGGTTGCTTCTTATCACCGATCGAATTTTCGATTGGTATCTCAACCAAGTTCGGAATCGTATTTGGGGCGACTGATTTGGATTTGACGGTGATTGTTTCTGTGCCAATGTGAACCGATTCAATGGTTGCAAGCGACGTCGATGCAAGATACTTCGTGATGCGCTCGGCTGCTTCCTTCTTCTGCAACTCGATAGCCATTCCATTTGCAATTGACTCAATTTCGTTCTCGGTACGCGGCCGCAG
>JAIYDQ010000343.1 GCA_027487375.1 Planctomycetaceae bacterium
ACTTGTTGACGGGCACAAGCTTCGTTCGAAGAGGGTCATTCGGAGCGTGCAGACTAATGGCCAAATGATACGGTGCGTTGGCTTCGGCAAGTTTGCGAATCGCGGGTGGAAGTCCAACTGTACTAATTGTTATTCTTCGTGGGCTAATACCTAATCCCAGTGCGGGGTCGCGAGCAACCTCTAAAGCCTCCAGGACATTCGTAATGTTCGCCAGTGGTTCCCCCATGCCCATCATGACGATGTGACTTAGGCGTTCATCAGCGGGAAGCAACTTCTGCAATCGGAGCATCTGTTCTAGGACTTCGCCTCGAGTCAAATTCCGCTCGACGCCGTCCAGTCCGCTCGCGCAGAAGACGCAGCCCATCGCGCATCCGACTTGGCTGCTAACGCAAATGGATCTTCTCGGTCCGTCTCTGAGTAAAACGCATTCAATCCGCCCACCGTCGGCAAGCTTGACCAAGAGTTTTTCCGTGCCGTCGCTACTTTGTTGGTGGTCGGTGGTTGCCGTAAAGACCGAAAAGTGGTTCGAAAGCTCCTCACGCAAGCCCTTAGGAAGGCTCGTCATCTCAGCAAAATCGGTCGCTCGCTTGAGAAAGATCCACTCGAAAACCTGTTTCGCGCGGTAGGTTGGATACCCACGAGCATCCAGCCATGCGGCAAGTTGCGAGGGTGTTTGTTCTAGTATTGGCGATTTGTTTGTAGTCATGATTGAGGCATCAAGTTTAACCTGTAAGTCGGAATTCGTCTCTTCTTTTGGTTTCGTTCCGAAAAAAGTCACGAAGTTGCCCGAAGTTCGCCCAGCGGAATCCCGTCTAGTCGCCCCAAAAAATGGAGACTGATCCACTGAAAATCCGTCTCGACTTCCATGAGGCCGATCGTCTATAGGAATTGCTGAGGCGTTTTCACACTCGCGTTTTGGAGGAGCGACATATGCAAAGTAACATCAATTTTTTCGGTTGGATCCGCGAAGGCGTGAAGCAATCCGTGCTGCTAGGAGTCAGCGATGCCATTGAAACCATTGGCACACCAGACGATCCACAGACAATTCACCCACAGGTAGCCGCGCTGATGAGCAGCAACGGAAAAGCTGGCCATGGACTAGGTGCTCCAGCCCATTCCCCGAGAATTCAATCCGAAGGTGGAAGCCAATCGACACAAAAGCGTCGACTTGGGCGTTCGCTAAAGGATATCGAAACCCCTTCGTAAGAAATTGCAATCGATCGAAATGAATATATCGTAGGATGGGACCATCGTCCCGTCCGAAGTCGTAGCTCGGGACTATGGTCCCAAGCTGCTGTCGGTACACCAATATCTGGTGATAGCCTTAGCGGCCCTTAGTTGTCGCTCGGATTCCTTGGCAATCCCGATAGCCCAACGACAGATTGCATCATGAAATTGCCAACCCGACGCATCGCTTTCTGCCACATGTCGTAATCGTCACCGAAAATAAGCTCGGGGTCTGCTGGAAGCGGATACCAGTAGCCATCGCGAATCTCCTGCTCTAACTGCCCTGACCGCCAAGCAGCATGCCCAACAAACAGGCGATAATGCTCCGGAGGAATCAGCACAAGCTTTTTAAGATTCTCAACCTGGGCTGCTAAATAGACGCCGTTTCCATTGCCTGCTTCGGCAAGAGACTCGCGATCGTGAATCGCTACTACGGGCCCCGAAACCGGTCCACCGAAGTGTAAGTGCGGCGGTGGAGAAGCCGTTTTCGACAAACCCGAAGTCAGCTCCTGCCATAAGGGCGCAACATCTAACGCAAAAGGCCGATTGAGAACGACCCCGACCGAATGATCAGGAACATGCTCCAGAACCAAACACACGGACCGTCCAAAGATCTCGTCCTCTAGGCGGGGAGTCGCCACAAGAACGGACCCCGTCAGGCTCATTGTATGAGCTGGGACTGCATCGTTTTCATCGTCTTGAGGGATTCTATTCATGGTGATCAGACTGTCACGTTGGCAAAGAAATTAACAGCGGACACCGCAGTAACAGCAAACGAAATGCCAAAGACTACCATCAAGGAAAACGGATCTGGTTAAACGCCTTTCAACTTATACATGTAGAACGCCATACTGGTTAGAAGTCAAGTGAGTTCAAAACAAGACCGTTGACCTTTTCAAGTTGCAAGTGGACTCCTCGGTAAAGCGATTGCCTCGATCCAATGTTGAGTCCGATTGGACTTATTCGACTGAAAGCACTAGGCCGTAGAAGGAGCTGTTGCCTGAAACAAATGTAATTTGGGGTTTGGAACAGAGTCCCGGAGGCAATAAGCACCCGACATTTCAAAGGTTGTCTATAATGGCAACTCAAGTGTCATCTTCTCGTTGGAATTGAGCATCCAACGCCGAGTCGCCCGGACAACATCCAAATTTCAAGAATTCGCCGTGTATCAACAGCCACTACCCATCGCAGTACTTATTTCGGGTGGAGGTTCTACACTCAAAAACTTGATTGATCGCCAAAAGTCCGGTGCGTTGGCGATCGACATCAGGCTAGTCATCAGCTCGCGAGCTTCGGCGGGAGGCCTTCAGTACGCTCGGGATGCAGGGATCAAAAACCTTACCATCTCGAAAAAATCGTTTGAAACTCCCGAAGCTTATCGCGATGCAAATTTTGAAGCGATTCGAGCCGAACGCGTCTCGCTGGTCGTGATGGGGGGCTTTCTTCAGCACTTGCTGATTCCGGAAGATTTTGACAAACGAGTCATCAATATCCATCCGTCACTCATCCCGTCGTTCTCGGGTCAAGGCTATTACGGATTGCGAGTTCATCAGGCAGCGATCGACTTCGGAGTCAAAATCAGCGGATGTACGGTCCACTACGTTGACAATGAATATGATCATGGACCGATCATTCTTCAGCAATCATGCCCAGTGATTCCAAGCGATACCGCGGAATCACTTCAGACGCGTGTTCTGGAACTTGAAAGAGAAGCTCTTCCAAAGGCGATCGAAATCTTCGCTGGAGGTTGCGGTCAATCGTGAAGCAACCGTCGAAGACATCCGATGTTCGAAACCTTCTCGAGTTCATGTTTCGACTCGGGCAAGCATTGCTCGGATGCGGTGAGCAAACAGCCAAGGTCGAATTGATTCTCCGTCGAACAGCATCGGCGTATGGAATGCGACGTTCAAGAGTAATAGTCTTTCCCACGGCATTGTTCATCAGCGTGACTGTCGACGACGAAGAACGCGTTACCCTCGCTGAAGGCCCCACTCAAGCATTGCGACTGGACCAAATTGCCGATGTCTATTTATTAAGTGATGCGGCACAACGAGGCGAAGTCCCTCCCAAGGAAGGCGTTTCTCGTCTCTCGGAAATCTACAATGCCCCAGCGCGCTTTGGCCCGTTAGGAGTAATCGTCGGTCACACAATCCTAACTGTCGGATTAGCGATGATACTGACAACGGCCGCTGAAAGTATTGCAGCCACGGGCGTTCTAGGCGCAGTAGTTGGCCTGTTCAAAGTGTTTAATCGTAATCGCGCCGTCTTCGCAGTGCCTCTTCCAGTCCTATCGGCGACGATCGTATCTATCTTGGTCTTCGTGGCTGTGAAGATGGGATTTCCTTTGGATCCTCGGTGCGCCATTATCCCGCCATTAGTCTCATTCCTGCCGGGTGGCATGTTAACGCTTGGGATGGTTGAACTTGCTTACGGAGATATGGTTAGCGGCGCAAGTCGATTGATCTCTGGCTTTGTTCAACTCTTGCTTCTCGCATTCGGACTCGCGGCTGGAGCAATGATTGTCGGCTACCAGCCAGAGAATTTAGTCGACACATCGATTGAGCTCGTTTCAAGTAGTTCTACTCCTGCTGCTCCTTGGCTCCCTTGGGTAGGAGTACTCGTTTTCGGGCTGGGTGCTTATCTCCATTTTTCGGCTCCGCGCAATTCGCTTTTATGGATGCTGCTTGTGTTGTTAGTTGCATTTGCGACGGAACAAACGGCTGCAGAGCTAGTGGGAAATACCAATGTAAGTGGCTTCTTTGCAATGCTCGTCGTTACACCGCTGGGATATCTAATTCAGCTCCGCTTCCGTGGCCCACCTGCGATCGTCACTTTCCTCCCGAGCTTCTGGCTTCTGGTTCCTGGGGCCTTGGGGCTCCTGAGTGTAACTAGCATGTTCAGTGATCGTGATGCTGGGATCGACGGACTCATCGATGCGATTTTTGCTTTGGTATCGATCGCCTTAGGTTCGCTTGTCGGTGCTTCGATCTACAAGTGGTTGACTGAAACCTTCGGCTGGTGGCAGCTACAAATCGGGCGAGTCGAACGCTACATGCGACGCAACAAAAAGCGATAACTCAAAAGGCTTTTTTGAAAGCACGTAGGCGAGTCTCTCCGAGACGAGAAATGCCTAAACCCTCAAAGCGATTCAGCTCCGAGAAATCTTGCCCACAAGTTAATTGGACAACGCCATGTTGAGTACGATAATCGATCGCAATCGTGTTGGAGTACAGCCTTTAGGCGCCGAACGCCTCGAATTTGCCAAAAGCGGCTAAAGCCTGCCCCCCGCGCAAACCTAACGCTGTCCAACAAAGCCAGACGCGAACACGTCCAATCGTAACTATTAATTGGAGAGCAATCGCTTTCAATCGGCTCCGAAGTACTGCCTTAAGAATACCTGTCGGTCTTGGTCGCATTGCACATATTGCACGAGGGCATAGAGCTTCTTCTGATCGTTTAACAATTTAGCTGCAAGGTGTGTTGAATCGCTTAGAAGAGTGGGGAGCGAATCTTCAAGAACCTCAACGATCGAAAGATCTTCTGACTGATCGATTACACCATATCTTTCTAGAATTCCCAAAGCGGTCTCCAAGCGACGATCGTGCTTGTTCTTCCCGCATAGCTGGAGGCGTAGCCAGTCCATTCCAAATGCACGTAATCGATCGAGGTCATGCGTCAGATAGTGATGCACTCGTTGATAAAAATCGGCGTCCGGATTACTCCATCGAATAAACTCCATCTGAGTTGCTAGATCGTCTGCGTCGTAGAGAAGCCGGCACTCCGAAGGCATTCCATCGCGTCCAGCACGACCGATCTCTTGATAGTACGACTCTAATGAATTGGGAATGTCCGCGTGAATGACGAGGCGAATATTTGATTTGTCGACACCCATCCCGAATGCGTTCGTCGCAAGAACCAAAGGAGACCTTCCTGACATGAAGTCATCCTGGATTTGTTTTCGATAATGTCGCGACAAGTCTCCGTGATATACGACGTGACCGATTCCCTCTTTGCGAAGAATTTCGCTAAACGTTTCCAATGTACGAATCAGAGTAAAATAGACGATCGCACTTCCCTGAACGGCCTCGTCTGGTTCCAAGGCATCTTGTGATGTTTTCAGCGACGGACGTGACTCTGTAGGTATCGAAGTTGGTATCCATTTCGTGAGGGAACGCTTGATACATTCAATTTTTTCATCAACGCCCCAAACCTCACTCACAATCAATTCAAGATTTGGTCGATCGATTCCTTCGTGAAACATTTCACACTGGTCATCATTCGACCCTATTCCATTAAGCCCAAGCTGAATGGCAATATCTTTCTGAACTTCAGGTGTTGCAGTGGCTGTTAAGGCGATCGTAGTCGGATTGCCAAGCATGCTTCGAAAATCAGCCACACGCGTATAATCAGGACGAAAATCGTGGCCCCATTGACTGATACAGTGAGCTTCGTCAACGGCAAGCAATTTGATCGTGCGAGCACCTAAGCATTCAACGAAGTCAGGCTTGCGAAATCGCTCTGGCGTAACATAGAGCATCGCAAAATCACCTCGCTTGATTGCCTCATAGCGAGCAAGTCGCTGAGCCCGATCGAGTGAGGAATTGATAAATGTTGCTGGAATCCCCCTCGCATTCAACGAGTCAACTTGATCTTTCATCAATGCGATCAAAGGTGACAAAACAATGGTCAGCGGACGAGAACCAGATCTATCTGATTCGCCACCGTGCGATTGCTGAAACCAATACATTGAAGGCACTTGATAGCACAAAGACTTGCCACCGCCGGTGGGCATGATGACTAAGATATGCTTACCGCTAAGAGTTCGGTCGATGATTGCCCGTTGAAAGCCTCGAAATCCGGAAAGCCCAAAAGGTTCGAGCAACTCACTGTCATCGACCGACGGAAACAAAATCAAACCTTGACCTATTCGCCACGCTTATCACGCTCGATGAAAGCGTATGCGTTATGGTTGTGGATTGATTCAAAGTTTTCTGAGAAACATTGATACCAAACGATTCGATCATCGGCATTCATAGCGACAGCCATGTCTCGAACAATGTCTTCGACGAATTTCGGATTCTCGTAAGCTCTCTCTGTAACCCATTTTTCGTCAGGACGCTTCAGCACGGAAAAGACTTGTGTCGAAGCGCATTTCTCGACGATGCTGAAGAGATCCTCGATCCACAAGTGTTGCCCTTCGGCGACACGAACCTTCACCGTCATCTCGCAACGCTGATTGTGAGCACCGTAAGCAGAGATTTCCTTTGAGCAGGGACACAGACTTGTTGCAGGCACTTTCATTGTCATCACAAAATCGTCGACACCGTTGCTCGCCATTTCGAACGTCACGTCGATGTCTAGTTTACCTGACTGGCCAGTCACAGGTGCTTTTTTGTCGATGAAGTATGGGAACGTTAGCTCAAGGTGCACTTCCTTTGCCTTAAGCCTCTCACGCATGGACTTACACACGTCGCTTAGAGTGTCAGAACTGAGCGATTCATGGTGCTCGTTGAGAACCTCAA
>JAIYDQ010000066.1 GCA_027487375.1 Planctomycetaceae bacterium
TAAATCACAAACCGTTTCCACGCCCCGTTACAAAAGCCTTCTCCGTGTCGTCCGCGTCTTCCGTGTTCAATACAAATCACACAATTGAGAAAGCGACAAACGGGGGCGCGTACTATCTGAAGCAATGGAAGAGAAATGCCTCGCGAGTTGAGCGATTGTCTTAAGCGAGCACTTCTTTGACGACCCTTGCAGGTAAGACCCCAGTTAGTTTGAAATCGAGTCCTTGTGAACGGACGGTCAGTCTTTCGTGATTCAATCCCATTTGATGAAGGAGCGTTGCATGGATGTCGCGAACATGGACAGGGTCTTTAACAGGGCCGAATCCGAACTCATCTGTCACACCGTAACTGGTACCGGGTTTAAATCCGCCACCTGCGAACCACATCGTAAATGCGTCAATATGATGATTTCGTCCAGTCGATTCTCGAACCTCGCCCATTGGTGTGCGACCGAACTCGCCGCCCCACACAACAATGGTATCTTCGAGCAGTCCATGACGCTTGAGATCCATAACCAAAGCAGCAGAAGCTTGGTCCACTTCAGTCGCAATCTTCGGTAAATGCTCCTGAAGGTTCTCAGTTGGACCGCCGTGATGATCCCAGTTTGTATGATACAGCTGCACGAAACGGACACCACGCTGCGCAAGACGGCGTGCAAGTAGGCAATTCCTTGCAAAGGTCGATTCCTTTGCGTCCTTGATGCCATACAAGTCGAGCGTCTCTTGTGTTTCGGAACTGGTATCCATCAACTCCGGTGCACTGGTTTGCATTTTGTAAGCCATCTCGTAGGCATTGATCCGAGTTGCGATCTCGTCGTCACCGTACTCTTTCAGTCTCAGGTCATTCAATTGAGCAGTCGCCTTCAGCACTTCAACCTGCTGCGCATCCGATACCGAAGAAGGGGTAGTAAGATTAAGAATCGGCTCGCCTTTATTGCGTAACGGCACTCCTTGGTAAGTCGAAGGTAGCATCCCGCTTGACCAGTGAATTGCACCGCCGCGAGGACCACGCGGCCCGCTTTGAAGAACGACAAACCCAGGCAGGTTTTCGCATTCGCTTCCGAGTCCATAGGTAAACCATGCTCCCATACTAGGTCGACCAAACTGACCACTGCCTGTATTCATGAATAACTTGGCGGGCGCATGATTAAACAAATCGGTTTTGCAAGTGTGAATGAAAGTGAGTTCATCAACAATCTTCGCAGTATGAGGAAGCAGATCGCTCACCCAAGTGCCCGTCTGTCCATATTGTGCAAAAGAACGATGTGTCCCGAGCAGATTAACGCGATGGCTCGAGTTCATAAAAGCGAATCTCTTGCCTTCCAGATAGCTCGCAGGCATCGGTTCACCATTGAGTCGAGACAACTCTGGCTTGTAATCGAACAAGTCTAATTGCGAAGGGCCACCTGCCATGAACAAGAAAATGATACGTTTGGCTTTGGCTGGGAAATGCGTTGGCTTGGGTGCGAGCGGGTTTCCAATTTTGCTGGATGACTCACTTCCTGATGCTCGACTCTGAAGTTGCGACAATGCCATCGCACCAACGCCGATACCGCATTGATCAAAGAAGTGACGTCGAGTCGTGTCGCGAAGCGAATTAAAGTCGTTCATGTGAAAAGGTCTCGCTTGTGATTTATTCCCGAGTAAGAGTCTCATCAAGATTCAGTAACACCCGAGCAGCGCTGAGCGAGTCGAGTCTAGCCAACACAGCTTTCTCATCTTCGCTAGGAATTCTTGAGGTGCATCTTCGAAACGCCGATTCGATCCCATCACGATCGATGATCTTGGACAAAGCGTTCGCAAATTCAAAGAATGCCTTGTCGTTTAGAAGTGTGAGCGCTTGAAGGGGAGTGTTGCTTCGTATCCGCCGCGTGCAGGATGTGATTCCCTCGGGTGCATCAAACACATTTAAAGACGGGTGTGGGTTGCCTCGATAAACGAAGGTATACATGCCACGTCGATAGCGATCTTTGCCGACGCTCTCTTTCCACTCTCGTTTCACTTGAGCAAGTTCCATGACTCCTGCGGGAATTGGTGGGAAGACGGGTGGTCCTCCGACTTGATCGGTTAAAAGATCGCAAGCGACCAAGCATGTATCCCGCACCAATTCAGCGTCCAAGCGTAGCCGTCGTTGTCTTGCCAAGAGATAGTTATTCGGATCTTTGTCTCGCAATTCGGGCCGATCAACCGAACTCTGTCGGTAAGTTTGCGATGTCACAATTTGACGATGTAATCGCTTAAAGGACCAACCTTCATCCATCCAATCAATTGCCAAGTAATCCAGCAAATCAGCATGTGTAGGCACGGCCCCTTGAGTGCCGAAGTCATTCTCCGTTTCAACGATTCCGCGTCCAAAGAACTGCTGCCAAACACGATTGACGATAACGCGAGCCGTTAGCGGATTCTCCTTTGAAACAAGCCACTTTGCTAAATCAAGACGATTCGGAGTTACAATCCCTGAGGGAATGGAGGGCAAAACGGACGGGGTATTTGGAGCAACGAGATCCGATGGTCGAGTGAAGTCTCCTTGAATAAACACGTGTGTTTCTCGGGGCTTTTCGCGTTCCTTGAGGACTAAAGAAGTGACTCCCTTGTTAAGTCGAACATCAATCTTTTTCATCGCTGCCATGAGGTCTTTGTAGCGTTTATCGTCTTTACCTACCTCAGCAAGATATAGGTCTTCACGATGGTCGGGCGTGCGCTTCGTAGGATCGATTTGGATCGCTTTTGACGCATACTTTGGAAGGTTCGCTTTCTGCTCGTCTGAGAGTTCGTTCTCCCAGTTGGTTATCGCGGTCGTCGCTTCTTCGATTATCTTGAGTTTGGCTGACTCAATTTTAGACTTCTGCTGCTTAAGCTTCGCGACTTCTTCTGCAGTTGGATCAATTAAAAGAACGGGCTCGTCTTGGTTGTTAAAGAACGCAAAGAACTGATAGAACTCTCGTTGAAGGATCGGATCAAATTTGTGATCGTGGCATTGAGCACACCCGATCGTTAGTCCCAAGAAGACCGTCCCCGTGGTCGCAACTCGATCGAAGACACTATCGATCCGGAATTGTTCTTCATCGATTCCGCCTTCCTGATTGATGGGAGTGTTCCGATGAAATCCGGTTGCCAACTTCTGTTCTAAAGTTGCCCCGGGTAACAAGTCACCGGCAATTTGTTCGACTGCGAATTGATCGAACGGCATGTCATTGTTGAATGCATCGATAACCCAGTCGCGATACTTCCATATTTGACGAGGCGCATCAACAGAGTAGCCGTTACTGTCGGCATAGCGAGCTTGGTCCAGCCACCATCGCCCCCACTTTTCGCCGTAAGCAGGAGTTTGAAGCAGTCGATCGACAAGAGCCGTATAAGCCCTATCAGGATTGCTCTCATAGTCAACAAGGAACGCATCCAA
>JAIYDQ010000089.1 GCA_027487375.1 Planctomycetaceae bacterium
CGGTGATGCGGCCTTCCCTGAGCCATTTCAGGCCCAAGTCGCACTGATGCTTCATCAGCTCCACCGGGACCGGTTTCTTGTTTTGAAAGTCCCAGAGGTAGAGCCCAAGGGCGATCCGGGCCTTTTGGGGAGCGATCTTTTCGAGCGCGGTTAGATTGGCCTCCAGCTCGGGGATTTCCTCGGAGTCCCAGGTCCAGAGGGTGAGGACGTCGAACTCTCCGAGGAAGTCCGCGAGGGGAGGTTCGCAGGAAATGTACGGCTTCTTCGAATTCTTGCGCTCTGGATTGACCTCGTGGGTGTAGAGCGTGACCCAGATGTCGAGAGGGTTGCCGACTGCCTTGACCTGGTCCCGGAGTTGGTGGAGCTCTGCGAGTGGCATGGCGGGCCGGCCGGTGTGGGGATCCGTCGCCTTCTTCCTGGGGATGGGGCGCACGAAATCGTCGAGGAAGATGCCGCGGATGTTCGGAAATTCCTGCGCGAGAGCGAGGGTGGCGGGGAGTTCGCTTATGCCGCCCGCGCCTCCGCCGCCGACAACGGACCAGACGACGCGTTCGAGCGGCTGGAAAGATGTCGCATACTGTTGATAGCTACTCTTCTTCCGTCCGGTCTCGTCCGCCGGAAGTGCTGGAAGGTTGTTGCTCCGGATGAAGAGGAGATTCGGTACGCCCAGCCAGAATGCTCCTTCGGCCGGTGTCATGCGCGAACCTCCTGGGGCGAAGTCGTCGATGTAATGCGTGGTGTTTCCGCCGGGAGAGTCGGGGCTCTTCTTGTTGTTGCCGCCCCCGATGACGGTGAATATCCAAAGCCGGTCACGTACTGTCTCGGGTGCAGTCTGCTGGGCCTGCGCAAGCGGCAAGAGCGACAGCAGGGTGGTGAGGAAGGTGAAGATATGTTTCATAATGTGGATGTGAAGACTTATGGCTGTTGTATTAGCTCGCTGGTAGTAATGAGATGGATTAGTTCGCGAAGAGCGTAACCTTTTGATTTCCAATCGGATTGGAGTTTGCGAAGAGGGGGTTGGTCAGTGAAACCGAGCGGGCGACCGAGCGCGTAGGTGAGGAGCCGGTGGGCGAGGTTGTGCGCGAGGAGCTCAGGGTGATCAACGAGGTAGTCGCGGATGTCGGCGGGACTGTTGAGCGGTTGGCCACGATATTCGCCCGTCGTGTCGATGGCGGCTCCGTTTGCGTATGCGCTGCGGTATTGGCCAATTGGATCGTAAGCTTCGAGTACGAAGCCGAGCGGATCGATCTTGGCGTGGCAGTCCGCGCAAGACTGAATGCTACGATGTTTCTCTAACTGCTGCCGAATTGTTGTGGCTCCGCGAATGTCAGGCTCGATAGGTGGCACATCTGGAGGTGGTGGACTAGGTGGTGTGCCGAATAGTTTTTCAAGCACCCACACGCCGCGTGTCACAGGCGAGGTTTCAACTCCATTGGCGGTGATCGTGAGGACACTTGCCTGGCCGAGCAATCCGCGCCGTGATGAGTCTGCAGGCAAGTTGATGCGCTGTAATTGATCGCCGCTAACGGCAGGCAAATTGTAAAGCCGCGCGAGACTCGCATTGAGATACGTGAAGTCGGCGTCGACAATCGCTGTGACCGGTTTGTTGGTACGGATGAGTTCAGCGATGAATCGCCAAGTCTCTTCCTTCATCGCGGGTTCGAGACGATCGATGTGATACGATGGAAAAGTCTCCTTGGCTGGTGGCATCGTGCCGAGCTTGTTCAAGCCGAGCCACTGCTCGGTGAACAATCTTAGGAAGCGATCGCCTCGCGATGAGTCAAGCATCCGGTCGGTCTCAATGCGAATCGTTGATGCATCCAACGGACCTTTGGCTGCAAGTGAACGGAGTGTCTCATCAGGTGGACCAGCGGTGAGGAAGTACGACATGCGAGTAGCGAGCTGCATCGGCGTGATGGTCTTCGTATCGGTTTGTGGCTCGGTTAGAAACAGAAACTCTGACGAACAGAGTAAGGCTTTGAAGACAGGTCGAGCGGCATCCGCATAGACTGTCTTGCCATCAAGGCGATTCTGCACCGCTGCGACGTAAGGGGCGATGTCTTCGCTGCCCACTTCGCGACGAAAGAGACGACTGGCGATGCGTTGTAGTTCGGTTGTCAATCGTAAGGGTTCGACTCGCTTTTCATCGGGCGCGATGTTGGCAAACAAAAGTGCTCGAGCAGGATGCAGTTGGTCATCACGCATCGGGCCGGTGACTTGCCAGTATCGTACGCGAATCTCAGGGCCTTTGTAGAGATGTTGGTAGAGCTTGTCGCGTTCGGCACGCAGGGCGAGGTTCTCCCAAACGTGCTTCTCGATCTTCGGTACACTCTGGTCGTATTTATAGAGCTTGGTAGAGATGAAGTTGCTTCGCGTGCCTTTCGGTGGACCGTCGATCCACGCAAGGTAAGGTACAGTACCGCGATCGAGCCAGATTCGAGCGCAGATGGTATCGTAACGATCATCGGACAACTCAGATGACTGAATAATGTTCGGAGGGATCAGTCGCCAGCCATTCCCTTTCATCCCTTCGACTTGTCGGCCAATGCCAAGTTGCATCGGCTGCGATTCGTCGTAGTAGGTATTCAGGTCTTTGTAATACGCTGTCAATCCGCCGAGCATGAGGTCCTTGCCATACGGATGATGGCGATTCGCAGCGGTGGCTTCAACTTCGACGTCATACCAACCGGAGTGCGGCACACCGGTCTCACCCAATTTGCTTAGGAACAACTTGCTATCAAAGATCAGCTCTTGATTTCTTAGACCATGGCTGAGGTGAATATACGCGGGACCGTTCGCTTTCTTTTCACTGATGACGCCAAGCCCAAAGGCATCATTGAGACCTCGCATCGTCTCGGCACTGTCCTTCCATTCATTGACCTTCGGCTTGCCATCTACATCGGAAAGATCGTAAGCCTGTTCGAGCACTTCATCGGCTGCTTTGAGATATTGTTCGAGATGATGCCGCGAGGTACGAAGCGCTGAACCAATATTGCGAAAGCCCTCCAGTTCCTCATCGCCAGGGAAGCTAGTCGTTGGATCGAAGTCTCCATCGAACCCAAAGATATCCTTTACAGTGTTCAAATACTCGGCACGACTAAGCCGACGATGTACGACTTGTCCGCCGCGATCGTTAACAATTGATTGCGCCTTGGTGACTTGTTCTTCAATCCATGCGATCACGGAGCGACGTTCGTCGTCGGTTGGTTGCTTCTCATCGGACGGGGGCATTTCACCGAGCTGTAACTGATGCAGCACCTCCTGCCATCGCTCAGCAATCGCGACATCGGCGCCGACCGACGAAGGTAGATTATCAAACCGACGATCACCTTTTTGTTCGTTAGCTCCGTGGCAATCGAAGCAATAATGCGAAAGGAACGCATCGGGTTTGTACTGGGCGACGTCCGCTGCCTGCAGGGACGATGAACTGAGAAGCGATAAAGCGCAAACTACCAAAGAGCAAAGTCCTCTGGCATGATCTTGAAAGTGACTTTGCATATCACACCAACAATTCATTGAGGTTACCGGTGCTCGATCCGAATCGATCGCGCTGGACTCCCATCTGCTGAAGCAACGTAACGAAGAGATTGCACAGCGGCGTCTGTTGGCGGCCTTGCTTTGGAAAGAACAAATGCCTCCCATGTTTGAAACCTCCTCCTGCGAGGACGACAGGCAAGTTCGTGTTCGCGTGCGAACTGGCGTTCCCCATGCCGCTTCCAAAAACGACGGTGGTGTTATCCAGCAACGAGCTCCCTCCGACGTCTTTCATCGTGGCGAGATGTTCGAGGAAGTGATCCAGCTCGGCCACGAGCGCGGACTCGATGACATGAAGCTGCCGCAGCTTCTCGGGATCTTGGCCGCTGTGCGAAAGATCATGGTATCCGCGATTAATACCAGGGATGTTCGTAACCGGCAAAGAGCCGCCTATGTTCAGCGTGACAATTCGAGTCGCGTCCGCTTGAAGCGCGAGCGCCGCAACATCCAGGTTAGCTCGCACGCGATCCATGCACCCATCGTTGTCCCACTCGGGCTTCTCGCCACCAGCGACTGGCAGCGGCTTATCGAGCCAGTCGATGTTCGAGGTGTTCGCTCGTTCGAAATCGCGTATCGCGCCCATGAACTCGTCCATCTTCTCGCGGTCCCAGCGGTCCAGCAGCGGCGCTATGCGCTTTGCATCTTGCGTGATGAGCGAGAGGACCGATTCATTCTCGGTCAGCTCTGCGCGTCGTGTCTCCTTTGCCGATTTAGCTTCAGGCTTAAAAAGCAACTGAAACGCTTTCGATGGGTCCTCGATCTTCGGTACCGCAATGCCTGATCGCGTCCACGAGATTGCATCGCCACCACCCACGCCAAGGCACAGCGACGGAAATCGCGTCAGACCACCTAGCTCTTCTTCGACGAGCTGATCAAGCGACACACAGCCATCTGCAAAACCAGCAGCTTGCTCGCGGCGAACGCCACTGAGAAAAGCGTGAACTCCATAATGCCCACCCTGCACGCCTGGATGCTCAAGCTGTGAGAAGACTGTCATCTTATTCTGCCACCGTTCAAGCGGCTTCAACAGCGGAGTAAGCTCCAGTTCCGGGCCATGGGTCGACGGAAAAAATGCTTCCGGCCGTAAACCAAAGTCGAGGCCAATGCAAACCAAACGACGTGGAGCCGACTTCAAATCGGCCCCGTGCAATGCAAGTTTCGAGAACCACGGGAAACTCAGCGCGGCTCCGCTAGCGTATTGAAGAACACTTCTTCGGTACATGGTGGGTAATGCTTTGGGAGGGAGGTTTATTAAGTAGCATTCGTGTAACCGGCGGGAAGCATATTCTACATTTAATCAGGTCTCGGTCATTACAATAGCAAGTAATTTCGTTACGCTATTTTGTCATTCTGTATTGGATGATTCACAACGTTTTCTAAGAGGAGACCTGCATTTTGCTCTTCGATTAGACGCTACAGAAAGCCGCATGGCAGGTGACTATCAAGTTGGGTGTCTGAGCTTCCTTATGTGTCATGAGTGGTTCGTCTTCGACGACATGCAATTCTGCTCCAGCAAGCGGACGGTTTCGAAGCGCATTCAAGATCGCTTCCCTCCTGATCACCGATCCTCGAGCCGTGTTGACAACGACAGATAGTGCGACGAGCAGCAAGGTGAGATAGTGAATGGCAAGTTTCAAAAAACGGATTACTGAGGTTGGTTGCTTTGATGTCTTCGGAAGTGCGTCGATCTCGCTCATCTTGAAACGAATGCTGATTATGGAGCAGCCTGCGTCCTCCTGGCGATAGTTCGCATACGCCGTGGCGACACGACGCATTGGAAGTTTACGCACGACGCGATCGATCTCGAGGCCGAGCTTTTGCAAGGGAAGCTACGTTACTCTTTTACCGCCAAGAAACCGGGCATGTGGTCGGTTGCATTCGCAGGAGCGCCCAAAGCGCCGATGGCAGATGTCATCGAGTTGTTTCAACCGCTAGTGTGGAACGGTCGCCGAATGCCCGAGGAGAGCTTTCTGATTGGCGATGACATCTGCTCGATACCAGGATGCCTTGTTGAGACGAAAAGTGGCACCCTCGGTGTGCTCGCTTCGCCGCAACAATTTCCGTTTGCGATGCCGACCGCACAGACGCGCCGCTTTGGTGTCACGCTTCGCAACTTGAATGGCGAACCACGCCATCTGGCCGCTGCACATCGCGGAGCACGACTCTTTGCGCAGATGATTTGGTTCTACCCATCCGTGCCTGACAGAAATTTCACAGTGAACGAGAGCGGCTTTGCCCCTCGACGCGGCTCGCTCGATAAGCCCGGACTTGTGAAGGTGCCAAGGAAATCGTCCCCGCATGGTAAGTCTCCGAACAAGGACTTATTTGTGAGGGTAACGTTCGTAGGATGAGACGAATACGCACGAAGCAACGGTCTTGGTGACGACTCTCTTCTTCACTTCGCGTAGATCCTATCTCAGTAATGACGTCTTAGTTCAGAGTCCCAGTGGCGGCAGTTGAAGCACCACTGGTTGTGCTTAAATTCTCTCGACGCATTCACCACGACAATCTCTGTCTATAGAAACACCATCGAGTAGCCGACACCAGAAATCTTACCGTGCAGATTGTCACAACAATCCGGACTTTTGTGGGCGCGAGTACTCGCTTATGTTTGTCCAAAATGTCGTGAAAGGCTGCGGTGCAAAGCGTTCTGGGTGGAAGTCATCTCCGATATAATGCTAATCCCATTTCTCCACAACCAAGATCAGGAATAGCAAA
>JAIYDQ010000415.1 GCA_027487375.1 Planctomycetaceae bacterium
TGAAGAGCGAATGGAAAAAGCGCTCAGTGTTTTGAAGAACAACTTGGCTGGAATCCGGACCGGACGTGCAACGCCAGGTCTTGTCGATTCAGTCAGAGTTACTGTTTACGGTTCCCAGACCCCGCTCAAGCAACTCGCATCCGTAGGCGCACCCGAGCCAAATCAGTTGGTCATTCGCCCTTTTGATCCGAGCACAATCAAGGACATTGAGAAAGCGATTGTCGCGAGCGAGCTTGGTCTGAATCCGCAGAACGATGGTCGAATTATTCGAATCAACATCCCTGCGTTATCGACTGACGTTCGTAAGAAGCTCGTTACGCGAATCAAAGAGTTGGCTGAAGAAGCCAGGATTGCGATTCGAAGTATTCGTCGCGATGCGAATAAGGCAATCGAGACTTCCGAGAAAGAGAAACAGATCAGCGAAGACGATTGCGAATCCGCAAAAGAGGAAGTCCAAGAGCTAACCAAGAAGTATGAAGCCTCCGTCGGTGAACTCGCCAAGTCGCGCGAAGCCGATGTTATGGAAGGCTAAGCTTTGTTTGTAGCCACGTAGTCGCGTCTCTCCGAGACGCGAAATTCTTCCGTCTCAGAGAGACGGAGCTACGTAACGGCTCGTTTGTTTGAATCACAAGTCTACTGGAATGAAAATGTCGAGTCTATTTAATCTTGAAGGTCAAGTCGCTGTCGTTATTGGCGGCACGGGTGGGCTCGGTGGTGCTATGGCGGATGCATTAGCATCTTCTGGAGCTAGGGTAGCCGTTGTTGGCCGAAATGCCGAACGAGGAGCCGCTGCAGTAGAGCGGATCGCGAAGCTGGTTGGAGGACGTGCTGGCGAGACAGTTGGCTTCTATGCCGCCGACGCGATCGACAAAGCATCGCTCGAGTCAGCGTGCGACCGCATTCATTCCGAATTAGGTCCCGTACGAGTGCTTGTGAATGCTGCTGGTGGAAATCGCCCGGATGCAACACTGCCACCCGGCGCGGACTTCTGTGCCCTTGGATTGGAAGCATGGCGAGATGTTTTTGATTTGAACTTGGTCGGTGGCGTTCTGCTGCCTTGCCAAGTCTTTGGGAAGAAGATGCTTGAGTTCGTGGCGAAAACAGCGTCCGCCGAGCAAGCAGATAGTTGCAGCATCATCAATATCGCTTCGATGTCCGGAATGATTCCGTTGTCGCGAGTAGTAGCCTACTCGGCAGCAAAAGCAGCCGTGTTGAATCTCACTCAATTCCTATCGCGCGAGTGGGCAACGCGAGGAGTTCGAGTAAACGCGATCAGTCCTGGATTTTTTCCGGCTGAGCAAAACCGCGGGCTTTTGTATAACGCGGATGGCTCGTTGTCGGCTCGCGGCGGACAGATCATTGGACATACTCCAATGAGTCGCTTTGGCCGGCCGGAAGAACTTGCAGGAGCCACCGTGTTCTTGGCTTGTGCAAAAGCTTCTTCGTTTGTTACCGGCCAAAATATTGTGATCGATGGCGGCTTTTCATCGACCACGATCTAGTGCTTTTGCGGCGCCTTTTTGAAGGTAGCTAAATTCGCAAGAATTCAGAGGTCGCTAGATCGATTCCCAATGGTAGGAAAGGCTTCCAGCCTGTCGGTTTCGATAGTGACAGGCTGGAAGCCTATCCTATGCGATCCGACAAGCAGCTTGCATATGATTAGACGGATTCTACGCACATTTGTTCTGTGCATATTGGTTCGATACACTCGGCCAATTGTTGGCTTATGTGGTCAAATTTTTGTTCGATCCGCAAGAATGCGTCAACGATTCGAGGATCAAAGTGCGATCCGCTGCTTTCGCGGATAATTCGACACGCTTCATCATGCGAGAAGGCTGGCTTGTAAACTCTTTTCGCTCGAAGTGCATCATAGACATCTGCGACCGCAACCACGCGGCCCGAGAGAGGTATCTCTTCTCCACGAAGCCCTTTTGGGTATCCGGTCCCGTTCCATTTTTCATGATGAGTGACTGCTACTTCTACAGCCATTTTGAGGAACTTTGCCTCGGGGTATGCATCGGCTGCTGCTTGAAGAGTAACGCCACCTAGCTCGGCGTGTCGCTTCATGATTTCAAACTCTTCTTCGTTTAGCTTGCCGGGCTTGAGGAGTACTCGGTCAGGAATTCCGACCTTTCCAATGTCATGCAACGGGCTCGTCATTTGGAGGAGTTGGATGTACTGGGAATCCAGACAGTCTTCGAAGGCTTCGTCCTTGGAGAGTTCAATCGCTAAGACTCGGCAGTATTCCTGAATTCGTTCCAAGTGTTTTCCGGTATCTGTATCACGGCTTTCAGCGAGCTTTGCCATTGAAAAGATAATGAGGTCGCGGCTTTCCAGTGCGACAAGCCGCTGACCAGCCAAAAGTTGCAATCGCAATTCCTGATGATTGATGGGCTGAAGAACGTAGTTGTCGGCTCCGGCATCCAAGCAATCGATCACGCTTTGTTGATCGTTGTAGTCGGTTATCAGCATCACATAGACATAGCCGTTGTAGGACGCGCTTCGAATCTTCCGACAGAGATCTAAGCCGCCCGTACCATTCATGGAGGCCTTGGCGATCACGGTGCGGACATTCGAAGTCCCGCAAAGCTCGAAGGCTTCGACTTCGTTGGTTGCGGTGATCGGCTCGTAACCAAACGAAGATACCAACGCCGTGAGTCGATTAAGCGAAGGAACGTTGTCGTCAACTATGAGGACCTTGGTCATTGAATTTCCGGAGATGTCTTCGAATTGGGGCTAATGAGTGAAAAAATGTTGTTCTGAGTTCATCCAGCAGCGAAATGCTCAACGGGCGCTGAATTTGAGCCGTTGTTTCCAATTATCCATTGGGAGTTTGTTTGAAGATGGACTTGTCGGAATGCATCAATCTCCAGCGGCAATTGTTCCAATTGGCCGCTTCGGCAACAAAGCTCGATTTTCTCGGCTGCAATACTGTCGGCAGTAGCACCTACCTTGTTCGAGCAGCGTTTGATGCGGTGCGCCATCGACGCGATTCGTAACAGGTCGCCCCGCGCGAGCGCTTTTTCAAACGCAGCGAGATCTGATTGAACGGTTTCGAAATAGGCTTTCAAGAGTTCTTCCGCAAAATGAATGTTTCCCATGCATCGATCATGCAGGGCTTTTGTGTCTAGTCGCGACTTCTTTGACGATTCCATTGACTTCAACTTCTTCGTTTTCTGAAGGCGTTTCGCATTGATCGCGATCGTGCCGAGACCAACCCGCCGCCTAGCAAGTAAAAGGATCTCGCAGGAAAGCCTAAGTCGACTATTCGAACAAGCAAAAAATTTTCTAAGAACCTTGTCAAAAAGCGTCGGCGAGAAACTCATCGAGCTAACAGGCGGCAATGCCGTTTTTTGCATGGCTTACTGAATCCAATCCGGTCTGATTGTTCTGATTTTGCGAAAGGATAGGATTATCTTGTTCGAAAGCAGGGAATAGCCGACACCGGACCGAACCTTCGGTACAATCTTGGCATAGTACGTAGATCGGGTAGATCCTTTACTAGGGTTTATCATTTCTTTGCGGATGGAATCAATTGAGCCACTATTTAGGGGTGGGACAAGAAAATGTTCAGTACTCATCGAGTCAAACAAGAAGTGCGGCGAGAAATGCGACAACCTCTAGATCGAGATTTAAAGCTGACTATGGGTCCCAAAGCCGAGCTCCGGTATCGGTCCGGAAGGTTAGCCTTCATGGGATTTGTGATTCCAAGAACTGCTTTTTTGGCTTTCTGTGCGGTGGCGATTTTAATCCCAACGAAAAACTTGATTGCTCAGGGTTTTTTTAACAATAACGGTCCGATGGGGCTCGAGCCGCAGTTGATCGAACCTCCTCGCGAAATGGTTCGATTGCTGGAGGAAGCTCGCGAGCAGGTTCAGCAAAAAGTCTGGAGCGAGGCGACACTAGCAGCTGGAATTCTGCTCGGCCTGGAAGAAGCAGACCTAGATTCCGATTGGTCTGGGCAAGATTACTTTTTGGATGTGAGAACCAATGTTGGCCGTCAATCAATCCGACAAGAAGCAATCGCGGTCTTAGATTCGATGCCAGAACCGGGTCAAGCGGTAATTGAACTTCGATACGGCTTGCGAGCCCAACAAGAGTTGGACGCAGGGATTGCGGAGCGCGATTGGAACAAGATTTCCGAGGTCGGAAGAAAGTACTGCTTCACCAAAGCAGGTCGCGATGCAGCTTGGCTGGTGGTGGAAGAACGACTTGGTCGAGGCCTCGCGATGGATGCGGCAGTGCTGCTTGAAAATCTATTGAAGCAAAGCAAAGCTCGCTCGCATTTCGGAGCGGGTGGAATGCTGTTTCTGGCAACTTGTTGGCTAGCAGCTGATAAACAGGAACTCGCCGTTGCAGCAATCAATGCGACCAAGGTTGAATTCCCAAACGCGAAGGTTCAATGGAATGGAACAACCATCGACCTCAGCGCCGATACCAACATGATTTTGTCACAACAGATCGCCGGGAAATCGATCGCAAAAACCTCTTTCAAAACGAATGAGCCCGGATGGGTAGGTGGAGACCAACAACGTAACGCGGACACTTCCATGGGATTACCGGTTCCATTGACGAATTGGAAGTACTGGATGCATGAATCGATTCAGCATGAGGAAAGTGCTTACAAAACAGTGAAGCAAAAACTTACCGACCGCAACTCCATTCTTGTTCCATCGCGAGTACCCATTGTGGCGTATCCGTGGGTGATCGTAATGAGTTATGGCCAACGTGTGAACGCGATCCATCTCAAGACGGGCAAGACAGTTTGGGGAAACAGTTTCAACAACATTCCGTATGACCTCAGCATGGATCGATTCGTGTTTCGCGAAGGTCCTACCACAGGGATTGTTGCTCAGGATTATCTGCTTCGTCGCATCTGGGGTGAATCAGGAATCGGGCAGCTCACATCTGATGGCTCAAACCTATATTGCTTAGCTGAACTTGCTTCAGTTGATGCGGCAGAATCGTTAACTCTGGGTGTTCATGCTAACGTTTCACGTCCTATTGCACGGCGCAACTTCAATTGTTTACAAGCATTATCAATCGCGGAACAAGGCAAGCTTATCTGGGAAGTCGGTGGTGAAACGGGACTCGCAGAACCGGCTCTTGCAGGCGTCTTGTTTCTGGGTGCTCCCATTTCATCAAACGATGAATTGCTAACGATGGGTGAGTTGAACGGCGAAGTCTACCTCTTCTCGATAAACCCAAACGACGGCCGAATGAATTGGAGGCAGCAGCTTGTTGCGAATCCGGCTAGCCCTCTCGCATCCGACCCGAGACGTCGAAACCAAAGTTGCGTTCCGTCGATCGCCGGCGGAATATGTGTTTGCCCAACATTGAGTGGGCAGTTAGTCGGAGTGAATCTGAATACGCGCTCTCTCGCTTGGTCGTTACCGTATTCTCAAAATTCCAACTTTGCTCCTAATCGAATCAATGTCTTTGGAAACCCAACAGGTGGCGACATCAATCCAATGGAGCTCCGGTCATCCGACTCGGGAGTTCTTATCGTGGGTGATTGCATAATCCATGCACCGAGTGATGGAGATACGGTTTATGCAGCAGGACTTCTGGACGGCAAACAACGCTGGGAGCTTTCGAAGAATTCGATCCTGTATGTGGCTGGAGGTTTGGATGATCGAATACTTCTGGTCGGTGATCAATTGTTGTATTGCGTCGAGGCGAGTGACGGTTCAAACGCTTGGGAGAATCCGATTTCGCTAGGAGCGATTGGTCGCGTCGTCGGTCGTGGTTGTCGCAATGGCGATCACTATTACGTTCCTATGAGTAACCAAGAGATCCTAGATGTTGATCTTCGACAAGGCAAAATTGTAGACCGAATGCGCGTCGCTCAACCGCTTGGAAATCTTGTTGCGACCGCCGATCAAGTGATATCGCTTAGCCCGGTTGAATTGACCGCTTATTCGATTCGAGATCGAGTTCGCGATGAAGTGGATCTTGAATTTGCCGCGGGAAATGTGACTTCTCCAGGCCTTCAACGCAAAAGCAAAATCTATCTCGCAGAAGGTGACATCGACTCGGCACTCGAAACGGCAGAGAAAGCTTATCGGATGGATCGTAATGATCCCGAAGTTCAACATTTGCTTCGATATATCGCGATGCGTGCCCTTCAAGAAGATTTCGACAAGCACTCCAGTCGCGTGCTTGAATACGAAGATCTTATCAACGCCGGCCCTGAGCGAACGCTGTACCTAATTTCGGTAATTGATGGACTGGTCAAACGCGGCGAGTCGGTGGAAGTGACTCGCAAGTTGCTCGAATTGCAGAACGACATGTATCAACGACGTTTCTCCGGCCCATCGCTAAGTGATACGATTGATCCAGAAAACAACCTGTCACTTCAAAATGACATCTGGACCGCAGCAAAACTGGCTCAGCTATACGAAGCCAGTAACGCTAACGCGCGTGCCGGTATGATTTCCATCGTTTCGGATCGAATACAGCAGTTATCCAAGTCGATTGCTGCAAGCGATACTGAAACACGCAGTGAAATGTTTCGCTGGCTTCCTGCTGCCTCGTTGCTTCGACTTGAGATTGCCCAAAAAGCATACGATGGCGGTGACCTTTTGTTGGCGGAGCAATTGCTCGAAGAAGCCGCACAAGTTTCCTCCTCATCATTGCAATTGCAACGTGATGCCGCTGGAGTGCCGAGCGAATCGACCGAGGAACAAAAGCTTCTTCAAAAACGAATAGATAAACTTCGACTCGACATCTACAACACTGTTGGGAGATGGACTACCAGCGTTCCAATCGCGAGCAGTCTTGGTGAATCGCTCGATTCGATTCGCACCGAACCATCCAAGGTATCTAATCCAAGCCCGTTGCCGCTCAATCGTCGCGCGAAAGAGATGCCGAGCGAGATCACCATCTCGGATTTCAAACGTTTAGCAAACGGTATAGCAGATTGGCCAACGAGCAAAGCGACTGCGGAGTCGCGAATCGCGGATCGACCACTGCAGCCGATCCTCGGCAGCACGACCTGTCCAGTCAAGCAATCAACAGGAACTGCACTAGTTGGTTGGATGGTTTATCTGCAACAGGGGGCGATCGAGTTGGTGGGCCCGACTGGCTCGCAACGACTGACAATCCAGGCCGAGATTATCCCTCGAGGAATTGGGCCCACAGGTACGCTTGCGCATATTGTCGATAGTATCTTACTCTTGGAACTTCCCACCGAAATCATTGCCATTGATACGCTTCGTGCAGCGATGAACAACAATGAGATCGCCAGTTCCAATGGTGATTACATTCTGTGGCGTGAAAGCTTTTCCAGCCAACTCACAGAAGAACCCAATCGTTTTGGTGGATCAAAGCTTGTTGCCGAACGAATGCCTTGGGGTTCAGATCGGATTAAGAATCGACGAGGGTTTGCAATTGGCCCGGCAAATCATTACGGCGTCATTGTTTCGCAGGGTGGCAGCGTCATTTCCTTAGATCCGAGAACTGGGACGCGTCGTTGGGTTCGATCTGGTTTTGGTTCGCAATTGAACATTGCTCAAGACGATCACACATTGATCGTGCTGGATGCAACTAAGTCCGAACGACTACTGATCGACGCACGCGATGGAAAGCTCATATCAAAACATCCCATGCCTGAGAAATGGGAAGTTTGGACATCGGCCGGGAAAAACTTGCTCACTGCGAGCGAAGAAAAAGCAAGTAGTAAAGAAGGAAAGTCTTCGAGTAGTACAATTCGCTTTAGGCTCATTGACGGCATTTCGGGCTCTGTTCTGTTAGAAAAATCATTCCCCAAAGACAACGAGATACGCGCAGAGGTCATCGCTGCCTCCGGACCCAATCCTGCTTGTATGGTAGCTTGGCAAGCCAATCAACCGCTTCTGTTTTGGAATCTAAAATCGGGGAAAGAGTCCAGCTACCAAATCCCGAATAAATTCTTGATGCGGTCAATCACCCTGGAACGAACGGGCGATCAGATTCTGATACTTCCCGAATCTCCGTCATTGAGAAATGATGTTGTTCAATCCGAGGAAGCGGATCGATTTCGAAAGGTCTCCGGAGCCATGCTCGCGATTGATCCCGTAGATGGGCATCCTGTTTGGAAAAGCCCGGTGAACGTGTACGACTTCCGTTTTCCAATTGCACAAGTTCGCAACACACCCGCGATCATCTTAACTCGCCCATTGAAGTTCAAAGCTAACGGGCTTATTGGTACTGAGACCGTCTCCGCTGCCGTCTTGGATAGCAGAACAGGGGACATCGTCTATAGCGACAACTATCTTTTCTCAACTCGAGGAGGTGCGGACTTTCAATGTTTAGCTCGCCTAGGAGACGGAGAGGTAGCTTTTCAGTATCGTGGGTCCGAAGTGTTGATAAAGTGGTCAAACCAAACCAACTATGCGCAGCCTGACGTTCAATTGAGCGTCCAGAACAAGGCTGACGCATCTCCCGAAAAAGAACCCGTGAAAGCTTCGGACACTGATTCGAATCGGGAAATCGGGAAATTTGATAAAAAGTCAATTCAGTCAGGCGTTCCCGCAAAGCTGCTCGAACGTCTACAATCTGAGAACAATCCCAACGACCCGTTGGGACGACCGGCAGATTACGATCAACTGTTCCAGCAAGAAGAGGATCAATGAACACCCCAGCTACGATGCATCAAGACCTTGATCGGCTTCAGGTCGCTCGCACACAAATCCTCGAACAAATCTCTAAAGCAATCGTCGGTCAAACCGAAGTCGTCGAACAACTGCTGATAGGAATTTTCAGTCGCGGACATTGCTTGCTAGAAGGCGTTCCAGGCTTAGCCAAAACGCTCATGATTAGCTCACTCGCTAAGACAATGAACCTGTCCTTCAGCCGCATTCAATTCACTCCCGACTTGATGCCTGCGGATATCACCGGCACTGAAATCATCGAAGAGAATCGAACAACCGGTGCTCGTGAACGTCGATTCATGGAAGGCCCACTGTTTGCAAACGTGATTTTGGCAGACGAAATCAATCGGACTCCTCCAAAGACGCAAGCCGCTCTTTTGGAAGCGATGCAAGAACGGCAAATCACAGTTGGTCGTGATCGTCATGAGCTCTCAGACCCATTCTTCGTTCTTGCAACTCAAAACCCACTTGAACAAGAAGGGACCTATCCGCTTCCTGAAGCTCAACAAGATCGGTTCATGTTTAAAGTGCTTGTGGACTACCCGAACTTTAACGAAGAATTTGAAGTCGCTCGAAGAACCACTGGTGTTGGCGGCAGCAAAGTCGAAAGCGTTCTTGGTGGCGAAGAAATCATTCACTTGCAAAACTTTGTTCGAACAATCGAAGTCTCGGGACACGTTATTCGATATGCACTAGCGATCGTGCGTCAAACACGAGTGAAACAAGATGGCGTACCCGACTTTGTAAAAGAACAAGTAGGCTGGGGAGCAGGACCACGGGCCGTTCAGTTCTTAATCATCGGCGCAAAGGCTCGTGCTGCAATGCTCGGCCGATCTCACGTCGATCCGCAAGACATTCAGTACTTGGCCAAACCAGTTCTTCGACACCGAATGAATGTGACCTTCGCTGCCGAAAGCGATGGCATTACCACCGATAGTATTATCGATCGCATCTTGCAAAATACTCCTACCGCTCAAGACGAACTATTACGCGATGCCCGATTCCAGAAAATATTTGCATCCTGAAGCAATTCGTCGGATTGCACCCATGGAGTTGCGGTCGCAGCGAATCGTAGACGGATTCTTATCCGGCATGCATCGCAGTCCGTACTTTGGCCAGTCCGTAGAATTCGTTCAGCATCGCCAATACGTCCCTGGTGACGACTTGCGCCATATCGACTGGAAAGTCTGGGGCCGACAGGACCGACTCGTTGTCAAACAATACGAGGAAGATACCAATCTTCGGTGTACTTTGCTGGTAGATGCTTCAGCAAGCATGGAGTATGGTCGTGGTCCACTCAATAAATTTGATTATGCAGCAACCATTGCAGCCAGCTTGGCGTATTTAGCTATTCGTCAGCAGGACGCTGTCGGACTAACGATTTTTGACACCAAAGTGCGAACGAAGCTGCCCTGGCGCAGCGGTCGTAAACACTTGCAGTCGATCTACCAATCGCTCGAGCAACGGCAACCCGCAGAAAAAACAGATCTCACGAAAGTCTTTCGCGAAATCCAAGACACCTATCCAAAGCGATCAATGATTGTTTTGATGACTGACTTTCTCGGTGCTGACGCTTCGGTTCTCCGAGGTCTTGCTGCGTTACGGCAGTCTGGACACGATTGTTTGGTTTTCCATGTGATGGACGATGATGAATTGGACTTCCCGTTTAATGATCCGACAAGATTTGAAGGTATGGAATCGCTTGATGCACTTGCATGCAATCCAAGATCGCTTCGGGAAGGTTATCTTGAGTCGTTACAAAAATTTCTAGATCGCATTCGCCATGGATGTGCTTCGAACCAAATGGAATATCACTTGACGCGTACCAGTCGCCCACTGGATGCAACCCTTACCGCGTTCTTAGCCGCTCGCATGGCACACATGCGGAAACGTTAGTATGCAATTTGTTTATCAACCACTCGCTTGGGGCTTCTTGCTGGTACTTGTGCCGCTGTTGATCCATTTGATCAATCTCTTGCGGCACCGTCGGCAACGTTGGGCCGCGATGGATTTTTTGATGGAAAGCTATCGCAAGCACAAGCGATGGGTTTGGCTCAAGCAGTTCCTGTTGCTGCTCTCGCGAATGGCGATGATGGCCGTCTTGGTAATGCTTTTGGCCCAGTGGGTCAGCGGATCGAAGTGGCTATCCATGTTTGGCCAATCGGTTACCCACCACTACATTCTGATTGACGATAGCCTATCGATGGCCGATCAAATGACTACTGGACAAGCGACATCCGGACAGATCCAAACAGGTACTGCCTATCAAGCTGGTTTGCGAGCCATTTCAAACCTTCTTCGTTCTGTTGCCGACGATAGCGGTTCGCATCAAGCGACCATCTTCCGCTACTCACGCTGTGAACCAATTGCTGCGATTAAAAATACACAGAAGAATTCAGCAGGCGATCCGGTACTGGCTGACGCAAGTGCGACTGCCGATGTTTTGGCGAGAACCATTCCAAGTAATCCTGATTCAATCCTGGAGCGATTGAATTCAACGCGTCCTTTTGCCTTAGATGTTTCGCCTGTCAAAGCCATCCAGAATGTCTCTGAACTCATTTCGCAAGCGAATGGTGAACAGGCTGTAGTTTATCTGGTCGGTGATTTTCGCGATAAAGATTGGCGACAAAATGCACAGATCAAGTCGGCATTGGAACCGATCGGTCAGAAAAATGTAAACATCGAACTGATCGACTGCGCGGCAATAGCACATGAGAATCTCTCGATTGTATCGCTTGTTCCTGACGAAGAGATACTAGCTGCAAGCGTTCCTTTGATGATGCGAGTGGAAGTGCGCAACAACGGGCAAACCGCGGTAAAGAATGTAAATGTTACTCTTAAGCAATACGAGTTTGACGCAAATCAAACGCAACCTCGCGTTGATCGTTTCGCCTCTGGTAACGAGTCGACACTTCCGCCGCTGGTTATTGATACCATCGCACCAGGCGAGACAGCTGTCGCAAGAACTCAAATGGTTTTTAGCAAGAGTGGATCTCAAGTCGTTCAGGCAACCATCAATGATGATGCATTACTAGAAGACAACTCGTTTTCCGCTGTGCTCGAAATTCTAGAAGGGCAAGAACTACTCGTCATTGACGGGGATGATCGACGGATGGGGGCCTTCTTTTTAGAAGCAACTTTGAATCCTGGCGGAATGACGCGAACAGGTTGGAAGACTCGGAGCGAAGGCCCCGGTTTCTTACGAGACAACGATGCGTCGGTTCTTTCTAAGTTTGCGAGTATCGTTTTAATGAAGACGACTTCGCTCGATCCAAGAGCATTAGCGAATTTAGAAAACTACGTTCGCGATGGCGGTGGATTGGCGATTTTTTTAGGTGGGAATTTCACGGAAGCAGAACTGCCGAAATGGAATCGGGATTGGTATCGCGATGGACAAGGCTTAAGCCCTATGCCAGCCACTTCGATCGTCGAGCTTCCTCGACAGGATCTCGACTCAGCAACACCAGACATACTGCCGCTGCCGCATCCGATCTTCGCTCCGCTATTGGGTTCGAGTAACTCACCTCTACAGTTTGTTCGAGTCTCCAAGTACGTGCGACTTGATACGAAGTTGAAACCGTCCGATGCCGAGAAAGCAGTTAAGAGCCAGGACGCAACGCTTCAGCCTGCGAGCGAACTGTCGTTGATCGCCGATGCTGATACCGACCCGAAACTTTTTAGATCAGCCCCTCAAGTCGTTGCAAATCTTCGCGATGGAAATCCGCTGATCGTCGACCAAGGCTTAGGAAAGGGGCACGTTGTCTTGACAACTATTCCACTAGATCAAGACTGGACTAACTGGCCGCAAGATCCAACATTTGTTGTAGCAATGTTGAAAATGACAGGCTATCTCGCATCGTTCCGAGCTACAGACTTTCAACAACGGGTCGGGATTCCAGTGAGTTGGGATTTCTCGAGCCGCGATTATCTACCGGAGGTCGAAGCTATCTTAGGTGCATCAGGAAAATCTTTTATTCGCTCATCGATTGGATTGATCGCGAAGCCTTCGAAAGAACCAAATCTACTTGCACAAGTTGATCCGAATTCTCCAGGTTTCACCGATGAACAAGTTCGAGCCGCTCTATCGACCGGAGTGACTGAGTTTTGGGCTAACACGTTGCAGGGGAATCGCTTCGTCAGATGCTTTGCGAGGAACGCGCCAACCGCCGAGGGAGAACTCAAGAAGATTAGTTCCGCTGATCTATTGCTTGGATTGCAAGGGTTGCCTGTAAAGTATCGTATTGCCGATTCCGTGCTATCAAGTTCTGCTCTTGCCGGCCTCACAAACCGTCAGGGATTTCTTCTCGCTCTATTGATTGGATTGCTATTGATTGAACAGTTCCTGGCTTGGAGTGCCAGTTTCCACTTGCCTCGTAGGGCCACAGCATGAACGAGACAAGAGTTTACTATCAATGGATGCGATTCGAAGCACTCGATCAGTGGTGGCATTGGCTTGTACTGGCGATGGTGGTCGGCGCGATTGTTTCGTACGTGGTCTACTGGTATCGTCGCGACTGGGGTGAGTTGCCGAAGAGTCTTGGCTGGGCATTGCTAATCTTGCGACTGACAGCGTTGACCGGTTTGCTCTTGTTCTTTTTTGATCTGCAGAAGCGAAGCGAACAGAAACTCGTCGTGCCTTCGAGGCTTGCAGTGCTGGTAGACACCTCTCTTAGTATGTCCCTTCCGCTGACATCGCTTGGTGAGGGCAATCGCATGGATGCCGTCACTGAGTTCCTCTCCAAATCGCCGATGCTGAATCGACTCCAAAGCCAGCATGACGTCTCCGTTTATCGATTTGATGTGACGCAACGCCCAATCTTAGTTGCTTCGTTTGCGAAGTTGAAATCGGGGACTGACGCGAATGATCTCGCAGCCAACGTCAGTGTCGATAGTCCATGGCCTTGGATCTCCCGGTTCGTTTGGGCGGGAACGGTACTTCTGATCATTTCCATCTTGGCTATGGTGATCGCAATGACAGCGAGAATTGCCGGCTCGCGATTGGAAGTTTGGCCTTATGTTTTGCTCGCGGGCGTTGTTCTGTTTCTATCGGGGCTCACGTTGGTTGGTACGGCCGCTCTCAGAGGTGCTGACTATCCGATGGCAAGCTTATGGTCGCTTTCGGAACCGGCTAAGATTCCACTAGAATCTTTGTCCCTAGAAACCGTCATGAACCAGGAAGCAAATTCAGTCTCTAGTTCGGCCAACATCACTGCGGTCAACACAACCATAGCAAACACAGACCCAGCGAAGACAGACTGGGCAACAGTCCTTCGTGCGTCTGGTTCAGAGACTCGGTTCGGCGACGCAATCGGAGCCATATTGGACCAACAACAGGGCTCCGCACTCGCTGGGATTGTCTTAATCACCGATGGGCAAAATAACGCAGGCCAAGACCCTGTCGCAATCGCGTCGGTTGCGGCAGCAAACACGGTTCCAATCTATGCCGTGGGTGTTGGTTCGCCTGACGACCCAATCAATGTTCGCGTAGTTGATGTAGAAGCCCCAAAACGAGTCTTCCCTGGCGATCGCTTCCGAGTATCCGCGTTGGTCCAATCAAGTGGACTGGGAGGAAAGCCATGTGTTGTTCAACTGCGCAGGCGTTCGGCCGGAAACTCCGCTGACAAAGTATCAAACGCAAGTAATTCAGATCAATTCGCCATTGAAGAGGAAGTGAAACTGAACTTGGTTGCCGATGACTCGCTTCAACCGGTGACGTTTGACGTCAAGCCTCGTGAGCTAGGTGTGTGGGTTTATGACGTAAAAGTTATTCCTCCAGCAAATGACGCCAATGCACAAGATAACGCGATGGAGACAGAGGTCCGCGTTATTCAACCCAAGTCAACTGTTCTTGTTATCGCTGGTGGCCCAACGCGAGAGTATCAGTTTGTGCGCAACTTGTTGTTCCGGGACGAAACAGTTCAGTCGCACGTATACCTGCAAACAGGTAGCCCGGGAATATCGCAAGAGTCCGATCTTCTATTGACCGAGTTTCCGAAAACTCCTGCTGAGATGTCTCAGTATGATTGTGTCCTTGCATTTGACGCCGACTGGATGGCGTTGTCGGTTGCTCAAGTAGAAAATCTAGAGAAGTGGGTTTCGAATCAAGCGGGCGGGTTGGTAATTATCGCTGGTCCAGTCGCCTCGCCGCGATGGACCGGAAGTAGCGGAAATGGAGATCGACGAGCTGAAATACTACGAAATCTGTCTCCAGTCATCTTGAACGCTCGCGGTTCACGTTTGGTATCCATGGGACGTTTTGAAAGCGAGACGCTTTGGCCACTAAAACTAACAGCCAATGCGGCTGCTATTGATTTTTTCCAAGTCACCTTGGAACCCTCGGAAAGTGAGTCTGTATGGAATAACTTCCCTGGTGTTTACAGTTTCTTTGCTACCTACGACTCCAAGCCGGGAGCCTTACCGCTCGCTTATTTTTCCGATCCGACAGCTTCCATGGATAGCAAGCTACCGGTTTATCTTGCCTGCCAATTCTATGGTGGTGGCCGAGTTGTCTTTCAGGGAAGCGGTGAGATTTGGCGGTTAAGGCAAATGAGCGACGACTACTTTGATACGTATTACACAAAACTTGTACGATGGGCTTCCCAAGGAAGACTACTGCGAGACTCGGATCGAGGGATGTTGCTACTCGATAAACAGCAAGCACTCGTCGGTGAACAAATTGGCGTGCGGGCAATTTTGAAGGACAATCAATTTCAACCGCTAGTACTCAACAAAACCACGGCACGCATTGTTGAACCAGGTGGAAGGTCAATGCCGATTGATTTAATGCCCCTTCAAGACGCGAGTCAATTAGGAGTTTACGTCAGTCAATTCCTAGCAAAACAGACAGGGACATATGAAGTACAACTTCCGATTGGTTCGTTAAGCGATCGACAAATCCTCACTCAGTCCGTTGCGATCCGTGTTCCAACAAGAGAAGTTCAGCGTCCTCAACGGAACGATCGACTTCTTATGGATCTCGCGAAAAAAACAGGTGGTCAATATAGCTCATCGTTAAATGATTCGGTCGACACCCTGGCATCGATCGCAACAAGGGAACAAGTGAACTATCTTCCTGGTGCTCCAGACCGATCTTTTCAGCAACGCCTCATGGGTTGGTTCATGGCTTTGATAGCAACCTCGTTGTCTCTAGAGTGGTTGCTTCGAAGACTCAGCAAACTCGCCTAACGCGATGAGCTTGAATCTCCTTTATTTGTTAACGTGTCGCAATGATGTAACACGTTAGACTGGCCTTGGGCATTTTCTTCCAAGGCCCCGTGCGTCCCCACGGAAACCTCAATGCAAAATCTTCGATTGCTCGCAAACACGCAGTAACTGCATTGTTTACAATGACTTGATCGACAATGCAAAATTGAATGAATTCCTCTCTACAAGAAACGCTGTTATGAATCGCATTCTTGCTGCTTCTTGCGCAATTGGGTTTTGCGTGGCGATATTGATTTCGCCGAGCTTAGCTGCGGAAAAGCCAAATATCATCGTTATCATGGCGGATGACCTCGGGTATGGAGACGTCTCGTGCTACGGTGCGACGGCATTGCAAACTCCAGCCATTGATCGATTGGCAAGCGAGGGGTTGCGATTCACAAGCGGCTACTGCTCGGCATCGACATGTACCCCAACACGATTCTCGTTGCTAACTGGGACTTACGCCTTTCGTCAAAAGGGGACCGGAATCGCTTCTCCCAACGGGCCAGCGATCATCAAGCCAGGGACTGAGACATTACCATCGATTCTCAAGAGAGCCGGCTACGCGACGGCAGTTATCGGCAAATGGCATCTCGGACTTGGAGACCCCGCCCCTAATTGGAATGGCGAGCTAAAGCCGGGGCCGCTCGATATCGGTTTTGATCACTGTTTCCTTTTACCCACCACAAATGACCGCGTGCCGCAGGTATATGTTGAAGATCGCCACGTCAAAAACCTCGATCCGAACGATCCCATTCAGGTTGTCAATGAGAAGCCCTCCAGTGATCATCCAACTGGGTTGACTCATCGAGAAACGCTCAAGATGGATTGGACGCACGGTCATAATCAAACGATTCACAATGGGATAAGCCGCATCGGCTTTTATACTGGGGGTACCAAGGCTAGATTCCGCGATGAAGACCTTGCGGACGCATGGATCAATGAATCTACGCGTTGGATCGAGTCAAACAAGGATCGACCCTTCTTTCTGTTTTTCGCCTCGCATGATATCCATGTGCCTCGAATTGCTCATGAGCGTTTTCAGGGTAAAACCAAACTTGGCCCTCGAGGCGATTGCATCATGCAATTGGATTGGTGCGTGGGAGAATTGACAAGCACTCTAGATCGCCTTGGACTAGCTGAAAACACTTTGATTGTGTTTTGTTCGGATAACGGACCTGTGCTCGACGATGGCTACAAAGACGACGCCGTTGAGAAACTTGGCAACCATCGTCCATCCGGACCCTTTCGTGGTGGAAAGTACAGCGTATGGGAGGGCGGAACGAGAACACCTTTCATAACTCGCTGGAAAGGACGCATCGCGCCCGGTGTCTCGGACGAGATTGTCTCAACCGTCGATCTGTCAGCCAGCGTTGCCTCGCTAACGGGACAAGAGCTCGCACCGAACACATGTCGCGATAGCTTCAATGTTTCGAATGCATTGTTAGGCCAAAGTGGTGCGAAAGGTCGTGATCACTTCCTTCAGCAAGATAACGGCAGTGGGAATTTCGGACTTCGCGTCGGTGATTGGAAGCTGGTAAGGCTGCTTCAAAAAGGTAAATCACAAGCGATCGTCAGTAAGGATGAATATCCATTTCCAAAGGGGAAGTACGGGCTGTATAAACTTTCTGATGATGCTGCAGAGCGAAATGATGTTGCTGCGAAGTATCCAAAAGTAGTTCAAGAGATGACTGCACAACTAGACAAGATTGTCACCGCAGAAGGAAGCAGACCACAATGATTTCTCTTCCCAGACAATTCGCGATTGCTTTACTCACTATTTGCATAACTTGTTTTCCAAGCTACGCGAAAGAGCGACTAAACGTCGTATTCATTTTGGCAGATGACCTCGGTTGGGCCGATGTGGGTTGCTATGGTCAGACGAAAATCCCTACCCCTAATATCGATAGACTTGCATCCGAAGGAATACGGTTCACGCAACACTATAGCGGTGCACCTGTTTGTGCTCCCTCTCGCTGTGTATTGATGACGGGAAAACATCTCGGACATGCTGAAGTACGCGGCAATCAACAAGCGAAGCTGAAGTTTCCGGAATTCAACGAAGGGCAGTACCCTTTATCGGAGCAAGCGGTCACGATCGCTCAGCTTTTTCAAAACTCGGGCTATGCAACAGGTGCTTTTGGCAAATGGGGACTTGGGCCAGTCGGAAGTACCGGCGAGCCGAATAGAAAGGGCTTTGATTCGTTCTTTGGTTACAACTGCCAAGCGGTCGCGCATAGTTATTTCCCTCCATACCTTTGGCGCAATCAAGAGAAAATTGAAATCAATAAGAAGCCAATCCCCGGACGTGAGAAACAACTCGAGGGCGATGTCAAAGCATCCGACTGGATCGGCGAGTCTTATGCACCCAAACTGATGATTGCAGAGGCGGAAAAGTTTATTGAGTCCAATGCGAATCGCCCGTTCTTTCTTTACTTGCCATTCATCGAACCACACGTCGCGATGCACCCACCCAAAGAGTCGGTGGAGAAATTCCCGGTGGAATGGGATGACAAAGCTTATCGAGGCCTAAACGGTTACTTGCCCCATCCTCGTCCACGTGCAGCTTACGCTGCCATGATCAACGATCTCGATAGTTATGTCGGTCGCATCATCAAAGCTCTTGATAAAGCACATCTAAAGGAGCGCACACTAGTCATATTCAGCAGCGATAACGGCGCGACGCATGAGGCAGCAGGTGATCCTCATTTTCACGTTGGGGGAGCCGACCCAGAGTTCTTCCAAAGCACTGCTGATCTACGAGGATACAAGGGAAGCGTTTACGAAGGTGGCATCCGCGTCCCAATGATTGCTCGGATGCCAGGGGTTCTGGAAGCAAATGTGGTTAGCGATACCCCAAGCTATTTCGCTGACTGGTTCCCAACACTCTGTGATGCAGTTGGATTTGCTAAGCCAGACGGTCTCGATGGCGATAGCCTTTGGCCGATTTTGTCTGGTAAAACGAAAACGCTGAAAAATCGAAAGCCATTGATCTGGGTATTTCCTGAATACGGAGGTCAAGTCGCTCTGCGAATCGGCGATCTCAAAGTACTTCGACAAGGATTGAAGACAAAGAAACCAGGCGAATGGGAAGTATACGATCTTTCAAAAGATCGATCGGAGCAGCACAACCTAGCTGCTCAAAATGCTGATATCATCGCGCAAGCAGAAAGCATTCTGCGCGAGGAAGTTAATGAAAACAAAGTCTTCCCGTTATCGATTCCCGGTGTGAACACGACGACGAGATAGCATTCAACGTAACAATAATACGGCACTTGATTAGGCGATTAAGTCCTTAACGACCTTACCGTGTACATCGGTCAGTCGATAATCGCGACCTTGGAATCGGTAAGTAAGATGAGTATGTTCTAGTCCTAACAGATGAAGCCAGGTTGCTTGCAGATCGTGCACATGAACAGGATCTTCTGCAATAGAGAATCCAAGTTCATCGGTCTTTCCGTATTCGTAGCCGGCCTTGGTTCCTCCTCCTGCCATCCACATTGAAAAGCAATCGGGATAATGATCACGACCTAGATTACCTGTTGTCGCGGTGCGGCCTTCACGGAAGGGTGTTCGACCGAACTCGCCACCAAAAATAATCAGGGTTGAATCTAGTAAGCCACGTTGCTTGAGGTCTTTGATCAGCGCGGCAACAGGTCGGTCCATAGTGTTGCATTTGTTTACGAGTCCATCTCGAATGTCTTCGTTTGGACCTGTTCCGTGGAAGTCCCATCCCCAATCGAACAGTTGAACAAATCGGACTCCGGACTCTACCAATCGTCTTGCAAGGAGACAATTGTTCGCAAGGCTGGCTTCGCCTGGCTTTGCGCCGTACGCATCGAGAGTTTCTCTTGTTTCTTTTGAGATATCCATCACCTCGGGAACGCTGGTTTGCATCCGAAAGGCGAGTTCATATTGCGAAATGCGAGTTTGCGTTTCGCGATGCCCCTGCTCGTTGGCCTGGAACTCGTTCAGCTTGCCAAGAACATCCAGCGATTCCCGTCGCAACTCGCGACTCATACCAGGAGGATTGGAGACGAACAGTACGGGGTCTCCTTGCGAGCGACATTGGACGCCTTGATAGATGCTTGGCAGAAAGCCGCTTCCGAAGGTAGCCTTGCCACCGTTGGGTTGGACACCGCTACTAATCAGAACCACGTACGCTGGAAGATTTTCGTTTTCAGAACCTAGGCCATAGGTCACCCACGAACCGAATGAAGGACGACCTGAACGGGGTGAGCCGGTGTAGACCAAAAGTTCTGCTGGGGCATGATTGAACTGGTCGGTATGCATGGAATGAATCATGCACATCTCATCAGCAACGCTTTGCAGATGCGGGATTGCGTCGCTTAACCAAAGTCCCGACTTCCCATGCTGCGCGAACTTCTGTTTTGTTCCAAGCAGCTTGGGAACTCCTGTTGTAAACGCAAACTCCTTCCCATTCAAAACCGAATCTGGCGTATCCTTGTCATTCATCCGAACTAATTCTGGCTTGTAATCGAATAAGTCCAAATTGGGCGGAGAACCTGTCATGTGCAAGTAGATAACTTGCTTCGCTGTCGCGGCGAATTCAGGCGGCTTCTTTGCTAAGGGATTCATGCTGTTTGAATCGGAAGCCATGACTGCTTGGGGGTTGCCCATCAGATGCGCTAGCGCCGCAGCGCCAAAGCCAACTCCTGTTTCCTGGAGAAAAAATCGACGAGTGCGATGAGCGACTAGTTTCTGATACTCGGAGTTGTGGAGTCTGCTATTCATGTCTTGTTTTCTGTGAATGGGGTGTCAGTTCATCACTTATCATTACTGCGGCATCAATGTTTCGTCCAAGTTTAGCAACACATTCGCAACGACCGTCCATGCCGCAGCAGAAGCGATAGCATCCTTGGAGTTAAGATCGTCTGGCATTGGCCCAATTGGATCAGTCGCCATATTCAGTGCGGCTGTGGAGTCGTCCAAAAACACCTTGCGAGTTCGTTCAAAAAATTCTCCAACGACAGATATCTCCTCAGCCGTCGGTTGTCTCGACAACACCAATCGATATGCCATATGGATTGATTTCTCATTAGATTCATTCAAAGCCAATAGCTTTCTTGCGAGAGCTTGAGCGGCTTCGATGTATGTTGGATCGTTCATCGTTACTAAGGCTTGCAGCGGAGTGTTTGTTCGATCGCGTCGCAAAATACAAGTTTCACGATTCGGCGCATCGAAAGTTGCCATAGAAGGATAGGGGTTACTTCGTCGCCAGAGCGTGTAGATTGCGCGTCGATGTTTGTCATCTCCGGCGCTGACTTCCCAGTCGGTCTTTGATCCGAAGGCTGCCGAAAGCCCGGAGGAAGGTTGAATCGGTCGAACTGGAGGCCCAAACTGCTTGGTGCTAAGTAATCCAGCTGATGCAAGCGTGGCATCTCGCACTTGCTCGGCGGATAATCGAACTCGAGGCCCGCGTGTCAAGTAAACATTCTCCGCATCAAAAGCTGATGAAACTGCGCTCGTTGCTGAAGATTGTTGATAGGTCGCCGATAGAACCAACTTCCGAATAAAAGCTTTCGTATCCCATTTCGAACGCACGAGTTCAATCGCCAGCCAGTCCAGTAACTCTGGATGGGTAGGAGGATCTCCCTGCGATCCAAAATCTTCGCTCGTGCGAACCAAACCCAATCCAAAAATTGCTTCCCAATAGCGATTCGCAATTACTCGTGGCGTTAAAGGATTGTCATCTTGCATTAACCAATTAGCCAACTGCAATCGGTTCAGTGGTTGGGTTCCATCTGATAACTGGTGAAACGCCGAGAGTATTGCAGGATGAACTTGTTCGCCCTTCACCTTGTAATTGCCACGAATCTGAACGTGAGTGTCGCGATGTTTTTGGGTGTCGAGTTCGCGCATGACTGGCAAATCTGTATAGGGCTTAATTGCATTAAGTTCCTTTTCTATCTCATTGAGCCGATTTCGTACTTCAGAAAACTCGGGGGCGAACCATCGAACGTAGTGTTTCAGTAGTTCACGCTTTTGCTTCAGAGTTCGGCTTCCTTCGGGAATCGACGCAATTTCACGAATTGGAATCGGAGCAATTTGTGCTTCGATTTTTTTGTCGATTGGTTCTGTGGAATAACTGAGTTTAAAGTTCCCTAATACATGACCAAGATAAGTAGGAGTCTGCGATATCTCTATCTTCAGTAGTGTCGGACCAGTGCTCTCCGGTGCATCCTTTTGTTTTCGCGACTGCATTTGGAATTCGATCCAATGCGAAGAGTCTAGCTTGGGTGCTACGCTCCATCCTGTCTTTGGCTTTCCATCGATGGCGTGCGCGGCGGTTCGATTGTCCGACTCATAGTCAGCAATCGCTTTAACAATTTTCCACGGTTTCGAAAACGGTTTGTCATTGGCAACCCCTTCCACGGAAACGGTAAACTCTGACAGGAAAAAACTCTTCGGTGAAACGGTTGTTTCGGAAGCAGGCGATTGAGATGCTTCAATAGATTTGGGCCAGGGTTGGGTATCAATTCGGAGTCGCGTGATCTGTTCTACCGAGACATCCTCGGGCAATTGCCACTCGATCGTGTATGTGTCCGAATCGCGCCCCGCTCGTACGACAATGTCGCCCGATTCGGTGAGATCAAGTGTGTCCCCGGAGGCCGCAACGATGGAATTTGGGTAGATCGTTTTCTTGGATGGCTGATGCGTTTGAATTGCTTCCCAAGACGCCATGCCATTCCTTAACTGGCTTTCTGAATCTTCCGTTGGTTCTAGTTGCTTGATAAGTTCCTCTTGCTGCTTTAATAGATCCGCTCGACGCTCCTTTTGGTCTGCTGAATAGAGTGCTAGTCGAGGCGAATCATCACGACGATCAGCATCTTCGGATTGGTTGAAAATCGCAAAGACCTCAAAGTACTCCTTCTGTGTTATCGGATCATACTTATGCGTATGGCACTGAGCACAAGCCATCGTTAAACCCATCCAAACGGCAATCGTTGTGTTTACTCGGTCAACAACGGCTACGTTCCGAAACTCTTCGTCATTCGTTCCACCTTCATTGTTTGTAAGAGTATTACGATGAAAGGCCGTCGCGATTAATTGATCGTCGGTTGGGTTCGGAAGAAGGTCGCCGGCTAGTTGTTCTCTGGTGAACTGATCGAAAGGCATATTCGAATTGATCGCACGAATGACCCAGTCACGGTAGGCCCAGATCGTTCGAGGACCATCATCCGCGTATCCGTTACTGTCGGCGTAACGAGCCATGTCCAACCAGAGTCGCGCCCAATGCTCACCAAACGCTGGTGAAGCTAACAAGCGATCAACAAGCTTTTCATAAGCATCAGGCGAAGTGTCGCTAAGAAAATCCTCTTGCTCTTGAATGGTCGGGGGCAAACCAGTTAGAGCAAGCGACACGCGTCGCAAGAATACTTCTCGTGTCGCCGGTGGCGACTGAAGAAGGAGTGGGGAATCGCCCTTCCAATTAATTTTGCTTGAGTATTCCATCGCCCTCTCGATAACGAAGGCATCGATCGGAGAATTGATCTTGAAGTCATTTCCATCAAGCACAGGAATGGTAGGCAAAACTGGCGGATCAAACGACCAATGCTTCTGGTAATTGGCTCCTTGCTTTATCCATCGACGCAGTTTTCTGACTTCTTCTTGTGTAAGCCCTTTGGCAAAATGAGGAGGTGGCATGCGAATATCAAGATCTTCCGATGCGATACGAGTCAACATTTCGCTTTTGTCCGGATCTCCAACGACGATAGCAGCTAGCCCAGAGTCAAGCGTTCGAGTGGCTGCCTCAAGAGAGTCTAGCCTCAGGCCTGCCTCGATTGTCTCCTCATCGGGCCCATGACACGCAAAACAACGATTAGAAAGAATCGGGCGAATGTCATTGTTGAAAGATACCGGAACGGACTCTGGATCGATGTCCGCTCCAAAAACGCGAGTTGCGGTCGAGGCAATTGCGATTATAAAACCCAACTTCAATCGGAAGGCGGTGGTTGTAGCTGGCACTATCTTGCGCTCCTCAAATTATGACCCAGTAGTATTCGTGTTCCAGCGAACTACTCGTAGTGAAGCAATGCCGAAATAGTCGCGTCGCTGGAACTCGCAAATCTTATCCAATGAGCGTTGAATCCAGCTGGAAAAACGTGAGTAATCTCCTGTCCTGCCCTGAGCTCAAGAGACTTGTACCGATGAAAGCCTGACAATAGATCAAAGTCAATCTCTAGATGAACAATACAATCACGGTCGGATTTCAACTTAAGTGTTTTCTTGTCGTAGCCATTCATCAAGTAAGGGTCGGACGGGATTCCTTTTTTCACCGCTGTGTTCTTCCAAGGGCCACCCATTCCAACTGGCTTTCCGAGTTTCCATAACTCGTCAACACCACCAGCCCACAGTGCCAACTTACCGTCTTTCGATTTAATTACATTTTCACTTTCGATCGCATCAGGCTTGACTCCGCTGAGCCAGAGTAGCCCTCGCCACGTTGCAAAGTCATCGATACGTTTGTTGTGTGAGCATACGGGCTTCATCTTTGTGAAAAGCGGGCTTTGCCCAACAATCCAAAACGGGACTTCGTAAAAGGTTCCGTGAATGTTTGCTAGAGTCCGCTCTGATTCGATCTCGCGTTCATCGCGTGGCCAACCTTCTGCGAAAGCATTATCGAAGGAGCTTGAACCTTTGGGTAATCGCAAGGTGTGCTTGGTCGTTTTTCCATTGACACTCTCGGAGATTTTGAGGATCACCGATGCATCATCGACGGTAAAGACAGGTTTAACGGTTCCTTTCTTCTTGAGCTCCTCATTCCCTTCTGCCAAACCGTACTCAAAGGTTTCCGCATTCAGTTCAGCAAAACTGACTTTGTCACCTTCCTTACAGACGATTTCGAGATTTCGATTTTTCTTCGCTGGAAACATGTGAAGCGATGGGACTTTGTCAGCCGAATTTGCATCGGCTAGTGCTGCGAAGAGCGTTTTACCAGGGCCGTTCGGATCGTGGTAACGGGTATCGGAGTAATGAAACGCAACCGAAGCCTTTTCGTTATCGCGATCCAACGTCACTCGAATCCATTGTGCTTTAAACGACTCTGGAAAAACGTGAGTAACGTAACCTTCATCACCAGCTTTCACGGTTTCGTAGAGAGTCCACTGATCATCGCCTTTAACGTCGACCTCCAACTTAAACAACGTGCCGGGCGCAGCCGCGAGATGAGCAACTCGTCGTGCAAAGCCGTTGATCAGAAAAGGAGCCGATGGATTGTCTGCTTTCACTGCTTCATCGATCCAAACTGAGCCGGCCGCAGATGCCTCTCCCCAGGTCGTCAATTCATCATAACTTCCGAACCAAAGATTAGATTGCGGCTGACCTGCAAGCGGGTTGCCTTGCACGCTAGTTTCATCGGTCGCTAGAACCAGTCGACCGTTCCAGTCGCAGAAATCCGGAATGTAACGTAAATGCCTTGCAATCGGTGATATACCAGCTGTGTTACCTGGTCGAAAGGTCCCTGGAAAATCAAAGAACAATCCATGCATGTCCATCATGTATCGCCCATTAGTGACTTCACGGATACGTGGCCACTCAGTAAACCAACCGTGCGCTGCATCATTGTTGAGGCAACCCTTTGGCAAGAGAAACGTATGAAACTGACCATCATCCATCACCTGCAATCGGAGGGAACGTTTATCCCAACCAATCGCCCAAAGCGGCTTTCCGGAGCTAGCTGTTGTCGGAGCGATTCCATCAGGACCGGTAACATCGGTGTACTGTCGTTGCTCGATGAGCGTCCAGTCCTTACCGTCGAAAGTTGCAAGTGACCCGCGATCTTCCGGTCCCAGTTTGCCAGGCGGCGTAACGACCCAATCTTTCTTCGGATCATGACCACCTGAGATACCATTGTTTGCGACAACCAGTTTGCCCTGAGCTGTGTATGCTCCTTTGCCATGTTCACCCGGCACAGGATTATGGAACAGCTTTTTAACAGACAGCGAGTTCACATTAACCTCATAAAGCATCCCCTCCATGTCATACATGTAGACCATGTTTACCGGATCAGTAAGATGCCGCGCCCAAGCAGTCACTCGACCTGGCATCTCTTTGGGGTGAATCGTGCGCACCTCGCCATTCTCATTGATGATATGGTGACCGATGAAGAGTTGCCGTGATTCAGCATGAATCATTCGTCCCGCTGGAGTGCCACCGACCGACTCCTTGTGAATTGTCATCCGCATCGTGTTTGGCTCTATGGAGTAGAGCTTATGATCCGATCCATATGGCATATGCGGCGCGTAAGTCACCATCCATAGCTTTCCAGCCCATGGAACAACAGCTCCGATACCGCACTCGGACGAATCACCTCGATTGAACAACCCATCGACACGGCTTTGCGAGTAAGCGGTCAGATGCGGATAGACGCCGTTTAGAAATCGAGTTCCCGAAGTTTCTGTGATTTCTGGAACGGGAGCTTTCTTTTCTGGACGGGACTGAACCCCTTGCGCTTTCGCTTGAAGTGAATAGATGACGCAAAGTGCAAGAACCAAGAAACAACGGCAGGCTAGTGATTTCATAAATGGTGGAGAGGTGCGAGTTCAGAAAGGAGCTGTTGAAGTTGATGGGAAATGGGCGGGAGGGAAGCCGTTTTGATGGCTGGCGGGAAGGAATGGCGATTCGTGCCACACCACTTAAAAGTGTAACACGATCCTGATCAGTCCCAAATTGTAAGCTACAAAGATAACTCAAATTACTTTATTCACTTCTCCAGCGCGAAACAGGACCGATAGCTCGATTTCTTTGCGTAACCAGTGACCGCGGTTTCCACTTGAATCCCCTGTCGATCGAACAATCGGCGGCTTTTCAAAGGTTTCGAACTCCGCTATTCTCTGAACTCAGGACTTCGGCACCTCGATCTTCATTTATGTTCTCAAGGAGTGTTGCGTGGGTAACGTCTTACAACTGGATCATCCTCTTGCAGCACATCACCTTTCCGTCCTGAGGGACGTCAACACGCCATCAGTAACTTTTCGAGCGACCGTTCAACGGCTCTCGATGCTTCTAGCAGTTCACGCGACGCGTGACCTACCACTTCAGACGAAACGGATTCGTACGCCGCTCGTAGAACATGATGCACAGGAACTCGCGGTCAGCGTGGCAATCGTTCCTATACTACGAGCAGGCCTATCGATGGTTGAACCGGTGCTTCAGTTGCTACCTGATGCTGAAGTGAGGCACCTGGGTATGTATCGCGACGAGGCAACAGCTCAGCCAGTAGAGTACTACAGCAAACTCCCGCCAAATCATTGCACCGATGTCGGACTGATTCTGGACCCCATGCTTGCGACAGGCGGCTCGATTCGCGCGGCCGTGGGCGCTCTCAAACGTTGGGGCGTCAAAGATATTCGTGTTCTGAGCCTCATAGCGGCTCCGGAAGGAATCTTGCTACTCCACCAAGATGCACCCGAAGTGAAACTGTTTGTTGCCAGCGTCGATGAGCGGCTGGACGGCAACAAATTCATCGTCCCCGGTTTAGGTGACGCAGGCGATCGGATCTTTAACACCAGCCACTAGATCGATTCTTAGATTGATGCAGCTTGGGATTGAACACGATGCCCAGTCGTAGGATAGGCTTCCAGCCTGTCGGTTTCACAATCGTCAGGCTGGAAGCCTATCCTACTGCAA
>JAIYDQ010000114.1 GCA_027487375.1 Planctomycetaceae bacterium
CCATGTTGGAGTACAGCCTTCAGGCGCCGAGCACCTCGGATTTGCCAAAAGCGGCTAAAGCCTGAACTCCAGCGCAAACCTGGCGCTGTCCAACTAGTCAGTTCCGTCACGAAGTCGCTGCATAGCTGAAGTCTTTCCAACTACCTAAACACATATGATGAATTGGTTTCGCATGAATTTCTTTCGTCCGTTCTCCGTCAAGTATCAAGCGGCCTTTTGCGTTGCGACTGGATTCGTGTTTGTAACGGGGTGCCCATCCGTTCCCCCTCCGGCGGACAAGGCAATGGTGCAAGGTTCTTCTACTACTTCGTCTCCTGACAGCGTCCAAGAAGCAAAGCCTGTTGGAGACGCCAAAGCGATTGAGGAGCTCCTAGCCATTCCATTGATTGGAATCGAGAAAGCCAAAGATGGATCGATTCGTAGTGTCGACTACAGTCAGTGCGGCGATGGTTGGTCGAAGAGTGTGGCTTTGATTGCCAAGATACCGACCGTGGAAACGTTGACGCTTTCCGGACCGGAAGCTACCGACGAAGCGATTGCGCCCTTAGCGAACCATCCCGGCTTAAGAATCTTTAGGATTGCTCAGACAGGCATCACCGATGCTGGCGTTGCGATGCTCGCCAAGCTGCCTCGGATTGAGGATATCAATTTAGATCGCTGTGAAATCTCGGACGAATCTTTCAAAAGTCTCTCTGAGAGCAAGTCGATCAAGCGAATTAGAGCACCTCGAACCAAAGTCACCGATGTTGGACTTGGTTATTTGAAGGATACAAAGCAGCTTGAGCTTCTCAACTTTTCTGATTGTCTCGCAGTCAGCGATAGCGGGGTCGAATCTTTGAAGGGGCTTACCAAAATGCGAAACATTTCCCTTTGGGGAAATCGTATTACGGATGCTGGCTTGGCACACCTGTCGGAGATGACCGATATGGCTGCGATTGATTTTCAGGATTGCGGCATCACGGACGCTGGATTCAAGTCGCTCGCGGGGATGTCCAAGCTGAAAGAACTTTCCGTCTTTCGCAATCAAGTTGGCAATGGTGTTTTGGAAGCGATGAGCGAATGCAAACAGCTAACCAAGTTGAATTTCCGAGACACCAAGGTAACGAGCCAAGGGATCGCCGACTTTATCGAAAGGTATCCGAACGTAAAGCTACTGGATCTGAGTGAGACTCGAGTCAATGACAAAGCCCTAGCGGCGATCGCAAAGCTTCCGAATTTGGAAGATTTAAATTTGTGGCACACACGAGTCACCGACGAAGGAATCGCTCTGTTGGTCGATATGAAGTTAAAGCGGCTCAATTTGGACGACATTACCGGCATTGGTGATGGTGCTACCGAGCATTTGGCCAAGATGACTAGCCTGGAGTTTTTGCACCTAGGGAAAACTGGCGTGACCGACGAGGGCCTCAAGAAGCTAGACACGCTTGTGAATTTGACCGAGATCAACTTAAACAACACCGCGTTGACTAAGAAGGCGGTGGACGAGCTCAAAGCGAAATTGCCAAAGCTTAAGAAGGTGACTTTCTAGTACTTGAGCACAACTTGGTTCCAAGGCAGCGGAATTTGTAAGAATTCCGAAGTCGCTAGAGACAGTATTGCAACCTGTTACTTCAGACGTCTTACGACATCTACCACGAGGTCGAACTCCAGTTTTAAGTTGTGTTGATGTACGAGTTATGTCGCCGAACAATCGTCGCGCCTTCAACATGCGAGACATTTGGGTGTCGCAATCGCTACTCGACAAAAAACAGCCCGTCGACGTGAGATTCTTGCCGCGTTTTGGAAAGCTGGAACGGTTGGGTAAGACTTCTTGTGAAAATGCTAGACTTGTCACCACGGTTTCGCATAACATATAACGTCTCGCCGCGACATGTGGTTGGAATGGACTAGGCGATACGAGACATTTGCACGGGTGAGCGTCATGTGGGTTCGGGAGATGTTGGCGAATACTTTTGTGCAGGCTGGGTTAAGCTTGCTGGGTTTGATGATCGTTTCCGCTGTGGCATATTTTGTCGTGGTAAGGTTGCGCGATTCCTCCAATGAAGACCAGAAAACCGCCGAAGACCTCATGAAGAATTTCGAGGAAATGCGACAGGAGGGTGACATAGACGAGAAGGAATTCCGAAACATACAACTGTTGTTGCAGAAGGATCAACAGGGCATGTCGTAGCTAGCTGCGAATAGTTCAGTTGAACTTTGGTCAAGAAGTTTAGTTTCGGAACGGTCATGACGACCATTTAGATCGGCAACCTATGCGTAGGTATATTTTCGGCTCGAAACCGCGGACATGGAAGGCCCGGTTCAGAAGGACACAAACATTCGGTAATTCGAATAGCGTGCACTTCGGACCCATCGAGCTTCCATTTCGCGTTTAACCATTTTTCATCTCGCGTATCACCAATGCGAACAGACGCAAGGGTGTGGTGCTCGGGGCGATGGGAATAGTTTTTAGGAGTCGTTATGCCTCAAGGTAAGGATGTTGTGTCGGGCCGTCGGACTGGTGGACCGGGAAGCACAAAGAAGAATGCTTTCTGCTCTTTCTGTCGCAAGAGCTACCGAGATGTGGGGCCATTGGTCGAAGGACCTGGCGATGTATACATCTGCGGCGAATGCATTGAACTGTGCCAATCGATCTTGGATCAAGAAACCAAGCGTCGCGGGCCGTCGAAGAAGCTTTTCAACGACATTCCTAGCCCTCGCGATATCGTCGCTCACCTAGACGAATATGTAATCGGCCAGACAGGCACTAAGCGGACCTTGGCAGTCGCAGTTCATAATCACTACAAGCGACTGACCGCCGATTGGCAAGGCTCCGACGTCGAGATTGAGAAGTCGAACATTCTTCTGTGCGGGCCAACAGGCAGCGGTAAGACGCTTCTTGCTAGGACACTGGCGAAGATGCTCAATGTTCCATTCGCGATTGGTGACGCTACGACTCTTACCGAGGCTGGCTATGTCGGTGAGGACGTTGAGAACCTGCTTCTCAAACTATTGCATGCTGCCGACTTCGACCTTGAGTCAGCTCAACGAGGAATCCTCTACATCGACGAAATCGATAAGATTGGCAAGACGAGTCAAAACGTTTCCATCACGCGTGACGTCTCCGGTGAAGGCGTTCAGCAGGCTCTTTTGAAAATGCTTGAAGGAACCGTCGCAAACGTTCCTCCTCAAGGTGGTCGAAAGCACCCCGAGCAGCAGTTCATCCAGATGGACACAACAAACATTCTGTTCATCTGCGGCGGTACATTTGTTGGAGTCGAAGAGATCATTCGCAAGCGACTTGGCAAGAAGACGCTTGGATTTGGTCAAGTCGGCAGCCACAAGGAAGAAGCCGATACGGCTTCTGTCCTGACCCAGGTTAACTCGGATGATATTCTTGAGTTTGGTTTGATTCCCGAGTTGATAGGTCGGCTACCAGTGGTCACCTCACTTGCTCCTTTGGATGAAGCAGGTTTGATCAAGGTTTTGAGCGAGCCGAAGAACGCATTGCTGAAGCAGTATCAAGCCTTGTTCGGTATGGAAAATTGCGAACTCCACTTCACCGAAGCCGCGCTCAAGTCAATCGCCAACAAAGCGACTGTCAAGAGTGTTGGAGCTCGAGGATTACGAGGCATCGTCGAGGAAGCGATGCTCGACATCATGTTCGAGCTTCCCGATCAAGAAGAAGGAACTTCCTACACGATCGACGCAGATTCGGTCAGCGGAACGCTAATGCATCGCAAGGCTGCTCCGAAACGAAAAGAATCAGCTTAACAAAAAGCCCTCTATATCTGCGTAAAATGTTTAAACGCGTCACGCGACAATTAGTTGGGTGACGCGTTTTCGTTCCATGATCGGCTTGAATAAGTAGGTCAGCCTCTCCGTAGGCTGACACCACACAAACCAAAACTTCGGCAGGCTCCATTCGTTCTTCCAAAGTCCAAGTTCTCGCGCCGAGAAGCTTTGAATCCGATAGAATGTGGGCCATCGCAATGGGTTGCGATTCAGCAACTTCAGTTCACTACCGATTGGTTGACCGCGAATGAGTACGAAAAAGCCAACGATCGAAACTACTCTTCGAATCCCTGGAGCGTGGGGAAGCTTCGAAGAAATTGCCGATCGACTACCAAAAGGCTATTCAATGTGCGATGAAGGCTTGGCGATGCCAAACGGGCAAGTGATCGAGATGTTCCCAATGAAGCCTGATAAAGAGTTCGCCGGAATATTCGAAAGTTCTTGCCGCACGCCAGCAACTGCCGACGAACTGGCTATCGTGAAACGCTGCACGGTGAACTTGGGGTTGATCGGTCCTGGCGGTTCCATGAAAGCGGCACAAACGATGATGAAGGCAGGTGCGGCAATTGCTCAAACTGGGGCTGCCGGAGTCTTCATCGACAATAGCATGCTCGCACATGGAGCAACTCTCTGGACAGAGATGTCCAATGTCTGCGATATCGAGGCAATCAGCTTTGCCTTCGTAGGAGTCATACGCGGCAAAACCGAAGTTCGAACAATGGGCATGAATGTTCTAGGCAAGCCAGACCTTACGATGAGTCGCCAAGACTTCAACGACAATACCGATTCGATGATTGATTTGATTCGTTACGTCTGCAGCACAGAAAAGCCAATCGGCGATCGTCACATTATCGCGATGGAGATGGGGATGCAGTTTCAATCTCGAATTATTGATACCGATGACGCGCCTGTTGGGAGCCACCTGCACAACCCGTTCGGACGATTGCAGTTGGTGAACCTCAAAACGATTGGTGAAAACAATTGAGCTTGGTAAGCAACTCAATGCGAGGGCAAGTTTTCGAGATCGATTAGGTCCTGCGGACGCCCCGAGGCTTCTTTCATTCGTCTCAGCCAAGCGAGTGACGCAAACCGGCGACCGCTAATCCAGATTGCATCTTGGAACAACTCAGCAATGGATGCATCTGGTAGACCTGGAACATAGTCGAACAGATCTAAGTAACCATATTTTGTTCCGACCATCATCAATCTTGTATTTCGCACGTAGGGTAGATCTACTGGATACGTCTTTTCAACACCAGTAGATGGGTCGATTTCTTGGCCGATCCAAAACGCATCAATTTCTTTTAGAGCGTTGGTGAGTGACAGTTCTACTGCCGCACTTCTCGCAAATACGA
>JAIYDQ010000198.1 GCA_027487375.1 Planctomycetaceae bacterium
CTCACTGGCCAACGATGCCGGCGGACGCTTTGCAATCAACTTGGTCTCCGGTCAAATCACGGTCGCCAACGGTAGCTTGCTGAACTTTGAAACAAGTGCATCGCATTCGATCGTCGTACGCACGACCGACGCTGGAGGGTTGGCGTTCGATAAAACGATGACCGTCAACTTGACCAACGTCAATGAAGCTCCCACGGCAGTGGCTGATACGGCAATTGCGGTAGAAGCAGGGGGCGTTGCCAATGGCACTGCGGGTACGAATCCGACTGGCAACGTGGTAACGAATGACACGGATGTCGATGCAGGAGACACCAGAACTATCAGTGGCGTGATTGCAGGTACATCGGCTAGCGCCTCGGGCTCAGTAGGGACAGCCGTCACCGGCACCTTCGGCTCGATCAACATCGCCGCCGATGGTTCGTACACCTACACCGTCAACAACAGCAACGCAACCGTCCAAGCTCTCCGCACCACAGCGAACACATTGTCCGACGTGTTCACCTATACAATGCGAGATACGGCGGGTTTGACCAGCACGACGCAAATCACAGTCACGATTCAGGGAGCCAACGACGCTCCGACAGACATCACGGCACCGACATTGACCGTGGCTGAGAACACAGCGACCAACACCGTGATCGGGACCGTCGCGACGGTCGATCCCGATGCAGGGGACACGTTCACTTATGCGATCCGTACCAACCCAACCTGGGGCTACTTGGAAGATGGCGGTGGCCGTTTCCAGGTTGATAGCAGCACGGGTGCAATCTCGATCAAGGACGGATCGCGACTGAACTTCGAAGCTGCCACATCGCACGTCATTCAGGTGGTTGCCACCGATGCCGCCGGAGCCACGTTCTTTAAATCCTTCACGATTAACGTCACCAACGTCGAAGAAGCTCCGCTAGGAATCGAGACCGACTCCAACAACGTGCTATTCAGCGAGGACTTTGCCGACGGCGTGGCCGATGGTTGGACGTTGAGCGGCAGCTATACGGTGACGGGACAGCAGCTTGTCGATCCGGGCCACGGGTTCTCGACCGCAATCATCAATGCTTCAGGTTCATCCAGTTGGACCGACATTTCGTTCGCTGTCGATATCGACCTAAGGGACGACGACCATAGCGGAATTATCTTGCGGTACCAAGATGCCAACAACTACATGTTGATGCGAGTATTTTCGGGCGCTAACACCTCAGTAGGAGGAGCAAATCTTATTCGAGTTGTCGGGGGCGTTTCGACCACGCTCGCAACAGTCACCCCCTCCTTCATTCAAGATGCATTCAATGGCGATGTAATCGGCGTGCATCGCGTATCGTTTACGGCGATCGGCAATAGTTACCGAGCCGAATTCGACGGCCAGAACCTATTTGGTACGGTGACCGACTCAACATTCGCGTCAGGTACCGCAGGCCTTATGAACTCGTTCAACTCGAACGTGTCGTATGATAACATTCGCGTCACCTCGGCGGCCATTCAAGTCGCGGAAAACGCGGCCATTGGCACCGTCGTTGCGCGAGCCGCAGGGATCGACTGGGATGCGGGAACGACGTTGACATACAGCCTGACAGATAACGCTGGTGGACGCTTTGCGATCAATTCAACTACAGGGGTTATCACTGTCGCCGACAGCACAGGGCTCAATTTCGAGTCATCCACCAATCACACCATCACGATCCAAACTCGCGATCAAACAAACCTCACCACCACCGAAACGTTGACGATCGCAGTGACGAACGTCAACGAAGCGCCAACGGCTGTTGCTGACACGGCCACCGCCATCGAAGCTGGCGGGACCGCCAACGGCACCGCTGGAACGAACCCCACCGGCAACGTCCTCACCAACGACACCGATGTCGACGCAGGCGATACGCGGACAGTCACAGGCGTCGCCGCTGGCTCGGTCTCTTCCTCTGTGGGCTCCGTGTCCTCTGCGGTTAACGGCTCCTTTGGTTCGATCACCATCGCCGCCGATGGTTCTTACACCTACACCGTCGACAACACAAACGCGACGGTCCAAGCGTTGCGGACCAGTGGGCAGACGCTGAGCGATGTGTTCACCTACACGATGCGTGATACGGCTGGCCTAACCAGCACAACACAAATCACAGTAACGATTCAAGGTGCCAACGATGCTCCGACAGTCCTTCCGAACCCGCTGGCCAATTGGCGGTTTGATGAAGGGAGTGGGACGGCTGTGTTGGATAGCGCACAAGGCCGAACCGGGACACTCACGAACGGCGCTACGTTCGCATCTAGCTCACCGTTCGGAAGCGGCACTAGTTTGGATCTGGATGGTAACAACGACTATGTCGCGGTGCCAGCACTTGGTGGGATGCTCAACGATTTCTCCATCGCCATGTGGGTCAACATGGACACCGTGAATCTAGGACCGAACAATCGAAGCTATCTGTTTGACTCTCGCGGCATTGGGAGTGCGGGCCCTGGGATATCTGTGTTTATCGACGGAAACAACAACTTGAAGCTTTTTATTTATGAAGCTTCCGGCCAGTATGCTCAATATAGGGCAACGACGAGCAGTTTTATTGGCACATGGCGTCATATCGTTGTCGAACGCGAGGGAGCGACATTCAAGGCAATCATTGACTGGCAAGACGTTGCAATGACTCATGACGCGGGCACGGTGTCCAACGCAAACGCTGTGTCGATGAATACGGCAGGACGAATTGGAACGTATTCAGCAGCGAGTTCGGGCGACTACTTCTTCGATGGTAAGATCGATGACTTCCGCATCTACAATCGAGCGATTTCTGCAAGTGAAGCGGTCAGCATTCAAAGTGGCCCAAGCGCATTGAGAATCGCTGAGAATTCTGCCAACGGCACCGTCGTCGGGCAAGCCACCGGCGCGGATGTCGACACTGGCGATACACTCAGCTATGCCTTGACAAACGATGCAGGCGGGCGATTTGCGATCAATACAACCACAGGCCAAGTGACCGTGGCCAACTCCAGCTTGTTGGACTTCGAGACCAACACTTCTCACACCATCACGGTCCAAGTAACCGATGCGGGCGGACTGTCAACTTCGCAAGTCCTAACGGTTGCTGTGACCAACGTCAACGAAGCCCCGACGATCACCAGCAATGGCGGTGGGGCGACTGCGTCACTGACCGTCAATGAAAATCAAACCGCGGTCACCACGGTCGTTGGCAATGATGTCGATGCTGGTACGACTTTAAGCTACAGCATCGTCGGTGGCGCTGATTCGAACCACTTCGCAGTCAACTCGTCCACGGGAGCGTTAACGTTTATCGGCAACCGCGACGCCGAAATGCCGGGCGATGCGAATCGCGATGGAGTGTACATCGTCCAAATGCAAGCCAGCGATGGTTTGCTTGCTGCGACGCAAACGCTGTCGGTGACTGTCGCAAGTGTCAATGAAGCTCCGATTAACTTGTATGCAGGTACGCGAACTGCCGTTTCGATTACCAATGCAGGATTTGAAGCAGATAGTTTGAGCGACGGTGCCTGGAGTAATGACGCAAGCGGATGGACGGAAGCTGGAAATGGCCTGACTGTCGGTGCCTTCAACCCGCAGGCATCTCGAAATGCATCGGAGGCAAGCCAAGGTTCCAACGTTGGCTTTACATGGCAGAACAACACTCTGTCTCAGACACTGTCGGAAACGCTCGCCAGCGGCACGAGGTATGAGTTGAATGTTGACATCGGAAATCGGCAGGATGCGGCGGGTATGGGGCAAAATGCAATACGCCTCTTTGTTGGCGCGACATTACTTGCTGAGGTCTTGAATACATCGCCTGCGGAAGGCGGATGGGCGACTGCACGATTGGAGTTTGATACAGCAAGTCTCGCTCCAGGATCTTCGTTGTTTGGCCAAGCACTTCGAATCGAATTGGCTGGACCAACGAATGCAAATACGCCCGTCGATTTCGACAACGTTCAACTTTGGAAGACCTCCAACCCAACGATCGCTGAAAACAGCTCCAACGGAACGGTGGTCACCACGATCACCGGAGTCGATCCGGACGCGGGCCAATCGGCTTCGCTAACTTATTCGCTAACGAACAATGCAGGTGGACGCTTTGCCATCAATAGCTCGACAGGCCAAGTCACCGTCGCCAACGGCAGCTTGCTCGACTACGAATCGAACACATCGCATGCGATCACTGTTCAAATTGCAGACACCGGCGGATTGACTTATTCGGAGACCGTTACGATCTCGGTCAACGCGGTCAACGAGACACCAACCGCAGTCGCCGATACAGCAACGGCAATCGAAGCTGGTGGAGTGGCGAATGCAACTTCCGGCACGAACCCGAGTAGCAATGTTCTAACGAACGATACCGATCCTGATGCCGCTGATACGAAGACGGTTAGCGGAGTAGCCGCGGGAACCGTGGCTAGCGCCAGCGGCTCCGTTGCTTCTGCAGTCAATGGCTCATACGGTTCGATCAACATCGCAGCCGATGGTTCTTACACGTACACAGTTGACAATAGCAATGCAACTGTTCAAGCATTGCGAACCACCGCCAACACGCTGACCGATGTCTTCACATACACGATGCGCGATACGGCCGGCCTTACAAGCACGACTCAGATCACTGTCACCATTCAGGGTGCCAACGATACGCCGACGATCACCAGCAATGGCGGAACATCAACGGCATCGATCTCGATCGCTGAGAACACGACGGCCATCACGACGGTTGTTGGAAATGACGTCGATGCGGGCGCAACGCTGACTTATGCGATCATCGGCGGTGCGGACGCGGCTAAGTTCACGATCAATGGCACGAACGGCACGCTGGCGTTTGTGACGGCTCAGGACTTTGAGAATCCAACGGATGTCGGGCTGAACAATGTTTACGACGTTACCATCCAAGTCTCCGACGGATCGCTTACGACAACTCAATCCATCGCCGTTACCGTCATCGACGTTTCTAACTTCCTAGTTGTCACCACAGCCACCGACAACAACGACGCCAACATCACAACGGGTGCCAGCTTCAACATCGAATGGCTCAATGCCAATAAAGGTACAGACGGATCAGTCAGCCTTCGCGAAGCCATTGTCGCTGCAAATAATACAGCAGGCACTGACACGATCAATTTCAACATCGCTGGTTCCGGTGTTCAAACGATTGACGTTGGCGCGACCAGCTTGGGTGCATTGCCAAGCATCACCGACACAATGTTCTTGAATGCAACTTCGCAATCGGGTTTTGCAGGTTCGCCGTTGATTGAACTCAACGGTTCTAGCGCCGGGGCAAGCGTCACCGGCTTGACGCTCGCAGACGGTTCTGATGGCAGCACGATCCGTGGATTCATTATCAATCGATTCACTTCCAGCGCGATTCGAATGATGACAGGCGCTGATGGAAACACGATTGCGGGCAACTGGTTCGGTACCGACACGACCGGAAACGCGATCGTGACCGGAAACGGACCAGTCGGGATTGATTTGGGGTCGATCAACAACACGATCGGGGGCCTCACCTCGGCGGACCGAAATGTGATTGGTGGATTCCTTCAAGTTTCTTCCACCCAAGGACGCGGAATCAATATCGCGGCTAGCAATAACACGATCGTTGGTAACTACATTGGTATTGGAGCCGACGGCAATACGGTTATAGGCAATCAACATGGGATTCTGTTAAGCGACGCATCCAACAATACTATCGGTGGAACAACAGCGGGCGCTCGCAACGTCATCTCGGGCAATTCAGGCGTTGGTGTCTCGGTTCAGACCATAAGCGGGACTGCATCGGGGAATACCATCCTCGGCAACTACGTCGGACTCGATGCCGGCGGCACGCTTGATCGTGGTAACACGTCCCACGGTATCAATATCGCAGGTAGCGCCAGCAACACAACCATCGGCGGCAGCGTCGCTGGTGCTGGCAACGTCATCTCTGGTAACAACGGGCGCGGCATCATTCAGAATGGAGCCGGTGTCACAGGGACTTTGATCGCTGGCAACTACATCGGACTCAATGCAGCAGGGGATGCTGCTGTTGGTAATTCACAGACGGGCATCGACATCAACCTGGGCGGTTCGGCAACCATCGGCGGCACGATTGCACTTGCTCGAAACGTGATTGGTGGCAACACGATCGGGATCAACCTCTCGTCCTCGACCAGCGGGAGCACGATTCTAGGGAACTACATCGGCATTAACGCCGCAGGCAGTACACCTATTGCAAACTCAAGCCATGGTATCCAGGTTGCCGGTGCCAACAACACCATCGGTGGCTCGGCATCCGGTGCTCGCAACGTCATCTCGGGCAACACAGGATCGGGCATCCAAATTACTGGATCGTCCGCAACCGGCAATATTGTCCAAGGAAACTATATTGGTGTTAGTGCCGACGGAGCATCTCAAGTTGGCAATTCCGGTGCAGGAATCGGCGTTGATTCCAGCGCTTCCAATACAACCATCGGTGGAACAGCGACCAACGCTGGCAACGTCATTTCTGGCAACGGTGGAATTGGCATTTTCTTAAACGGATCGACGAACTCGACCGTACAAGGAAACTATGTCGGACTCAACGCTGCAGGTACTTCTGCGTTGGCGAACTCGAATACCGGTCTTCGACTTAACAATAGTTCTGGCAATCTAATCGGTGGTACTTCAACCGCAGCTCGCAACGTGATTATCGCAGTCGGGGCAACCAACGATGCAATCACACTCATCGGTTCAAGCACATCGAACAACACTATCCAAGGCAACTATCTCGGAACGGACGCTTCCGGTACGAATGTCCTTACCAACGGACGTGCTGGTATTTGGATGCAAGCGACCGTCGGCAACAACAACGTGGTTGGAGGTACAACCGCAGGCGCGGGCAACCTCATTCGTGGTAATTCGGATAACGTTCGCATCGACGGTGGAACAGGCAATTCAGTTCTTGGAAACAGTATCTACGGAGCGGTCAATGGTGGACGTGGCATAGACTTATCCAGCAACGGCATCACGACAAACGATGGCTTGAAGACGGCCGGAGCACCAAATATGCTCATCGACTCGCCGTATATCAGCTACGGCAATCTCGTGGGGAACAATTTAACCTTAAGCGGTTATGTTGGCTCGGAAGCGAATCAAAGCAACTTCGCGAACTGCCGCGTCGAGTTCTTTATCAGTGACTTGAGCAGCGCTAACGGTAGCGGCAAGACCTATCTTGGATTCTTGACAACCGATGCCAATGGAAATTTCAATGGCACTCTGGATGTGACGGGACTCGGTATGCAAACGACCGATGCAATCACCGCAACTGCGACCGATGCGTCAGGGAATACGTCCGAGTTCGGTGTCAACTCCGTCGCGAACCTAACCCCAACTGCTCTTGCGGATTCAAACACGGCAGTTGAGGCCGGTGGAACGCTGAATGGAATAACCGGAACGAACCCGACGGGCAACGTCGTTACGAACGATACAGATCCGAATAGTGGTGACTCGAAGACGGTTGTTGGCGTAGTTGCTGGGACATCGGCTAGTGCCTCAGGCTCAGTCGCTTCAAGCGTCACCGGTACTTATGGTTCGATCACCATCGCTGCCAACGGTTCGTACACCTACACTGTCGATAACACCAACGCGACCGTTCAAGCCCTCCGCACCTCCGCTCAAACATTGACCGATGTCTTCACCTACACGATGGCCGATAACGGTGGCCTGACTTCAACGACACAAATCACCATCACCATCCAAGGTGCCAACGATGCGCCGATTGCCATCACTGAAACCGCCAACGCCGTCGAAGCAGGTGGTGTCAGCAACGGCACAACAGGAACGAATCCGACCGGAAATGTCCTTACCAACGACACCGACGTCGACGCGGGCGATACCAAGACCGTGACTGGAGTCCTCGCTGGAGTCCAGGCTTCAGCCGCTGTTAACGTAGGTCAACCAGTCGCTGGTTCCTTCGGCTCCATCACCATCGCCGCTGATGGCACGTACTCCTACACAGTCGACAACAACAATGCCACCGTGCAAGCTCTTCGCACGAGCGGCCAATCGATCAATGATGTGTTCACGTACACGGTCACAGACACAGTGGGCCTTACTGGCTCGACCCAAATCACCGTCACCATCACCGGTGCCAACGACGCACCTGTTGCAGTCGTTGACAACGGATCTGCAGTCGAAGCGGGTGGAGTGTCCAACGGAACAACTGGTTCCAATGGAACCGGCAATGTCCTAACCAACGATACTGACGTTGATTCCAACGCTAACGGTGAGACCAAGTTAGTGACAGGAGTCACCGCTGGAGTCCAGGCTTTAGCCGCCGGATCTGTAGCAACTTCCGTCACAGGCACCTACGGATCGATCACGATCAACTCCGACGGCTCCTACACCTACTTAGTCGACAACACCAACGCCGCGGTACAAGCACTTCGAATCAACGGCCAAACGCTCGATGATGTCTTCACCTATACAGTCACCGACGCAGGCGGCCTCACCTCGACTACGCAACTGACCATAACAGTCCACGGCCGCAACGACAACCCGGTCGGTGTCAACGACACCAACACAGCCGTCGAAGCGGGCGGAGTATCCAACGGCACTTCTGGTACTAATCCAAGCGGTAACGTTCTTACGAATGACACCGACGTCGACTCCAACGCCAATGGCGAAACCAAGACAGTCTCGGGGGTCGCAGCAGGAGCAGTTGGGACAACTGCTCTGCACTTGGTCGGTGCCGACGTCACTGGCGTATACGGTGCAATCAACATCGCTGCCGATGGCTCTTACACCTACACCATCGACAACAGCAACGCCGCTGTTCAAGCTCTTCGTCTCTCTTCGCAGACTCTCAACGATCTGTTCACCTACGAAGTCGTCGACGCTGGGGGACTAACCAGTCTGGCAACAGTGACGATTACCATCCAAGGTGCCAACGATACGCCGCACGACATCTCCGGCAGCGGCTTAAACGTCAATGAAAACGCAGCTAATACTACTCTCGTAGGCAC
>JAIYDQ010000082.1 GCA_027487375.1 Planctomycetaceae bacterium
ATTGCATTATTTAGCTAGAGCGAACGCGTCCTCAGAAACATCCGCAATGATCTTTCGGATGACGTCGTCGGGTTGAATCCCTTCGGCTTGACCTTCGAAATTCAATATGAGCCGATGTCGCAAGACTGGGAGCGCCATCATCCTTAGATCGTCACGCGAAACGTGATATCGACTATCGAGAATCGCTCGGATTTTGGCTCCGAGAATCAAAGATTGCAGACCGCGAGGGCTAGCACCGTAGCGAACATACTTTTTAGCAGAGGCTGAAGCGAACTCATGATCGGGATGTGTTGCAACAACGATTGCGATCCCGTACCGACGTACCTCGGATGCGATTGGGATTTGCCTAGCGAGGGCGGACATTTGCAAAATGCGATCACCTGTTAGTACCGCTTCCGCTTTGGGTTTAAGCGACTCGGTTGTTCGATCTAATATGATTTCAAGATCGGAAACAAGCGGATATGGAACGAGCAACTTGCAGAAGAAACGATCCAACTGCGCTTCGGGGAGAGGATAAGTTCCTTCCATTTCGAGCGGATTTTGCGTTGCCATCACGAAGAACGGCTCGGTAAGTTTATGGGTAGTACCCGCGACTGTGATCGAGTGTTCCTGCATGGATTCGAGCAAAGCCGATTGCGTTTTGGGGGTCGCGCGATTGATTTCATCAGCAAGAAGAACGTTCGCGAAAAGCGGCCCCCGCTGGAATTCGAAAACCTTCTTTCCGTCAGCCGATTCCGCCAAGACGTTCGTTCCAATTAAATCGGCTGGCATTAAGTCGGGCGTAAACTGGATGCGACGAAAGTCCAAATGCAGCGCGTCCGCTAACGTGCGAACCGTGAGCGTTTTCCCGAGTCCGGGCACGCCTTCCAAGAGAACGTGGCCGCCCGCGATAAGCGAGATAAGCATGTCGTCCAAGATCTCGCGCTGACCGACGATTACCTTTGCAATCTCGGCCCGCAAGCGATGGAAATCAGTGCGAAAGTCCTGCAACTCTTGGCTTAGATGATCGTTGACGCTCATAGATGCTGTCCCTCTCTTCAATCTAACCTGACCCGAACGAATCTTATGCTCATACCAATTGGATAGCGATAGGTTTGCGCTGGAGTTCAGGTTTTAGCCGCTTTTGGCAAATCCAAGACAACTCGGCGCCTAAAGGCTGTACTCCAACAAATCCAGGTGGCCGGCGCCTGAAGGCTGTACTCCAAAAAATCCAGGTGCCCAGTGCCTACAGGCTCTACTCCAACGCGGTCGCGGCCGATTACCTTGCTAAACCTCATGTTGTCCAACTAGCCAGCTTCTCAACTAGCAAGAGAATAATCATGACCTATTGAGCGTTGACTAGCAATGGGCTTAAGAATCCGTTACCTTTTTATTGAATCTCGAGCTTTGACATCGGCGAGCAGTCTGCGTCTCACTTTAGCACGCGTGGTACGCGTTTGGGAATCGTATGTCATATCTTCCAGAAGTTCATAGAACGTTTTTCAGGAGTCTTATTGTGGGCAGTATGACAACTATCGATCGCTTGCGGTTTGGCAGATTTATTAATACCAGAGTTGCGATGAACAATGCGACACAGTGGACTTTGGTTGCACTTCTGATTTTTGCACCAAGTTGCTATTTCAGCAATAAAGCATTGTCGCAACAAGGCGCTGCACCGGAGTACACCGAAGAAGAGCAGAAGCAGGTTCAACTTGCGGAACGGTTTCTTGGAATTCTAGAAAAGAACCCGCGTCGTGGGACCGCACTCGATCGAGTGTACGGGCATCAGATCGAATTCGGAACGCTCGATGCGTTGATGACTTCCTTGAACAAGCAAGTCGAGCAGAATCCGAGCGATGGGGCTAAGTGGATGCTCATCGGACTGTTTAATTCGCAACGGGGCGAAGATGCTGCTGCGGCAGAAGCGTTTAAGAAAGCCGAGTCACTTCGACCGACTGATGCTTTGGCTCCTTATTATTACGCGCAGTCTCTTTTGCGAATCGGCGATAGTACTGATGCAATCTCTGCGATGGAACGAGCGATAGCGTGCAATCCCCCGCGAGCGGATCTGCTTGAAATCTATCAACAGCTTGGCCGAGTTCATCAGCGTGCGCAACGCAACGAGGAAGCCCTTCAAGTTTGGCAACGTCTGGAAAAACTTTTCCCTAATGACCCACGAGTCTTAGAACAAATCGCAGTCATCTTGGCCGAGGAAGGCCAACCAGCGCAAGCTCTTCCAAGATATAAGCAGCTAGTAAATCTGGTGACGGATGATTATCGACGAACTATGTTTCGAATTTCTGCGGCCGAGTTGAAGATCAAGATCAAGGATCGAGACGAAGGAATCGCGGACTTGGAATCGATGCTGTCAGATCTCAATCCTGACAGTTGGCTATATCGAGATGTGCGTCGTCGTATCGAGAATGTTTTCTTGCGATCAAGCGACCAAGATAGCCTTGTAAGTTACTACGAAAAGTGGCTCGGCACCCATCCGGAAGATATCGAAGCGATGTCGCGACTTGCAAAGTTCCTCTCGTCTTCCGCTCGTGTCCCCGAGGCGACCGAATGGATGGAGCGGGCACTCAAGCGAGCACCCACCAGGAGCGACTTACGCAAGAGCTTTATCGATCAACTTGTTGAGCAGCAGAACTACGCAGAAGCTACCAAGCAGTATCGACAGCTTTGCGAAGTCGATTCCAGTAATCAAGATTATCTTCGCGACTGGGGGAAAATGGTTCTTCGAGATAAAGCGGTTCCAATCGCCGATCGTGAATCGGAAGCAACGAAGATTTGGAGTCGGATGCTTGAGATCAACCCGAGCGATCCGCTCCTTTGCTCGCAGGTTGCTGATCTATTTCGTAACGCCAGTATGAATGCGAAAGCATTGGAGTTGTACGAAAAGGCCGTTGTACTTGCACCCGCTCAATCTCAGTATCGAGAGTACCTTGGTGAGTTCTATCATCTACAAAAGGAAACCGACAAGGCACTTGCGACCTGGGGAGCTATCGCAGCACCGCCCAACCGGACAGCCGTGAACGTGGGGCGATTGGCAGAAGTTTACAACAGCTTTGGCTACTTCGATCAAGCGGTAATCGAGATCGCGGCTGCTTGCGAGCTCGCGCCAAAAGACTTTAGTCTCCAATTGAAGGCTGCCGAGTATTTCTTGAAGGCTAACAAGTACGAGGATTCTCTTCGTTTCGTTGCAGTCGCTCAGCAGCTTGCCGCGAACGACGACGAACGCAACGCGGTTATCTCGCAGAAAATTGAGGTTTTGCAGTCGAGTCAAAAGCTCGGTGAATCTATTGACGAGCTGCGGGAAAGCATCGCAAAGAACACTTCGCAAACGGTCGGCGATTGGGATTTGTTGGCACGCTACTTAGAAGCTGATCGGAAGTTGACTGAAGCGAGCGAAGCAATTGACAATGCGTTGAAGATCGAACCAAAGTCGATTCCAACTTTGACTATCGCATCGAGAATCGCAGAGGCTTCCGGTGGACTCGAAAGGGCTTCGGAATTGAATCGACAGTTGGCTACGTTAGATCGCAGATCGCGTGACGACTATCTGATGAGCGTGTCGCGGTTGGAGATGATGCTTGGTCGTTCCGAAGCGGCTCTGGATGCGGCTAAAGAACTGATCGTTGCTTCACCTGGCAATACGGACAACTATGAATTCCTAGCGAAGCTTTACTTTCAGCTTGGCAAACCCGACGACGGTTTAGATGCATTGCGTAAGGCGGTGCGTATTAATCCGAACGAGCCCCAGCTTATGATGACTCTGGGGGCAGCACTTTCCGATCAACTGAAAACTCGGGAAGCGATCGAAGTCTATTGGCGAGCCTTTGATAAATCGGAAGAGATCGACGACAAGACGAGCCTCACGATGAAGCTTACGCCGCTCTACGAACAGATCAATCAGTTCGAGCAATTGATTGAACGCTTGGAACGTGATCGCCGCGAAGAAGAAAAGCGACGCGCCGCGACGATTTGTTTGGCTCAAGCTTATCAAACGGCCGGCGACCTGGTGACGGCAAAGCTGGAGCTGGAGAGTTTGCTCGGCGAAAACACTCGGGACACGAACCTGTTACAGCAGCTCGCGAAACTTTCTCAAGCCAACGCCGACTACGATGCTGCGATTGGGTATCAGCGACAGCTGGTCTCCATCGCACCCGGACATGAAACGGAAACGCCCTTGGCGAACATGCTCAGTCAAGCCGGGTATAGCGAAGAAGCGAGCGAGATACTTGTTCGCCTCACTCGTCGCGAGGAAGATCCGATCCGTTTGTTGCGTAGTTTGGATTCGCTGTTGACGCGTGACAACAACGATGCGGTCTTGGAGATCGTAGCGCCGCTGCTGAGTCAACAACGCGATGATTGGGAACTGCTCTATCGTGAAGCGGTCGCTTGGACGAAGCTGGGGAAATTCGCCGAAGCAAGAACTCGCTTCGAACGATTGCTTGCGATCAACAAGCCGTTTGACGCCATGGGAGTTGCAGGGGAAGAAAAGCTTAAGCAATCGACCCAAAAAGCTAAGTCCGATAATCTGCGTGGCATTCAATCGGTCGTTCCAAAACGCCCGACACCACTCGCGATGTTGGGAATGGTTCAACAAGTTCAACAAGCGACCGGGCTGACCAATCGAGATTATTATAACCCCAACCAAGGTCCCCAAACCTTTTGGGCCCCCGACTCCTACGGCGTCGGACGTATGGCAGCATGGGCGTGGCTAATCAAAATCGAGCAAGACCAAGCATCCAAAGAAGCCAAGATCGATCCATCTGATAAGCGTTCCATCGCAAGCTCGGTACTTGAGAAAGCTACATCAAGCGATGCGTCCATCGAGTCCATTTATGACGGTATGTTTGTGTCTGGATTGACCAACGAATACGCGATAAGGTTTCAACTTGCGAAGCGACTTGCTCAAGAAGGTGGGGCAGATGAGAAGCGATACTTTCTGACCTCGCTGATGACCCGCGGAATGGAAGGAAATCAGCAACGCCGTCCGTCCAACCAGCAAACCGTGCCTGTCAAGAAGCCGCTCAATGATGCTGACTTGGATTTCATGATGCAGTGTTATCGCGATATCCAAAAGGCGGAGACTGACGGCAAGCAATCGAATACAATTTTAGGCCAAAATGTGATCGTTTCCAACGGACAGGTTTACGTGCTTTCGGGTGGAAGTTACGTAGCCCTCTCCGGTTCGTACACTGCCGGCAATCAGTTTTTTAGTATCGCTCTCCAAGAACTGCAGCTAGCCGGTCGTGACGCTGCCGCACTGGAGTTGCGCGAATCGGTGGTCTCAAAGGCAAAGACTTCCGATCAGTTGGCTGGGGCTATCTCGATCCTCTTCAACGAAAAGCAATTTGATCGCATTCCGGATTTCATAAATCGTTGGCGCGATCAAGCAGTTCTCGAGATTTCAGAAGCTCCACTAGTCCCTACTAATCAACCCGGAAGCGCTGGTGGTGTGCAAAAGTCTTCGGGACGATGGACCGCCATCGCATCTGATCCGCTCATGAGATGGATTGATAAGTTGGGAACCGACGAGGAATACTCGCAGATCCTTGAATTAGTCGACCCAGTGCTGGAAGTGGCGATAAATGAATCGCAGTACCAAACGGCAGCTCAGCAAGCGGCCAGTCAAAGTGGTCGCAAGGCATCCGCCGCGAATTCAGCTGCAAACTTGCGCCGTGGCAACCAGATAAACATCAACATATACAACGCCGGTAAGCCTCAGTACTCGCAGTTCGCGACTGTGGTCAGTGGTCCGTACCTTGGCGCGTCAACAGTTCCGATTCTTCGACAGACTTTCGAAGCGTTTCGCAGGCAAGGATTGACAGCGGATTTTATTGCTTTTGTTCGTAAGCGTGCTGAACGCGAAATGCCCGAAAAGGACCGTGCTTTCTTCCAACTCTGCGCGTCAGAGGTTCTTTGGTGGAACGATGAAAAGGAAGAGGCGATCGAGCTGATTCAATCATTCATGAAGCAGAACGCCCATGATGACGAGCTGAAGTTTCAGGTCGCGATGCTTTATCAACAGATGAACGATTTCGACCGAGCCATGGAGATTGTTGAATCGGTTTCCGCTCGTGATCAAAAGGCAATACAACGTCGGGAACTCGCAGTGCTCCCGTTGGCAGAACGACTTGGCGATACGCAACGAGCTCGGAAAGCGATCGAACGACTCTTTGGAATGCGACTAGATTCCCAAACGCAAGTCTCATTGGTCGATTCGATGCGACGATTAGGGATGCAGGACATGGTCGATGCAATACTCAAACGAGCCGAACGCTCTGCTGGAAATTCGAATCCGTCCATTGCTTCTCTGATGATGCTCTATCGTGGTCAAGGCAAAACCGAGGAGGCTAAGCAACTAGCCCGACTCTTGATTCGCAGGACGACTTCTCCGATTTCAACTTTGGCAACGTCGACCGTGAATCCTAGGTACTACGGACGAACCGAATCCAACGAACGTCAACAGGCCTTAACGCTGCTTTTGCAGACCGGCGAATTGAAGACCATGATCGAGCAATCCGAAAGTCAAATCACTCGCGCACCCTCGGTCATCAAGCCTTATGAAAATCTCGCCGAATACTACGAAGCGAGTAATCAGCGAGACAAGGCGGCGGCGACGCTTGAGAAGATTGCTGACCTGAAGCCCAGTGCGACCGGGTACCGATTGAAGCTCGCGGAATACTTCACGCAAACAGGAAACACCGCTAAAGCGTGCGACAACTACCTGGTTATCATCAAGCAAAAACCGAGCCTTGTTTCGAATGATTTTTATCAAGTACAAAATGCATTTCAGCAATCAAAGAGAATGCCGGAGCTCGTCGACGCCATCCAGGAAATCGACATCAAGTCGATGGGTCAGCCCTACATGATCTCCAACCTTGTGTCGACTCTGATGCAGCAGAAAGATCAAACGGACGCAGCCATTAAGCTTATTGAAAAGGCTTACGACGCGTTCCCCGACAACCGCAGCGAGTTGATTCGGAACATCTACAATCAAGACTTGTGGAAGAACGAGCGATTCTTTTCCTTCGCGAAATCGATGCTGATCCCGAGTGCTTTGGAAATCAAATCGAATCCTTGGGCGGGCATCGATTCAATCAGCTCTTACTCGAGTAACGGCGAAGTTACTGCTGTATTCCACAATGCAATTAAGGGATTAGCCGGCACTACCAAAATCGAAGAGCTCAGAGAAGCAATCACTAGTGCGAGTGAAGCTTCTCCAGAGTGGTTAGGGGGCAAAGTCATGCTGGGATTGATCGATCTACAAGCGAATAGAAAGGAGGCTGGACTTCAGGCACTTACAAAGCTTTTCGATGACTCGAAAGTAATTGAGACCATGCCTAGTGATGCTTGCTGGATTGTAGGACAGGAGCTGTTCAAGTCCGATACATCGCTTCCGCTGGGTTTAAAATTGTTTGAGCGTGCTATCCAGACTCCCGATCAAAATCGAATGTCTCAACTTCAGTATTCGCCAGTATCCCGGCTTGTTGATTCCTACGAGTCGTTGGGGCGTAAGAAAGAAGCTCGAGACCTGATCATGAAGTCCATTCAACGGTCTGAATCGCCATTCAATGACGTCAACTATCAAGCTTATATGCGAATTGAGAACACGATGTGGGCGACTGCGAAACTGAAGAAGGTAGGAGCACTAGGAGATTCGATCAAGCTTAATCAACAGCTTCTTAATAACCCGGAACTGTTTCAACAAGCAAGCCAGTTTCAGCCCGGAAGAAATACGAAGGCGATGATTGCCTCTACGCTTTTACTAGACATGGCTCAGATAAAGGAGATTGATCCCACAGAAGCAGTAGTGCAATTGCTTTCGGTCGATACGCCCGAATCAAACGACTCAAGTTCAGGGAAAGCAAAGAAACCAAGTAGCAGTGTGACGACGGGAGGACTACCGGTCGCGGCGATTGATCTCATGATTGCCGTTCCTGATATCGAACAAGTCCCGGATGTTTTGAAGCGAGCGCTGCAGTCAAGCGACGATTTGTCACCCGAGGTTAACAAAGCGTTGCACTTAAGCAGCGTACTGGTTGATTCGCTTTTGATCATTGCGAAGGAGTCGAAAGGTTATGAAGCAATTATCAATCGATTGAGTTCATTAGAAGAACAGCATCCAGAGGACGTTTCTGTCAAAATCGCTTTATTTATTGTTCGCAATAGTAAGTCACCACAAGAATTGGACCCATCGGCGGTTAAGCTTGCCGAGTGGATTCGTGCTAAGCCTTTTGAAGCGATTGCAGAAGGTCGTCGAGCGAACTCTCGCCAAAGTCGTGAAGCAGCAGATGCCATTCCTCTGTGGTTAGTTGCAAAGGAATTGATCGGCACGAGTAGTTGGGAAGAGGTTGGTAAGCCTCTTGCTGAGTACGCGTTGGAAGCTGCTAAGAGACAAACTAGCCCCAATGCGTCGATGGCAATTCTTCAGGAATGGGGCGAACGGATGCTGAAGGCTTCTGATCGAGAGGCGACGGAAGTTGCTTGGTCCAAATGGCTACAGATTGCTATCAAGCGTCCAAAAGCAGCGACGGATCCCAAGACTCCAAAAGCAAACTCGGCAGATGCGATTCCTCCACTTACGATCAATCAATTCCGTCAATCGATGTTAGTTGCAAGTTTGGCCGCGAAAGCGAATTTTCCGAAGCTTTCTCAAGAAGCCGTCCGCGAATCACTTCGAGGCGGGATTCCAGTTCCAAATCTTAATGCAACATCGATTAACAGTCCGCTTGGTGGTGGAATGGTTGTAATGAGCTCTCGAGCTAGTCAGGCGACTAAAACACCCGGCAACGAAATCGAATCAGAGGTTGCTCGTTATTTGGAGCTGGTTGTGAACCGGTGGAACGAGGAAGGCTATTCGATTGAGGAGACCTATCCGTTTCTTAAATCTCTTGTGTTTCCGGATGCACGACCAGACGTTATCGTTCTTTTCCCTGACTCTAGTCGCCTCAAAGACGCGCAAGTGAGTAGTCTTGCGGCTGTTCTTATCCGTTCGGCCGGTGGCGTTTCGAAGCTTCAAGAGATTCGAGAAGAAGCGATACGACGCGGCACTGGTCCTTCATCGAAGGTGTCAAGTTTGGTCCTCCGAGCACTGGTTGCTCAAGCGACAGAAGATTCTGTCGAGAATGAAGCGATGCTGAAAGAGTTGGCTGACATCGTCGAACGCCAGTACACTCCCTACGCCGTTGAACTTGCTAGCCATGCGGCCCTACCCGTCTTGCAAAGCGAGCCATCTTCTTCTGGATTAGGCTCATCGAACGCGGATGCTTCTTCAACCGAAAACAAGGTGTTGCCCCGAAGTAGTAAGAGGAGCGATACCAAGAAAGGTGAGCTAACCAAGATTGAATCCGACGCTGTTCGTATTTTGCAGGCAGCACTCACCCAATCCACCGCGCCTAATACGCCTCAGATGCCCGGCCTGTTTTCAAATACGACATCAACGACTAGTAAGCTATCACGCCTTGTCTCTCGATATTTTTCTGCTGCGAAGGCAAATGAAAAAATGATCGAGTATTACGAGTCGTTGGTCGTCGCGAAACAGAAAGAGTATGAGAACTATTCAGGAGATTATGGTCAGTACATGGCTGCAGGACTCATGGCCGAACTTGCTGGCGAGGCTGCGAAAAACGCGTTGATATCGGTCTCACTTGATATGATGGGCCGTGCATCGGATTTCGAATCTTCACGATACCCA
>JAIYDQ010000467.1 GCA_027487375.1 Planctomycetaceae bacterium
CAAGCTTCAAGACAGTCGAATCAGGGCTTACTTTGACACCGCTGTAATCAGCCATGAAGTACCATCGTTGCATTGAATTCGCAGATCCGCTGCTTGGATTGGCTCGTGCTACCCAGCTCTTGAGCGGAATCACAGGAACTTCCAGTCCGATGCCGATCATCTTCATGCGATAGTCTGCTTCGACAAGAGTTTGAGCGAAACGTGTTGAAGCTGGGATGCCATGGATCGAAACGGTTTGAAGCCCGAGCGCGTTTTTCATCCCGTTAGCGATCGCGGCAACATTAGCGTTAGCTGTAATCGAACCAATCGAGCTGTGGAAGGCTTGCATGCGAGCCAGTCCTTCGGGTGTTGGGTCGATTGAGCAGCTAATCCAGTCGGTCTTCTCGTTGCCCGGTCCAAAGGTTCGAAGTGCGAGTGCAAGGTCATCGATGCGAATCGTTGGATGGCCCGAAAGCAATCCGACGTTGCGGCCCATTTCGTCTTGGATGACTTCTTCCGCAGGACCCGCAATCACAATATCTTGCGAGCCTGGAAGATAGATGACGTACTGAACTCGAGTGAGCCCAGCTACCGTTTCAATTTCATTGTCGAGAGCGATACCCGCATCGATTCGTCGCTTGACTTCTTTTTCAAGCCGCTGAAGAGACACTTTGCGAAGAGCACTTGTCTTCACATCCCCTTTAGCTCGGCCTTGCAAAGCAGCTTCTCGCTGAGCTTTTGCAAGCCGAGGGTCGAATTCGCGAAGGCTCAAAACACCGTCTGGGTTGATATCAATACCTGCGACGCCCGCTAACGCTGAAGCAGTGCCAGTACCACCACCACCGCCGCCGCCGCCTCCGCCTTGCCCAAAGGCAGAATTGGTGAACCCGTAAGTGGCAAGTACGCCTAAAGCCATCAAAGCGGAATTGAAGAATTGACGTGACACGGCATGACGAGCCATGGGAATGCCTCTGAGAGGTGAGTTTACTAGGTATATGTAATGGCGAAATTTCGGAAACGAAACTCCTGTATCCAAGGATAGTCACCTAAACGCCAAGATGCAACAACTTAGCGGGATTCGGTGGCCTGGGCAAAATCAGAAGTGTCGGCTCTGCGCGGAATCTTTGTCACTTTCGGTTTTCTACGCAGAATTACTAAAGTTCCCGTTGACCCTTCCCTGGGTCCCCCGCTATTTCCAAGGAGCAGGAAAGTTCCTCAAACTATGGCACTACAAAACTCGAATCTTAAAATCCGTCATTGGCGGGGGATTGCGCCCCGGCTAAAGAGGTATCGCTTCGTTTTTGTGGTTTTCGCGATGGCGATTCTTGCCGGTTCAGTGTCATCTGGACAACAAGTGCAATTCCCCTCGAGCAGCGCCGGAGCTGCACCTGGCACTCTAAACACCAGTAACCCGTGGAACACGGCTCCCCCGACTTCCGGAGTCTTTCCACCAGGTTCAGGAACTTCCGGGTGGCCGCCACCCCCAAGTAACTTTTCAACTGGAACGTCAACCTTTGGCGCACCGACAATCACCCCAATAACGCCCACCAATACCGGCGCGGCCAGTTCGGGAGTATCCATTCGCCCCAATAGCTCGCCGCTTCTCCCACCGACATTCAGTGGCGCGCCACCAACGCAGCCTTTTAGTGCATCCCCATACCCCAGCCAGCCTTTTCCAGGTCAGCCCTATCCGGCGCAGCCTTATGCTGGGCAACCTTACGCTGGGCAACCAGTTACCCCAACTTATCCGTCGCCGAGCAATCTTTGGGGACTTGGGAATCTCTTCGGAACAACGCAGCCTCAGCCCTATGCATCTGCTCCCTCGCCCTATGGTTATCCGGCAGGCTACCCGGTTGGTACTGTGCCGTCCGGAGCGTTTCCGACATCCGCACCCGTTTTTTCGAACACTTATCCTCCTTCTGTCTATCCCAATGCTCAACCGCCGACTTTGTTCCCAGGCGGTTTTGGAGCTCCCACGCAGGTGCAATCCGGTGTCCCGATGGGGCAGCCCTACTTTGTTCAGCCCGGGCAACCAGCCGTCTGGAACCCGAATACGTGGCAAACCCCAACTGGGCCCATGATGAACAACAGCTTTACCCAGGACCCGCTGGGCTACACCAGTCGATTTTTTGTGACGCCACGTTTTCGCCAGTCTTGGATCAGTGGAAACAATGATCCGACCGCGCTCGAGATTAACGACAGCGAAGTCTCCGCCCTTTTTCAGATTCCCCGTTTCTTCGGATCAACTCAACCGCTTTACATGGCTCCGTCGTTTGCGATTCACCTTTGGGATGGACCAAGTAATGGGACAGCAGACCTTCCAGGATCGGCCTACAGTGCCTTCATGGACTTTGGGTGGGAGACGAATCCGGCACAAACCTTTGGGCTAGAAACGGGGATTCGAATTGGGGTCTTCACCGACTTCAACACGTTCAACTCAGACAGCCTCCGCATACCAGGCAAAATCATCGGTCGAGCGAGATTAACACCGAATGCAACGGCTCGGATTGGTGCCTATTGGCTCGCGAGAAACCGAATTAAGGTACTCCCTGCTGCGGGAATTTTGTGGACACCTAACCCCGATACACGATTTGATATCTTCTTCCCAGAACCCAAATTGGCTCACTATCTCTCCACCATCGGCAACAAAGATTGCTGGTGGTACGTCACTGGGTATTACGGCGGAGGTGCCTGGACGATCGAACGAGCCGACGGTACCAGCGACGACATAGACCTGAACGACATTCGCGTGTGCTTAGGATTTGAATGGGGCCGCAACGAAGCACTCCGACTTGGTCAGCGGTGCTCCTTCTTCGAAGCCGGCTACGCCTTCAATCGCGAAGTGATCTACCGCGTCAGGCCTCAAGACAATCTAGACGTAGACTCGAGCCTCGTCCTTCGAGCCGGATTCATCTACTAACGTAGGATGGGACCATTGTCCCGTCCGAATCTCTTTCCGAACGGATGTACGGACGGGACAATGGTCCCATCCTACGGTTCTCATCCTTGGAGAGCAAAGTCAGGTATCCCTGGGAACAATCCAGTAATAAAAAGCCAATAAAAAATGCCCGGGAAATTTCCCAGGCATTTTGATTTAAAACTTGCGAGCGTTACTCGAAACGCACTACCAAGCGAAGTGAGCGAACGCCTTGTTAGCGTCAGCCATTCGGTGAGTGTTTTCTCGCTTGGTGATCGCAACGCCTTCCTTGCGATACGCTGCAAGAAGTTCGTCCGATAGCTTGAGGTGCATCGCTCGACCCTTCTTATCGCGAACAGCGGCAAGGATCCATCGGAAAGCCAACGATTGCTGACGAGCTCGATTGACTTGCATTGGCACTTGGTAGGAAGCACCACCGACTCGCTTTGAGCGAACTTCGATGTAAGGCTTCACGTTTTCGATTGCTTGCTCGAAAACTTCGATTGCTGGTCGATCCTTCACCTTTTCGCCGATTTCAGTTAGAGCGTTGTAAAAAACACCCTGTGCAGTGGTCTTCTTCCCGTCGTACATCAAGCAGTTGATGAACTTGGACGCAAGAAGCGAATTGAATCGAGGATCTGGTTTGAGGGAAGTGCGAGAAGCAGTGATTTTACCCATGGAAGCTAACTACTCTAAAATCCGGTGTTTGCTGACTTTTTAAAACTTTTGAAAACGAGGTCGAGGGCCTGAAATCACTAGGCCTTCTTTGCACCATATCGGCTGCGCGATTGCTTACGACCGTTCACGCCCAATGTGTCGCGTGATCCGCGAACAACCTTGTAACGAACCCCAGGCAAATCTCGAACTCGACCACCCTGAATCAAAACGATCGAGTGTTCTTGGAGGTTGTGACCTTCACCAGGGATGTAAACGGTGACTTCTTTGCCATTGCTCAACCGAACCCGCGAAATCTTTCGAAGGGCCGAATTAGGCTTCTTCGGGGTCATGGTCCTTACGAGGAGGCAAACGCCTTGCTTTTGAGGGCATTTTTCCAAGACAGGGCTTTTCGTTGTCGTCTTTTGAACAACGCGATTACGGCGAACTAGCTGATTAATTGTCGGCATAAATCAATTGCAACCAAACAAAATTGGATAGGATAAATACAGTACCAAAGGTGGGAGTCGAACCCACACGTCCGTTAAGGACACAGGATTTTGAGTCCAGCGCGTCTGCCATTCCGCCACTTTGGCTTTCGGAAGCGATTCCCACCCCAAACAATTACAGCGAACTGAACTTTCACCGAGACCGTCTGACGGGGATCGGGAACTATAACCGTAGGGCACATAACCTTTCAAGTCGAAATATGCCCTGCGAACGAGAGGAATCGCGTTTTTCTTTTTGTGGCCGGGCTTAAAGTCCCAAATATCCAGTTTCATGTAGCTTGGGACCATTGTCCCGAGCGACTCTCGCTGGATGTAATCTAAGTTCGGACGGGACAATGGTCCCATCCTACGGTCGTGCTAGACAGCTGCGATTTTCAAGATATCGCGGGTTGCATCTTGCAGGTTACCGGACTCGGAGATCGGGATTCGCTTGATTTCCTTGATGGAACGAAACCAAATTTCTTGCCTTCGAACAAACTGCCGCGTGTGAATGAGAACTCGTTCGATCGTGTCGGGCAGGGTTGCCTTTCCATTCAAGTAGTCGATCGGCTCCTTATAACCTACGGCTTGCATCGCGGTTCTGCCTAGCGTTTGGTGCTTGGCCAAAAGTCCTTTAACTTCATCCAGCAGTCCCGCTTCGAACATCTTTTCGACGCGTTCCTTTACTCTTTGATGCAACACGCCACGTTCCCATCCGAGCACAAAAACCCGATTACAGTGCTTATCGCCAATCCTTTCGAACTGTGTTTGCCAATGGCTAAGTGGTCTCCCGGTCAGCATCGCCACTTCGAGAGCTCGCGTCATCCGCCGCTCGTCATGCGGTAAAATCCTGTGTGCGGACAAGGGGTCTACGTGCATTAGGCGGTTTCGCAATGCTTCCAGTCCGAACTCTTGGACGTCTTTTTGAACGGCAGCCCGGAAATCCCAGTCGGCCGGAGGGCCCAAAAACATCCCGCGTAGCAACGTTTTTAGATAAAGTGGCGTCCCACCCACGAACAAGACTTGGCGCCCGCGACTCTTGATCTCTTCCGCGCAACGATGTGCATCGATAACGAATTGGGAAACACTGTAATCCTCGGTCGGCTCGACTACGTCGATCAAATGGTGCGGAACTTCCCCCAAGATATCGCTGGTTGGTTTGGCCGTTCCTATATCCATCCCACGGTATACGGCCATCGAATCCAGCGAAATGACTTCGGCGTTCAAGGCTTTTGCAAGGGGAATCGCCACTTGGGTCTTGCCAGACGCGGTTGGCCCAGACAGATACCAAGCATCTAAAAGAGGTTGCTTAAACCAGTCCGAAGAGACATTTTGTTCAAACATATTCATTGTCATACCTAATCGAATTCTCCCGTCAGCCTATCAAGCTCGACCGCTTAGTTGGACAGCGTCACATTTCGCTGGAGTCCAGGCTTTAGCCGCTTTGGGAGCATCCAAGGTGCTCAACGCCTAAAGGCTGTACTCCAGCAGAGTAGCGATTGTTTGTCAGGTTCAATGTGCGCTGTTGAATTAGGCTCTGCCTCTAAATCACGTAGCTGCGTCTCTCCGAGACGCGAGATTCCTGGGTCTCGGAGAGACGCAGCCACGTGAAACCAACTTTAGAAACAAAGCTTAATCTGCGAATCTCCCGTTTCTGGATAACGGTCTCTCATTTATAGTGACGAGTCTACTACGCAATTGTAAAGTACGCGAATACCACTTACCCGAGCAAACAACCGTCCGCTTCACATGACTCCTGGTGACATTTTCGACAAGCTGATGGTTCAAGTGCACCAGCGAGCCCAATCGCTCCCTGAAGGCTCCTATACGACGAAGCTCATTCAAGGCGGCCCAGCGAAAATGGGGGCGAAAATCCTTGAGGAAACGCTGGAAACGGTTCTTGCCGCTTCCGAATGTGATTCTCACAGCAAGGCCGACTTGCCAGCTGACTTGCGTGAAAAGGCCCACTCGCACCTGGTATATGAGGCATGCGACGTGATTTATCACCTTTGGGTCTTGCTGGGGAGTCACGGCGTTACGGTCGACGAACTCCGGAGAGAACTCGAGCGTCGCGAAGGGGTCTCGGGACTCGATGAAAAGAAATCTAGAAAGACAGAAGGAAAATCCTCATGACCCAGCAACCGACCAATATTCTACGGATCGGAATCCCAAGCAAAGGCCGCCTGAGCGAATTGGCGTGCGAGCTCTTGCAACAAGCCGGACTCCAGTTTCGCCGACAAGATCGCTCCCTTTTCGCCCGCGTCAGTGGCCTTCCCGCAGAGATTACCTTTTTGCGAACCGACGACATTCCTGTCCTTTGTGCTGAAGGTGCAATCGACTTGGGGATCACCGGTAGTGACCTTCTGGAAGAATCCGAAGCGGATGTTCTTGTGAGGCTGCCGCTGGGCGTTGGTCGATGCCGATTGGCCGTTTGTATTCCCGCCGACTCCGAAGTGACCGATCCGGCGCAATTGGATGGCAAGCGAGTCGCGACCAGCTTCCCAAATACAACACGAAAATTCCTAGCAAAAAACGATGCGTCCGTAAGACTTGTGCAGTTGCACGGCTCGGTCGAAGTCATGATCTCGCTAGGAGTCGCCGATGCGATCGTTGACTTGGTGGAAACCGGTAGCACTCTCGCAGCCAACCGAATGAAGATACTGACAGAGATCGGCCAATATGAAACCGTGCTGATTCAGAATCCGCAATGCAAAGACACTGCGACTGCAGATAGGATCGTTCGACGTTTAGAAGGGGTTGTGATTGCTCGCGATTACTCGCTTTTGGAATACAACGTTCCGCGAACAAAACTGGCCGCCGCTGAACAGATTACACCAGGCTTCAATTCGCCAACGGTGAGCGCTTTAGAAGATCCAGCATGGTGCTCGGTCCGTTGTATGGTCCGCCGCAAAGAAGTCATCAGCGTAATGGAACAGCTCGAAAACATCGGCGCCTCCGCGATCTTGGAAACCCCGATCAGTAATTGTCGCTTGTAGACAAGTTACTTGTAAACGCGTTGCTTGATCGACACTTGTCGCACTTCCCGAGTTTTCCTTACACCTATCGCTTGAGTAAAAACCTCGCCGTTCTGAACTCTTTTTATGCATCTGCTCCTTACGAACGATGATGGTATCGAAGCCGAAGGGTTGCAATCGTTAGCAGAATTCGTTCGCTCGCAGCCTATGGTCTCACGCGTCACGATTGTGGCTCCTATCGACGGTCGCAGTTGTTGTGGACACACCGTCAACACGTATGCACCTATTCGAATACAAAACGTTGCACCGGAGCAGTACGCGATAGATGGTTGGCCTGCCGATTGCGTTCGAATTGCGATCCTCCATCTCGGATTGAAGCCCGATTGGATACTCTCAGGAGTCAATCATGGAGGCAATCTAGGTCTGGACATCATGATGAGCGGCACTTGTGGAGCGGCTCGCGAAGGCGCGTGGCTCGGATATCGATCGATCGCACTGTCACAATATCGGAGCCCACGCGTTCAAGTCTCTTGGCCAATCAGTGCCGCTCGAGCTTGGTCGGTCGCTTCGCAAATCATTGCAGAAACGTCGCACAACAGTTCGCCTAACACTCCGCCCGTTGGCTTTTGGAATGTGAATTTGCCTTCGATTGGGGATGACTCACCACTTCCTAAACCCATTCCATGCAAACCGGACCCATCTCCCCATCGATTCACATTCGAAGAGACTAGCGAAGGTTTGCTTTATCGAAGTTCTTATCAAGACCGCCCCCGGCTGCCCGGCTACGATATAGAATGTTGCTTCCAAGGCTCACCCACGATCTCATTCTGCCAGAATGGTTACACGATCTAGTCATGTAGCTGCGTCTCTCTGAGACGCAGGAATTTCGCCTCTCGGAGAGAGGCGGCTACATGAAACAAGCACAACTCTCACCATCCATCGCTCACTATCCCTACGGAGTACCTCTCATGACTTACCTCTCTCGCAAGACCATGTCAGTTTTGTTCTTGTTTTCATTCGCCTTCTCTTGTGTGACGCCTGCGATGGCTCAGCAAGAATCCACGTCGAAACCCAACGTGCGCGAAAACTCAAGCGAAACAGTGCAACTCTGGAAAGGCAAAGCACCAGGCGAAACGGTAGACCTTCCACCCGAAGCTGATACTACCAAACCAGACCAACCGCCAACCGGTGGAGGCCGAGTCACACGCATCGGGAACGTATCGAATCCAACTCTTGAAATCTTCCGACCCGACCCAGCCAAATTCCCGATGAATGGGAAGCTCACCAAGTCGCAAACGGCGGTCATCATTTGCCCTGGCGGAGGACATCGCATCTTGGCTTATGACTTGGAAGGAACCGAAGTCGCACGCTGGCTTGCCAACCAAGGAATCACCGGGATCGTGCTCAAGTATCGTGTGCCTGCTCGTGATCCTGAAAATAAAGCTCATGCAGCCGTTCAAGATGCTCAACGCGCGATTCGTTGGGTACGAAGCCAATCAGAATCGCTCGGAATCTCCGCAGATCGAATTGGGATCATGGGATTCTCAGCGGGCGGAGAAGTTGCTGCTCGAGCAACTCTCCTCTGCGATCGAGATCACTACCCCAAAGCAGATGCTGCAACGGACCCTGTTGATCAGTTTTCGGCCAAGCCTAATTTTGCAGCTTTGATTTATCCGGCTTACTTGGTGGCCAAAGATCAATCGAAGCTTCTTGAGGAACTTAAACCCGCATCTTCAACTCCCCCGGTGTTTATGGTGCACGCCTGGAACGATAACGTAACGCCGCTTTCGAGTTTATATCTCGCGGCAGAACTCAAACGAGCGAACGTTCCGTGCGAGCTTCACATGTACTCCACCGGTGGACATGGGTACGGACTACGCCACGTAGAAAATGTCCCAGTCACCGATTGGCCAGGCCCCTTCGGTCATTGGCTGAAAGTTTCTGGTTGGCTAGAAAAATAGCGGCATCGCGAAAACTATCTTCACCATCAGCCGGAGCTATCCAACCCTAATCCCGTGCCGGTGCACGTGCCCGTACTCGTACTCGAAATCGTGCTCGTACTCGAAATCGTGCTCGAAATCGTGCTCGTACTCGAAACACTCCATCGAGTACGATTACGAGTACCATTTCATTGAGTACGAGTACGACTAAAAGCAGAACTCAAGGGGAAACGTTGAATCGGGAACCCGGTCGCGTTGGCCGAGAAGATTCTTTTTCAGAAGAAAAATTTCGCTGCAAAACCCGCAAAACACGACAATCGAAAAGATTCTTGAAGATTCCATGTAGAAACGCGTTTGCCACTGCGATACTATCAACGTAGGGTGGAACCATACAGCGCTTGATTGTCGACACCATTAGAAAAGGTGCTTCTGCGTGAAAAGTCTTTCAAAAGTCTATTTCGCCTGGGCTTCGCTAGCTCTTGCGATCGGCCAGTTTCTACCCACCACTCATTCGCTAGCGATCGATACCGATATGCGCCGGTCAGCCACTTGGAGTTGGCCTGTTCGCGACCAAATCGATGTCAAGCTTGCTGACTATTTCAAGACGCGAACCGAGTGGAACCAGCCCTCGATTCAGGTCAAAGCACTTTGGGATCGCTTCGAGTCCCAATCGCGCGGTCCGGGCTTATTGGATGCCGTGTTGGCAACATTGGCAGCAGCCGATTCCAGGATCGAACTTCTGTTGAGCGGTCTCGATCCTGCACGCAGCGAGCGAAACACCAGCGCGACCGTTGCTGCCGCCACATGGATCGAATCCGAATTACCCAGCTGGATTCAAAGCAACATCCACTTGGCAATCGCACGTGCACTAGCCAACGAGCAGCTCTACGATGAATCGCTCGAGCAAATCGAACTTGCGGACATGAGCGAAGTTGTTGACCCATCGACTTGGCTCTTCTACAAAGCCATCTGCCATCATCATCTTTTGCAACGTGATGACTGTATGGCTGCTGTAACGAAATTGCTCGAACATGAATCGGAACTGGTTTCACGCTATGCGATCACCGCCAAACTGATGAAGACTGACATCGAACCGATGAAGGAAGACTCTTTGGACGAGATATCGCGATTGATGAAAGATGTCGAGCGACGACTGGAGCTTGGTCGAACTGGTACTGTCGTGCGCGAACAAGAAAAACAAATCGTTGAGAAGCTCGACAAGATGATCGAAAAGATCGAAGAGCAGCTTCAACAACAGCAGCAACAGCAACAGCAACAAGCTCAACAAGGCCAGGACGGTAAAGGCGGCAAGGGTGGCGGCCAAGGTAAACCGATGGACGAAAGCCAGATCGCAGGTGGGAGCGGTCCCGGTGATGTAGATCCTAAAACGCTGAAAGACCGAAACGGGTGGGGAGATCTTCCTCCTGCACAGCGTCAAGAAGCTCTTCAGAACATCACCAAAGACCTTCCGTCACACTATCGCGAAGTCATCGAAGCCTACTTCAAACGCCTCGCAACAAGCGATCGATAGGATCAAGTCTCTTTGACCTGCTGAGGGCTCTCACTGTAACTTCTTGAGCGAGGCTTCTAAGAGAGCCGCTTCGCATCCAATTTCTTCGCTGAGACTTTGCAAAAAATCTTGCATGATCTTTAGTCTCGCTGTTGCGATGAAACTTCCGCTTTGGGTTTTCATCGTCGCAGGCAAACGAAGCAGCTTGCAAAAAAAGTGATCGACCGCAAACTGTCGATCATCGGCTGTCCTCGTTGCCGGAAAGGGCTCTTCGATATTGTAAAGGTTTTGCTGCAAATGTCCGGTTGTCATCAAGCAGCGCGCGATTCCGATCGCCCCCAAAGCCTCCAATCGATCAGCATCTTGAACAACCATCGCTTCGATGGATTGGCAAGGAACATTCGCAGAAAAACTATGCGAGAGAATCGCATGATGAATCGCATCGAAGTGAGCGTCCGGATAGGCAATGCCTCGCAGTAACTGCATTGCATGATCAGCCGCCAACCTTGAGGCAGACGACCTCGTTGGCGAGTTCTTTGCAACCAGAACACAGTCATGTAACCAAGCAGCCGGCAGTACGACTCGGCAGTCCGCTGCTTCGAACCGCAAAATCTCTGAAGCGTTTCGCACAACCCGTTGCACGTGATCAATTCCATGACCGGGATCAGCCCCTCGCATCGCTTCAATCGCAAGAGATTTAAAAGGTGCGAGCCATTGGGCGTTCCAGGAATCAATTGTGTGCGTATTTTGAGCAGTCATTGACATCGTAATGTAAGCATCGAATCTACAAACCGAAAACAGAAACTAATACCAAGCGTAAACGATTGACAGATCAGAACAACCCACATCGTTCTTGGCTCGCAGCCAATGCCTTACGTGTGCCTTACGTGGAATGGCGCGTTTCAATACGCTACACTACGCGAATGATAAGACGCAAAAGCAAATCGACGATGGCCGGAATTTGGATATTGACCATTTTCTGCTCCATTTTTATCGGAGTAGGAGCAACGATCTTGGTGAGCTCCTGTCTGCTGCCTTACTGGGCGCTCGTCCGATCAAGCAGTTGGCCGCAGACGCAGGCCGTTATGGATCGAATCGAGATCGCTGAAAGCCGTGGAGACGATTCGACTTCGTATTATCCTAAAGCGGAATATCACTACACAGTCGATGACGTGATGTATCGCGGCTCGCTCTTTTGGTTCGGTCAAAGAAACTCGATCAACAAACGCTCCATCGTTGAAGACGCTACGAAACAGTTTTCTGCCGGTGATGAATTCCCAATCTATTACAACCCATCCAATCCTTCAGAATCGGTGGTCATTCGGCAAGTCTCGCCGGGCAGTTGGTTCATCGCTGCTATCGCGTCCGTTTTTGTCGCTTTTCCACTCGTCATTCTCTATGCAACAATTTCCGCTTCAGCCAAATTGAAGAAGCCAAAGCCGGTGATTGGCTCGGAGCCATTAAGTCTAGCGGACACTTCAAGAGTTGGTTCCCTCGCTTTTCATAGCGACACATGCCCCAACGAAATTGATGATCCGCATCACAATCAGCCCTACATGGTTAAGCCAACTACCAATCAATTGACCAACGCGATTGGCTTGTTCATCTTCAGCATCATTTGGAATGGAATTGTCGCAGCTTTTGCTTACGGAATCGTTTTTGATGCTGGTGGATTCAAGTGGCTGCCAGCACTTTTCACTGCGGGCTTTTTTCTCCTCGGCTTCGGTATTTTTTGCGGAGCAATCTATTGCTTCCTTGCATCCTTTAACCCCAAGCCAACTGTCGTATGCAGTCAAAGCCAAATTTATCCTGGCTCCGAGTTTGAGATTAGCTGGACCTTCGCCGGGAACACCGGGAGAATCAAATCACTGAAGCTGTCTTTGACTTGCAGCGAAACGGTTACCTATCGCGCTGGAACCGATACGAGAACCGAAACGAAAGTTCTTTCGGAAGACGTTCTGTTTGAATCGAGTGACCCGAACACATTCGCAGAAGGATTCGCGCTTACCAAACTCCCCTTCACTTCGATGCACACATTCAAATCTCCGAACAATGAAGTGAAATGGACCGTCAAGCTGGAAGGGGACATTCCCATGTGGCCAAACCTAAGTGAAGTTTTTGACATCAAGGTTTATCCACCTCCGATTGCGGACTCGGCCTCATCGAAAGCAAACGAAGAGGTGCTCGCATGATGCGATTTGAATTACTAAAAGGAATCTCAGACTTTAGTCCTGGAGCTACTATCCAAGCACAGTCGATCTGGGAATTCGAGAAAGTCCCCCGATCAATTACTGCACGACTGGTCTGGGTCACGGAAGGTAAAGGGACTCAAGATTCGGAAACGGCAATCGAAGAGACTTGGATACCAGACAGCAACTCCGGATCGCGACAGTTGTCGTGGATTGCTCCAAGGTGCCCAACAACATATCACGGCACTCTGATACGCATTCATTGGCAATTGGAACTCGAAAGCGAATCCCCAGAAGAATACGCGGAAAGCTCAATAACCATCGGAGCAGCTCATCCGCAATCTTGAGAGAGCATCCCACTTAGAAATCTAGTATTTCTGCATTTTCGTACTCGTACTCAGGCGCAAGCCGGTACTCGTACTCGATCGGATTGAAGTCGGCCCGAGCACGAGCACGAGTAGGAGTAGGAGTAGGAGTACGAGGGCTACATCGAGAAAGCTAAGCGGGATCCATATCGGCTGCGAGTTCGAACCCAGAGTTTACACGCAGGACAAATCGCGATTGATCAAGTTCCAGGTATGCGGCACAAAGGCCTTCGGTCCTTGGGGCCTTTCAAAAGATCAGCAATCGTCGTGTCACCGAATGTTTCTTCGATAACGCGCCCGGCGTCATCTAGCTTTTTATGAAGAGGACAGAGGTTCTTTCCATGTAGTCCAAGCGGGCACTCATGAAATCGCTGTACGGGATTGATCGTGTCGATCACCTTCAAGACAGTTAACTCAGTCGCCGGAATTGCAAGAATGAAGCCACCGTTGATTCCGCGCTGTGCATGGACCAGCTTGGCACGACTAAGCGATTGCATCACTTTTGCCAAATAGCCGACGGGCACCTGCGTGCTTTCGGAAATTAATGCGGTTGTTTGAGGGTCGTGTTGACTTGCTAAAAACACGACAGCTCGTAACGCGTATTCGGCAGTTTGAGAAATCATATCTTCTGTTGATTTAAGGTTAACGCAAGGACAATGGACTCAAAGGGACATGTACATCCATTGGTTCATTATACCGATTTCAAAAACTTTCGCGCCGCTCGTCCTCGTACTCGTAATGGAACTGGTTCTCAAACTCGAATGACCGGATTCGAGTACGAGTACCGTCTTCGACTGAGTACGAGTATGAGCTCAAAAGTCGACGCTCCGTCCCTGTCCGTTGGAAAATGTACCGGTTAGTCCGAATTAGTTGACGAAATTTTGCAGATCTTTCGTCCTGCTTGGGCTTCAACCCTTTTCGATTTATTCAGAATTCTACTTGGGACGATATCTCTTTTTACGCGATGGAAGCCAATCAAAAAGGCTTCAAAGACAAGGTAACAAGGATGTTAGTCAACCGATTTTTGGTAGGTGGCTGCATAGCAAGTCTGCTTGGACTTGCGACAGCGAATGGTGGTTGGGAGAGCTCGGCCAATAACGGAGAAACTTATTTTCAGTCCGCCGCAGAGGGTGTAGAACTCGCCTCTTGCACGACGACGTCAGGCTGCGAAGATGTTTGCGATCCAAGTTGTGATGCAACTGGCTGCGATAACGCTGGTTGCGATGGATTTGGACTGTGCGGAAACCATTGCTCTGGGGGGCTTCTCGGACTTGGGGTGCTTCCGAACATTATTGGGTCAATCAAACCGAGCGAACACGAGTTCTGCGACTTCGTAAGTCCGATGACTAATCCGGTCTACTTTGAAGACCCGCGACAGCTTACCGAGGCTCGTGCAATCTTTATTGACCATAAGATCCCAGCATTGCTCGGAGCTCCACTTGGAAGCATTCAGGTTTATGCACTCCAAGCAAGAGCGAGGCTTTCCAAAAACTGGTCGCTTATCGCGACGAAAGATGGCTTCATCGACTCCCAAAGCTCGCTCTTACAAGATGGCTGGGGAGATATCTCTGCTGGCTTGAAGTACAGCCTCTATCGAAACGCTCAAACAGGCCGTCTATTGTCTGCTGGTGCTAGGTTCGAAGTTCCTACTGGTTCGCGACAAGCACTCCAAGCACGCGGCGACGGAGTTCTCGATCTGTTCTTAACAGGCGGCACGCGTATCGGAAACGGTGTGCACTTGCTGAGCGCGACAGGTTTCATTTTGCCAATGGACAGCCAAGCGGAAAACCAACTGTTCTATTGGTCCAACCACATTGATAAACGCATCGGTGGCTCAAGCTTCTACGCATTCAGTGAATTGAATTGGTACAACTACATGAAGAGCGGAAATAACTTCCCGCTGCCTGTCGAAGGTGGCGATTTAATCAACCTGGGATCTGTGGGAGTTGCAGGAAACAACATTGTTACCAACGCATACGGTTTGAAGTACAAGCCGACCCGTAACCTCGAGGCAGGTGTTGCTTGGGAATTCCCGCTCACCGAGCGCCGAGGAATTCTCGATAACAGGCTCACAGCCGATCTGATCCTGCGTTACTAAGGCAAACGCGACAGGTCATGAATTCTGACAAGCCGCAGGGCGTCGCGTCCGCACGCGATGCCTGCGGTGGGTCGAATACGATTCAAGTAGTCACGTCTCTCCGAGATGTGAATGTCCGGCATCTGAAGAGCCCCAGCTACGTCAAAGACGTGTCGAGAAACAGAGCCCGATCATGGCTCTTGCCGCATCTGGAAAAGAAATATCCAGTTGTTTGCTAAGGGGAAAAGTGGACCCGTCCTCAGGAAAGATCTGCGGTGGTGACACCACGCGATGGAAGCCACTTTTTGCAGACCATCTCTTGAACGGAATCCACAAGGCCCATTGTCGGATATTCTATTGTGGACGTCTATATCCCGATATCCATAATTGGCAGTTTATTGGATTTCCTTGTTTTTCAATCGTGTGGTTGTTCAAGAAGGAGCTTCCATTCTGGGGGGGCGCTCGTGGATTCCCCGGTATCCCGTGATTACCCGTCGCCTTTGGCCAACCGCTGCCGTGTTGCTCGAGTTTCCATGGGCGGTCCTCTGATTACGGGGATCCGGGCCTTCGCCCAAAAAACGGTGTCATTTCGAAACAACTAGATGAGGGTTTAGCACGCTGTCATCAGCTGAATCGGGGGGCATAAACCCGTGACCCGTCCAAAGCAGCACGTCGATCACAAGCATGATCATAGAAGATCGTGTCGCGTTACAACACAGGCATGCAACCTAGGTGTGTGGACAAACGCAGATCAGGCTTCGCGTGTCCGCGATTCTCTCACTTACCGAGACCAATGACATCAGTTCGCAAGGACACGTTACGGGTATCCAAGTCGCTTGGGGGCGTACAAAGCCGGGTCTTCGTTACCTGCAAATGTGAAGGCCGCACGAATAGTCTCTTCTTGAGCAGCCCAGTTCATGACTCTCGTGCTATTGTCGTACAGAATTATGTTGAATCCTTTTTTGTTGAAATGCCTTTCCAGGTTCTTCTCCTCAAAATCAAGATCTTCCGGTTGTGTCCAAACAACTGCGGACGGTGCATCGACTTCCACTAATGATATTGTGTTCCTCGCGCCGTCGGTGACATCTTGAAGCGAAGCTGGACCTTCTCCATTGTTAGATGATTTTCCGTAAGGCATCAAAAAGTTGGTCCGAAATCCATCCGCCGGATATTGTGCGCTTCGATAACATTCCGGCATTTGATCTACTAACTGTATATTGTGAGGACTATCCCAGGGCTCGTCAAAATGAAACTTTTCAAAGAGTTCTTGCTTTCCGAGTAACGGCAAGATAGCGACTCGCCAGCTAAGCAAAGGTTTCCCACTCTCATCTCGAATCACCCTAGGCGGGAATTCTCTCAATTGATATTCATAGTTGAGTAGAGCGGAATGTATTTCTCCGAGCTTTTGTATTGAAGCTCGTCGTTGAACAGTTGCTTTTGATTTCTGAAGGATGGGGATAAGCAAACTGGAGTACCAACTCGCTGCCACCAAACTCTTTAAGAAGCTGGGCTTAATGACAACTCGATTCGTTTCGATCGAATAGAGTTCTTGATTCCTCAGATATTCAGCTACGCGATTTACGAAAATAGATCTGTTAGAAATCACCTCCACCGAAAGGCTAGCTGAATTGTCGCGAATGGCTTCACGTTGGAACTTTTCGGCCAAAGTTAATGCGTTTTCGCGAAGATAGGTCAGGGCTTGTGCGATCTCAGCGACATCATCTTGTTTGGAAACGCCGAAACTCCATTTCACTTTATCAAGAGAAAGATCACTCACGTCAATCAAGCTGTTTTCTAAATGTTTGACCAGATGAATGATGTTTCCAACTATTTCAAATGGCACCTGGTTCTCCGAAGATTCCAAATAGTTCAAGATGATTTTTTTGATCTTTTCAAATTCGATTGCAACTCGAACGAGTCCAGTCGATTCTTGGAGAACGGCGAATGCACCATCTTTCGGCACGCTTGCACCGACGATCATCGACTGAAGGAATTTATTGGTGCCTGCTAGAATGATCGTTGGTTCGGACTGAAGGATTTTAAAGTTGGGAAACTTAGGGTGGGATACTTCTCGAAACCGAAGTTTAGAGTTGTTGCGAACGTTTTGGATCGGACTAACAAACTCTCCCCGGATCTTTTCAATTGCAAATGGCTTCGTGAAGTGGATGGCTATACCAAACTCTGGGACTGGTGCGATCTCACCGATCGCAATATCGATGGTATCGATCGATTTCATTTCGATTCCCTCCATCTCTAGAGATAATGCAAGTAGAACTTCCCAAGGAATCAGTTCAAACTCAGGCTGCAATTGCAATTTGGCTGCATCGATGGATGCGATGCATATGGAATTGCTGGGGAAGATCTGATATCGATCCGATCTTGCTGAAATTGTGGATAGACCCGGAGCATTAATTTTCGAATCTTGTGGTGGCTGCGTTTGCGCATTTAGAGAGGGAGATGTTGCAATGAAGGAAAGAAAAGAGATTGCAATACCACCTAGAGTTTGCACCGGAGAATACATTACCTGCTCCCGAAATATTTAAACAAAACAATGCCGAATCCAACTACCCAGAGAGCCAGATTGACAGCTCAAAATCATATTGTCAAGAAGAGACATGGCACCGGATTGGGTCGAATTAGAGTTAGCGATTACAGGGCAACCAGAAAACTCACCAAAAATTTGGATGTCGAAGTTGCGGCTCCAAGTTGTTCCTAGTTCCCCGTAGTATGGCGCAGGCCACGATTGATTGCTTAACAACAATTACCTACATCGTTGATGCGTTCTGTCATGTGCATCTCTTTGCCTATGTTGGCAAGCCACTATTCACCCGCATGACGGAACAATCAATCACCCCTTTACTTGCCGCTTTTTTGCAAGTCGGTTGGTTTATCTTCATCGTGCTCCCTCAAGCTGAGGCGAGTCATAGCACTCCAAGCGATTGCTTCCTCGCGATTAGAGTCCAATGGCGATCTGAGGTTTGTTCGATCGAAACTAGTGTGATTCCAACTTCATTGGCGAAAGTCCGAATTTCATCGATCGTCAGTGAGGCAAAAAGACTTTGGCGGAGTAGTTGTCGACCTGATTCGGATTGGTTGGCGGCATGCTCGCTTACAAGCTTCTCCACCTGTGCTTCAGCGCAAGGCCTTACTAGATCGCGAATGAATAACAAACCGTTGGGCCGAAGAACTCGCCATGCTTCGCTAAGAATATCTGCTGGATTGGGGACGTGATGAATAAGTGTGTTCGAAAAGACTGTGTCAAAAAATTCATTTTCAAAGGGCAGTTTTTTGCAGTCACCGTAAAGCAATTGAATTCGGTCGGTGAGAGCTTCCACTTCGATTCGATAGCGAGCCAGCTCCAGCATCGGCTGCGAGGCGTCGGCGGCCATGATCCGAGTCGACTTGGGGAGAAGCTTACAAAGTTCAATCGGAATGAGGGCCGTTCCGGTTCCCATGTCGAGTAAATCGTTCCCGACTGGTTGGTTTGCAGCCAGATCCTGTGCGAATCGGAGGTTCACCACCGAGTGATCCATCGCGTCGTATTCTTCCGCTTCGGCCCAAGAATCCATGACCTCCGGTTCGAGTACGCGTGTGATTTTGGATGGGAAAGTCATTGTCGGAAGCTCTGTTTTGGGGGTTCTGAGGCAAAAAAACGGCTCGGAATCAGCATTTCCTCGCTCGCATGGGTCGCACGGAACCCCGTTGGACTTGCTGAAACGACTGACTTTTACCATACTTTCCGGAACTTCAATATCCGCAGATTCCAACCACCGGCGACGATCGTACGACGCCGGTTCTGCATTTATGCGAGCGAGAAGCTTAACCTACCGAATGTAGTTTGGGATTTGTTCCCTCATGAAACCGGACGGGACGATGGTCCCATCCTACGGTATCTTTGCCTTTCAGCTTGCGATATGCAATTGGATTGGAACGGTCACATAGAGCACACATGCTCTGCGATGACCTTGGAAAACCCTTTTTTGAGAGTGGCTGAGCTGACGTTTCGTCTCGTGATGAACTAGCAATAAGCCAATAAGGAAAACGATAGTATGGCACGTTATACAGGTCCCAAGGCTCGTGTGAACCGACGATTCGGCGCACTTTTGTTCGAAAGTGCTGGAGCGGCTCGAGCATTTAGCAAGCGTGGCGAAAATCCACCTGGTATGCACCCCAAGCCACGCCGAACAAGCAACTACGGTATCGCTTTGGCGGAGAAGCAAAAGATCAAGTACTACTATGGACTCGGCGAACGTCAGCTACGACGTTACTTCGATGACGCTGTAGGTCGCAAAGGCAACACCGGTGAAACGTTGCTACTGATGTGCGAACGACGTTTGGACAACATTGTTCGACGCGTTGGCTTCACCAAGACTCGGCCTCAAGCCCGTCAAGGAATCGTGCACGGTCACTTCCTGGTCAACGGAGTCAAGGTTTCGTCTCCTAGCTTCATCTGCCGTCCTGGCGACATTATCGAAGTGCGTAATCGCGACTCGGTCAAGAATATGTACCGTGGCGTGATCGCTAACTTCCCACCTACGCCTATGGATTGGTTGACCTTCGACACCGAATCATTACGAGTTACCGTGGCGGGAAACCCTGGCCCAAGCGACATCAGCTTGCCAGTGAACGCTAACATCGTGGTCGAATTCTTGTCGCGATAAGCTTCGTTTCTAACCGTGTGGTCGCGTTTCGGAGAGACGCGACTACGTGAAACTTGTTTGCGAAGAAGAGCTTAACTGGACATCGCCAGGTTGAGCACGACAATCGATCGCAACCGTTCTGGAGTACAGTGTTGGGGTAAAGCCTTTAGGCGCCCCAGCACCTTGGATGCTCCAAAAAGCGGCTAAAGCCTGGACTCCAGCGTAAAGCGATGCAGTCCACTTAGAATGATGTTCTCAATCCAGGAACGGGATTCGTATGCTGATTAACGGCATTGAGATAGTCGATACGTTCGCTGAAGCGTTCGACATGACCGGCACGCGGATCATAATTACTGCTGCAGAGCCACTTTGGGCTCGGCGAGCGGCCGAAGCGATGACTGGTTTTGCAACCAGCGTGATCGGCTGCGGAGTGGAAGCCGGAATTGAACGATTTTTGGATGGTACTCAAACGCCTGATGGTCGTCCTGGCGTGAGCGTACTTATGTTCGCTGTCTCCGGAGGCAAACTGGAAGAGCAACTCGTCCGTCGCGTTGGTCAATGTGTTCTAACTTGTCCAAGCACGTCGGTCTTTGGATCGCTAGAAGGTCCGAAGCGAATTGCGATGGGTTCGAAGCTTCGCTACTTTGGAGACGGCTTTCAGATCTCCAAGAAGATTGGCAAGAAACGTTATTGGCGCATTCCGGTGATGGATGGCGAGTTTGTTTGTGAGGAGAATATCGCTAGAACAAGTGCTGTTGGGGGCGGTAATTTTCTAGTTCTTGCCGATACGATTCATGGTTGTTTGCATGCATGCGATGCGGCTGTACGAGCCATCAAACATGTTCGTGGGGCGATCACGCCATTCCCAGGGGGCGTGGCCAGAAGCGGTTCTAAAGTTGGCTCGCGGTATAAGATGCTCTCAGCATCTACCAACGATGCTTTTTGCCCAACCTTGCGGGAAGTGTCCGAGTCGTTGGTAGGCAATCAAACCAGTGCAGCGCTCGAGTTGGTTATCGATGGCTTAACGCCGGAGGCTGTCGCAAAAGCGATGCGGCTGGGCATTGAAGCGGCATGCGAAGTCGGGCCAGCATGCGGTGTCAGGCAAATAACCGGCGGTAACTACGGCGGGAAACTCGGCAAGCACCACTTTCATCTGCATCAGCTTTTGGCTGCTTGATTTCTGGTGCCATCCAATCGCGACGACGCAAGCATCGCGACTCCGGTTCTGTCGTTGACGAATCCGATTCAAGGCTCACCTACACAGAACAATTGATCCCCGGTTCTCACGAAAAAGCGATTTTTGGAAACGGCAAACCCATATTGCGTGGGCCCTGAAAACATCGCAGCCGAACGACGTCGTTCCTCTGTCGATTCGTTTGCGGAAGCTTTCGAATCGACCACGACATCATCTGGATTCCAAAGGACATTTTCGGCGAGGACTTTGAATTCAGGACCGGCCGCTAAAACGGTCGTCGTGCCGTCCTTGCCAAAAAAGTAGATTCTCTCTCCAGCTGGAAAAGGTGTGGCCCAACATGACTCTTTCGTTCTTTGTTTGTAGTGAAGTTCACCGGTCTTGCTATCTATGCAGTAAACAACGCCACTTCGATTTACCCAGTAAGCACAGTCGCCGTTAATGATTGGTGATCCCCAGGAAGGAGTCGCCTCATCGGAGATCCAAAGTGGCTTCGCTTCCCATTCAGTGCCAACCTTGGATACTTGCATCATTAGATTCGATTTCTTTGCCATTTCGGTATTCTCACCGTCTCGACCCGGCGATCCTGAGACTAAGAACAATCCGTCCCCGGCGCTAAGTGGCGTTGTCCCCGAGTTCCCTCCAACCTTGTCAAAGCTCCAAAGAAGTCTTCCCGTAGCGCAATCATAACCATCAACGGTACCACCCGAGCTGATCACCAACTGTGGCTCACCTGCGATCGAAACGATATTCGGTGAAGCCCAGCTCTTCCTTGCGGATCGATCCATTTTCCAAACTGTGTTCCCCGTGGATTTCGCGATGGCAGTGACATAGCTGGGGCCTTCGTCATCGACCAAGATGTAAACGTTGGCTGCATCCTGCGCGGGTGAAGCGCTGAGTCCAAATTTGTTTTGAAACTTCCCGTAGTCAACAGAAAGATCACGCTGCCAAAGTTGTTTCCCGGCATGGTCAAAACAGTTGAGTTGTCCACTTTCGAAGAAGGTAATCAACCTGTCCGCATCGACCACGGGTGTTGCTGCGGCGCGACTAACGTAGACGCTGTTCTCTACCGGGTTCGAGTTCGCGATGGATTGTCTCCACAGCTCATCCCCCGAATCCGCATCGAAAGCCATGACCAGATACGAATCCTTCTTAGGGCCTTCGGTCGACGTAACAAAGACCTGGTTTCCCCAAACGACTGGGCTTGATTGCCCATGACCTGGAATCGGCTTTTTCCATCGTATGTTTTCGCTTGATGACCATGTTAGCGGAAGCTTTTGCGTCTCAGTAACCTTGGAACCAATCCCAAGAAATGACGGCCATGATCCTTCAAGCTCAGTGACACTGAGGTAAATCGCCGCAAGTAGCAGAACAATCTTCATTTTTTACTCGTTTCCAGATGTATACAGCAACGATCTTCGCTTCGGATCATCGAAGCCGCTGGGAGATGGTTTGATAAGTATGGCCGTTTGCTCGGCACCATCGCTATGAATCGAAAAATCTTACTTTCATGCTATCGATCCAGCGTGATACGTCAACGAGCCATTCGTTCTTCCGCTTTGGTCAACCGGGTAATAAACCGAATGTACTTTGATTCCTAAACGAGACTCGGCAACTTCGTTACGAGATGAGCTAACCAAGAGCTGAAAGCGGAACTGCTTTGGTCACGACTTAGATTATGCTGGGATCACTATCGTCGCCAATGCGACTACAAAAAACGGCAAGTTAAATGCGGTGTAACTCAAGTCGATTACCGTTACGCGATGTAATTGGTTTTGCCGGAATCGAGTATACTCATAAGTGTCGGTTCTTTTGCCCGAGCACATATTGTACAAGAAGGAAACGAAGTGGCTAAGTTTCGTACAGTCGCTGGCGTTCAAACGAATGTCGAGTTCGCGAATTGCCAAGTTAATTTGAATCGAATGATGGAGTGGCTCCGCGACGATCGACTCACTTCCGCAGATCTCGTCGTATTCCCCGAGTGTATGCTATCAGGCTATTGCTTTGAAAGCCTCGAGGAGGCAATACCGCATGCGCAATCAATCCCTGGGAAAGCAACTCATGAGATTCATGAGCATTGCCGTGCAACGGGACAGTTTGTTGCCTTTGGAATGTTGGAAACTGGCGAAGCAAACAATATCTATAACACTTGCGTGCTCATTGGGCCTCAAGGAGTCATTTCGAAATACCGTAAAATACATCTTCCCGGATTGGGCGTTGATAGGTTTACCACCAGTGGCGGCCAGCCATTTCAGGTTCATGAAGCGAACGAGATGCGAGTTGGCATTCATATTTGCTACGATGGTGTCTTTCCAGAATCGGGGCGAGTCATGGCCATGGACGGAGCAGACATTCTTATTCTGCCAACCAATTGGCCACCGGGAGCCGATACGTTTGCCAAGTACATTCCGAACGCTCGAGCTCTTGAGAACAATGTCTACTTTCTCGCCGTGAATCGTGTTGGAACCGAACGTGGGTTTCGCTTTATTGGTCAAAGCCGCCTTTGTGACACAAATGGAAACGTAATTTCAGAGGGACCTGCAACTCCTAGCATAAGTCCTGCCGTGAATAGCCTCCCGGGATCACGGGATGACGAGGCAATCATTATTGGACGGATTGATTTGGAACGAGCGCGCAATAAGTGCCTCGTGCGTGTACCTGGCCAGCATGTTATCGATCGCTGGGCCGATCGGCATCCAGAATACTATGCACGAATTCTCGAGCCTCCAACGCTATGAGAAACTAGTGTTTAGTGATCGCAATCCGACTGCAAGCAATCAGGTGTGATGAATTGAAATTCGCAAAGCCAAAATTGCTAACATAAAAGCGATACGCGGCGATTTCGATTGTAGCCATCTGTTCTTTTCACATAACCAACGTGTAGCTTCATAGCTATCTGTTGATAGTCGTCGAGTGTAAAGGGTCGCGGAAATCATTTTGCAATATGAATTTCTCGCGAGTTTCTGCTCCGAACGTGATACCTCTCGGTAAGATCACGATCGATGCAGTGCTCAATTCTGGATGCTACCGATAACGGCCAGCGACACTCGAGCATTACGCTTCAAAAGTTTGTGAATCTCCTACGGAACACCAATCGGAACAGATCGATGAACCCGTTTTGCTTGCCGTTTCTTGCAATAGCCTTTCTGGCTGCTTCTTTCGCGCGCGCCGAATCTCAGGAAGACAAATCTCAGTGGTTTAAAGGAAACTTGCATACGCACACACTATGGAGCGACGGAGATGACTTTCCGGAAATGGTCGCGGATTGGTACCGATCGCACGGTTACCACTTCCTTGCACTTTCCGATCATAACGTTCTCAGCATTGGTGATCGCTGGATGAACATCAAAGAAATTGACAAAAGGAGTGGTTCAAAGGCCTTCCAAAAGTACATCGATCGATTTGGATCTCCGTGGGTGGAAACGCGAGGTGATCGAGAAGCAGGTACTTTCGAAGTTCGGTTGAAACCGCTCGATGCGATCCGACCGCTTGTCGAAGGTGATGGCCAATTCTTGATGATACCCTCGGAGGAAATCACGGAAAAAGGCGTACACATCAACGCGACTAACATCGGAGAATTAATCCCGCCGCAAAGTGGTAGTTCCATCGTAGAAACGATTCAGAACACGCTCAAGGCGATTGATGAACAGTCGAAGCGATTGGGGCGAGACATCATTCCTCACCTGAACCATCCTAATCTCGGAGACAAAGGTATATCCGCTGAGGAACTCGCTGCTCTAGTTCAAGATGAATTCTTTGAGGTGTTTAATGGCGTGGAAGGGGACGGAGATCTTGGAAGCTCACGACGTCATGGCCTAGAAATGCTTTGGGATATCACAAGCACACTCAGGCTTTCCGAATTCGGCGCACCACCTTTGTTCGGCTTAGCGACCGATGATTCACATGACTATCATGGAGAACAAAAGGCGTCACCAGGGCGAGGTTGGATCATGCTTCGCGCGAAAGAACTTACCGCAGAATCGATCATTGAAGCGATGCGACGCGGTGACTTCTACGCGTCTACTGGAGTTGTACTGAATGACGTCCAGTTCGACAAACTGAGGAAGGTTTATACAGTAAAGATCGAGCCCAAAGATGATGTTGAATTCACGACGACATTCATCGGAACGCGACGTAACTTCGACAAGACTTCGCGTCCCCGGATAGATCCTACGTCTGGTAAGCCAATCGAAAGCACCCGTGATTACTCAAAAGATGTAGGGATGACGTTTCAGCAAACCAAAGGAAACATCGCTCAGTATCAGCTGACTGGAGATGAGCTCTATGTTCGAGCTGTCGTTACGAGTTCAGAGAAACCATCCAATCCGACAACGGAAAGCATTCTTCAAAAGGCATGGACACAGCCTGTTGGCTGGGAAGTTGAAACCAGCCGGGGGAACACCAGTCAGGCAGAGTCGAGATAACGCTTTAGATTTCGAACGGTGTGTGGATCGGCAGAAGGTATGATTTCCACGACGTGTTTTTTGACGCGTTTTCTATGTAGAAGACTCGCCGATCGATTTATTGAGCAAGAAAGTCGAAATAGCCATCCCACCAATAAGCGGGAAAGCAAAGCAAATCACCTGCATGAACTTGGCAGGTCCAGTCGCAATGGATTCCGCAACAAAGGGCAGGATGAAGGCAGCTAGCGTAGCGATCGACCAAATCGCAGCATTCATTCCGAGGAGTTTTCTTTTTTCTGCAACGTTCATGGCTTCATCTCCGGGGGATCTTAGAAACGGCAATCGGATGGGAGCTCTTGGTCTGTCCGAAATCGATAGCGTATTTTAAACGGAGACTCACTGTAAGTACGCTTACAGGCTTGATGCTTGATTTCTCGCTATCGAAACGGAAAGCTCGATGATGGCAATTACGCAAACGACAACGATTTCAATGGGAAAGTATAGTCGACCGAACAAGGTTAGACTTTGAAAATTAAGGGACCATGCGATTCCGGAGCCTGCACAGAAACAGAGATTGAGAATCGCCAAGGTTCTAAGCGCAAGCACTCGACGGTTTGGTGTCAAGTATCCAAAAATCCCAAAGCCGCAAAACGCTCCGGCGGCAAGTGACATTGTCCAGAGTATCCATGGAGGCATCCCTGTTTGAATGAGTTCTGTCGCGAGAACAGCACCTGTCACGGTGCATGTTACGAACGCGCCAACAATATCTAGCTTGAGTAAGTTGTCAGGCGTAAGTGCAATCATCGTTAGGTTGGACTTCTTACAATCTCAGCCCCCGAAATAGAGTCGCACGAATTTACTGCATAGCTAGGTGTGGTCAAGCAACCCGACGGTGGGCGGGGCTTGGTCCGTGAGAGCAAGGGCGAGATAAAACTCGAAAAAGTTCCCGCGAGTTTTCATGAACCACGCTACTCGAAGCATTCTGGTTGCTCGAGAATCCCAGACGAACAATTGGATTAGGCTGCTCGTGCCACGGCCGCGATCGCAAGGCGCTCCAACCAATTCGCCTTGCCATTCAGACCCGCCGACCGCAAACCACCGATTGCACGAATGCTGAACGACTTTGCCATTTCTTTCGTGAAATCGCTTGCTCCGAAGCGATTGATCACAGACTTGAATTGCTCAAAATTTTCGCTGCTTGGGCTGCTGCACATTTCCAATAGATTTTCACGCTCCTGCGGAGTAGCGTTGCCTAAAGCGTGGATCATCGGAAGTGTTGGTTTGGCTGCAAGGAAATCTCCGCCGACGGGCTTTCCGAGTCGCTCTTTCGTTCCCCAGTAGTCCAGCCAGTCATCGTGAATCTGGAATGCGAGCCCGAGGTTCATCCCGTATTCGTACTGAGAGTTGCAGACTTCTTCGGAAGCACCAGCTGCCCACGCGCCTAGCTTGCAACTGACTCCGCAAAGGCTTCCGGTCTTGGCTCCGAGTATGTCAAAATATTCTGGCTGTTTCAATTCAAAGTTTTTTACAGCCAAGTTCTGGCGAATTTCACCTTCACAAACCTCTTTGGCTGCTTGGGCGATCCAGCGACCTGGAATGGTCGACTCTCCCATGTTCGCGAGGAAATAGGCTTGGGTGAATAGCCAGTCGCCAGCGAGAATGCTGATTTGACGGTTCCATTTTCGGTGAACGGTCTCTCGATGGCGTCGTGAGTTCGCATCATCAAGTATGTCGTCGTGGACTAGCGTCGCTGTGTGTACCAATTCAACAACAACAGCCAATCGAATGGCTTCATCGGTGATTTTTCCGCAGGCTTGCGCGGCCAGTAGCAAGAGTGCGGGACGTAGTCGCTTACCGCCCATCTCCGCAACGTGATCCAAAATCGACTGAATCTCAGGAGAATCGTGTCGTAGTTGCTCTCGAAGCAGCATTTCAACGCGAGCCAGTGGTTCGCGGATCGTTGCTGTGACAAGCTTTAACTCTTGCGAGTAATCCATAGCAGGAGTCGGTTCTTTAACGCCTGGGCTCGAAGGGAAACGGGTGATGTTTTCGTGGATTCCAGCCAACGTGTTGGGGGTGTCGCTGATGTTGCCCCAGTCGGCGATCGAGATTCTACTCGCAGATGCGACTTCACGCGAACCTCGATTTGAAGACAATTCACTCGCAATAAACGCTTGGCTTTGCATACTTTCCCTTTGATCAGGATTTCCCGAAGCTATCTCTTAAACAATCCCCGTGACCCGCCATCTTTCAACCACAACCCAACGTGAGTAATTTCCATTTTTTGGTCGATGGCTTTGCACATGTCATAGACAGTGAGAGCTGCGACTGATGCTGCAACCATCGCTTCCATTTCAACGCCAGTCTTAGCAAAAACACTCACCGTCGCAGTCCATTCCAGTTCGCATTCCGAAACCCACTCGGCTGCTAAATCGACCTTTTCCAATGCCAATGGATGGCATAAAGGAATGAGGTTCGATGTTTGCTTAGCAGCTCCGATCCCTGCAATTTTCGCTACAAGAAGCACCTCCCCTTTGGGCCCAGCACCCGACTTTATAGCTGTCGCAGTTGCCTCCGACATTGCCAAGCGGCTCTTCGCTACTGCAATTCGTGAGGTCGCTTTCTTCTCGCCGACATCCACCATGGTTGGCGATCCGTCGGCACCGATATGAGATAATCCAAAGTTGTTTTTCATTTAGTGACAATCCGAAAAAGGCCCATCGGCCTGGTCAGAGAGCCCGTCAACTCCGCGGTTATCGCCTGATCGATAGGACATAACTGGAGTAAGGCCCAAAAGATAACAAAACCAACCGACGATTGCGGGAGCAGCGGGGAGCGGCGGGCGATGCTTGAGTGGTCGGATGTACACATCCCCTCGTGCGTTGCTAAACACTTGCCGGTGTTGGTGTGTCGCTACGGCGTTCGTAGGTGCGGTCCGCTGCGATCCCTGACGCGAACTGATTCAGTGCAATGTTGTAAAGCCTGCTCCCACAATCGGTCGGATAATTTCCAGTGACACATGCTTGGCAAAGATGGTCTTGAGGGAGTTGGATTGCTCGAGCGATCGAAGACACGGGTAGGTATCGAAGTGAATCACAACCCAATTGGGCTGCCATCCGTTCTTCTGAAGCTCGCGTGAGTTCACCATTTTCGAGGAACTTAGGCGCGAATAGCTCGTCGATGGTCGACATATCGATTCCGTAGAAACAAGGAGCGATGATCGGAGGGCATGCGACTCGAACGTGAATCTCTTTGGCTCCACCCATATCTCGAATGCGATTGAGTAAGACCTTCATCGTGGTTGACCGAACTATCGAATCCTCGACGAGAAATACTCGCTTCCCTTCCAAGACTTCTCGGAGCGGCGTGTACTTGCTGGCGGCCTTTGCCTTTCTTGCTCTGCCACCTTCGATAAACGTGCGACCGCTATACCGATTTCGGATCAATCCTTCTCGGGACGGAATACCTAGCTGAAACGCCATCGAGTCTGCTGCGGCTTTGCTTGTGTCTGGAACAGGAACAACAATCGTGTCTCCATCAAGAGGAACTAGCCCTTCTAGGCGTTCGCGATTTGCAAGTTCCACTCCAAGCTGGGTTCGCGAAAGATAAACGCTTCGATCGTCTAATGTGCTGGCTACGTTGGCGAAGTAAATCCATTCGAAGAAGCAATGCTTTGGCGTTGGCGGTGGCGTGTCGATGTATCGTTCGATACGAATCCCGTCAGGCGTCACCAAAATTGCATGTCCCGGCGGAAGCGACTTAATTGAATCTCGAGAGAACGACAGATTCAGCAAGGCTACGCTCTCGCTGGCAGCGGCGAAAAGTGGCCCTTCAATCGCATAGCACATGGGCTTTATTCCCAGTGGATCGCGAGCAACCAGCATTTCGCCTTTTGCATTTAGCAATGCTAATGAATAGGCTCCATCAAAATGTTTACAAGCGTCACGAACAACTTCGACGAGAGACTTACTGTTGCTAGCCACATCTGAAAGCTGCTTACCGAGTTCATGCATGATGATTTCGGTATCGGTATCGCGAGCCAGATGATGATCGCCATCGCGGGTTAACCGGTCTCGGAGCTCTCCGTAATTGGCAAGCTGGCCATTGAAGCAGAAGCTAAACCACTTGTGCTTATGAATATGTTGCCGCTCGAAGGGCTGAGCATACGAGCGATCGTCTTGCCCACATGTTGCGTATCGAACGTGCCCAATCGCGGCGCTCCCTGCATATTGCTGCATGAGCGATTCGTACTTGCCGCGATGGGAAAGCCGGAAAACTTCGCTTACCGAGCCGACATCCTTCATCGTGTCCAGAATAAGAGACCGAGAAGCATTGTAGGTGGTCATTCCCGCGGCGAGCTGGCCTCGGTTTTGAATATCCTGAAGCATTCTAGGGAGCAGTCGCGATATCTCATTTGGACCGCCTTCGGTGCAAAGAGGACTCTCGTCGCGGCCCGGCAAGTGATAGATCGCGGCAACGCCACACTCGTGATGCAATTCGCTCATCGTGAAAACTGACTTGGCTGACGACTACGGCTCAAGGAAAACAACTTTTTCACCAGAGCACCAAAATGCTCTCCGATGGATCATCAAGAGTCTATCCTGAGAACCCGAATTGGCCAACCGCCGATTGGTAGTGGGAGCGGGGGACAATTTCAGCGGTTACCAATCACCGAACGCAATCCGATCTCGCATTAGATCGTACTCGTGCTCGTGCAATCGTTCCATCTTATCGAGTAGGAGTACGAGTACCGCCTTCGGCTGAGTACGAGTACGAAACGGCAGGCCTTAACGGCAAAACACTCTGTGGGAAAGGTAGCGGCAAGTAAAAAATGTCGCTTTTCTGGCATTTCATCAATAGCCAGAGAATTGAAGAAGCCAGCTACCCAAGATTCATCATGGGCACAGCGAAAACTGATTTTGACGCCTGAAAACGCTGTCACAAAACGACAGCTCGTTTGGCAAGTTCAATCCCGCTCGGGAGAGGTCGGGAAATGTTGGAGAAGATGCCAAACGAGCTGTCTGAGGTTTTTTCAAGCTTAAGATGCAAGTAGCTGCGTCTCCTCGAGACGCAGAACCTGCCTAATAACCGCGCCACGGAAAGACGCGGCTAGATTTACTACATGATCTTGGCTGTGTCCCCGCCAGGCACTGGAACCCAATACTTACCCGGTTCGGTTGGCTGGACTGGAGCTGGATCTTGGAAAGTCTTCAGGCTGCCGTAGTCGGCCAAGGCCAGCTTGCTGTTCAAGCAATCGTCCCAAGAAACCTTCTTGCCGGAATAGGTTGCCATTCGTCCCATGATCGCAGTCATCGTGCTGTTAGCGCCGTAGTCGCCTTCGTTAGGAATCTCACCTTTTCGGATCATTGCGAACAAGTCGTGATGCTCTTGCTCCCAACCGTTCTCTCCGTCCGGAGCGGACCAAACTACGGTGTTGTTTCGATCATAGATCTTCCCGCCGGAGATATTGCACCAGCCTTTGCTTCCGTGAGCAAACTCTTGAACGCTCTGCCAGCAACCTGGAATATGTCGGCATTGCGAGAGCATCTTCACGCCGTTGGCATAAGTGTATTCAACCGAATGGTGATCGTAGATTTCTCCAGTGTCTGGACCGGTGCGAACTTGACGACCACCTTGACCTTGAGCTTCTACTGGATGCGAATCCATCAACCAGTTGATGACGTCTAGATTGTGGATGTGTTGTTCGTTGATATGGTCGCCCGAGAGCCAGTTGAAGTAGTACCAATTGTTCATTTGGTACTCGAGTTCCGATTGCTCGGCTTGTCGATTGCGAACCCAAACTCCATCGGAATTCCAGTAAGCCCGTGCAAGAATGATATCGCCGATCGCACCATCTTTAAGCTTTTCGATGGTGGCTTTGTAGTTACTTTGGTGGTGACGTTGTAAGCCAACTTGGACAGCAAGTCCCTTCTCTTTGGCTTTTTGATTCGCAGCGAGGAACTGGCGGACACCGGGTGCATCGGCGGCGACTGGCTTCTCGCAGAAGACGTGCTTGCCCGCATCGACTGCAGCAGCAAAGTGAAGAGGTCGAAAGCCAGGAGGGGTTGCAAGAATGACAAGATCGCAATCGCTGTCGAGCACTTTCTTGTAGGCTTCGATACCGATCTCTTGCTTGCAGTTCTCATCGAACTTGGTTGGATGTTTACCTTTGATCGCACGCACAGCTTGCTTCATGCGATAATCAAACACGTCAGCCATGGCAACGATCTTTGTTGGGCCTTCAGTGCTAAGAGCTTGAGTTGCAGCTCCTGTACCACGTCCTCCGCAGCCAACTAACCCAATCTTGATGGTGCTATCACCAAACGAGTGAGCAGCTCGCGCGATTGGAAGCGTGCCGGCGACCACTGTACCTGCTGCAGCAATTGCGGAAGTCGCCTTCATAAAACCTCGGCGGTTATCCACATCAGAAGCTAGAGAACCGTTAGTACGTTGTTCAGTCATTGTTTTAGAAATCCAAAGGTAGGGGTGCAAGCGTTTGTCGCGTTCGGAAGCTATCCCTTCGAAACGTTTTGCTACTTTAGGTGTCTGTGGCACAGGAGAGGTAGGAATGCCAACCCAAAGAACAGCTTTAAAGGGACCGATTTAGCCAATGGTGTGATTCTAACTCCTCATTGTGGGGGCGACAACAGGGTAAATTGTGAAGAAATAGGAAACAATTTCGTAAAAGTCGAATTCCGGAGATTCCCCAGCTTGTTTCTGCGGCTCGAAAGTTACCTTAGAGGTCGTCAGCCTGCGTAGCATCGCAGCTTTTCCACTCACTTTTTCCAACGCTTGAAAGAGAACATTCGCAAAAATTACGATTTCCGTGTCGAGATTTTCCTAGGAGCCCCGTATCTACTAGGGAAAGCCCATCCGGACGTGCCCGTTGCCAAAGTGCAGAAACATCGTGAACCAAAATCCAACGATTACACGCTGAGCTTGAAGCCAGCAAACCTGAAGTCAGAGTCGTAGATGCTTACTCGCGAACAAACAACCTCAGTACTTCTCAGGCATCAACTTGCTTTAACGGCCTTCATCGCTAGTGTCGCGCGGAGTTATCACTTGGCGGAAGATGTTTTTCAAGAAGTCTGTATGAACGCAATTGGTCAACAGGACAATTTTGAGTCGGAACAGCATCTCCTCAATTGGGCGAGACTTCATGGTCGACATCGTGCCATCGATGTTCTTCGAGCTCGTGACGGTAAATTCGATGGGCTGTCCGATGAAGTTCTCGACCAGCTTGGAACAGCATTCGAAACGAATCGACTCGCAAACTATTCTGAAAAGCACGATGCCCTTCGCGAGTGCATTCAGTCGCTGACACCGAACAATTACGAGATTTTGCGATTGAGATATTTTGAAGGACGTCCTTCATCAACCATCGCAAAACTGCTCGATCGAAAGCTTGAAACCGTTTACCAGTCAATCGCTCGTATCCACAAATCGTTAGGTGATTGCATATCAAACCGTTTACTCGAAATAGAGAGTCAATGATTGAACGACAACGAACAGGGGAAAAGTCCATCCAAGGCTTAACGAATCCTGAGCCGATGGCGTTTGCCACTGGTGACTGCTTCGAGCAAGTTTGACCGATAGCACTCAAGGTTAGCAATTACGATTCAGGAACGGGGATAATTTCACATTATCAGTTTTATATGAACCAATTCAAAAACACTGATGAGCACTTAGCATTTCTTGCGGAATCGCTTCGTTTCATGGATGGAGCAATGAACTCCGATGAGATCGCTACGTTCAATGAGGAGCTCGCAAAAAGTCCTTGCAAACTCGCTGCGTTTGCCGATTTGCAAATGCAGGGTGCGATGGTTCGGAACTCTATCCGACAGTCCGCCTATGAGCTTATCGACGATGCTTCGAACGGTCAGGAATCCGTCTCGCGCAGTTCTGTTCATGCAATTCATAAAAACAGTTGGCAACTCTACTCGCGAGCGGCTCTTGCAATCGCAGCAAGTGGGTTGCTTCTGATTGCTTCTTATTGGATAGGAAGATCGCGGACTGTCGCCTCGCCAGCACCAGGTAGCATCGCAGCTAATATTCGTACCAATTCGTCGATTGTCTCAGATGCTCCTTCGAAGATTAAGGCTGGTGTTCCCAATCGAGATGTTATTCTCAAGAGTTCGGCTGGCGCAAAGTTTTTTGGTGAGCTGATCCCATCCAATAAGAGCCCACTTACACAGAAACGCGACTATGTTTTAACGGACGGCATGATTGAAGTTTTGTTTCCTGATGGAGCGCAAGCGATTATCGAATCTCCGGCGATATTTCGAGTGATCAATGACGCTTGCCTTGCGATGGATTCAGGGAATTGCTCCGTGTATGCGCCGGATGGTGCCGAAGGCTTTCGCGTTGAGACACCAACCTCACGTATCGTAGATCGAGGAACTAGATTTGTTGTTAGTGTTGGTGAAAACGCGGCAACCGAAGTTCGTGTGGTGGAAGGAGCAGCGGATGTCTATGACTTGGACGCGGATGGTGCGGGAGTTCACTTAGTCGACTACGATGCGAAGCGATTTTTATCGGAGAGCACGGAGGCGGCACTTGATATTCCGTTCGCCCCGAATCGATACCAACCAAATTTGCCCGACCGATTGGTTGGGTATGAAGCTTCAGAATCAGCCACCGGTGGAGTTGAAGAGTTACAAAGTGTTACCGTGCAGCGCGATGGTGATTTAAAAACATTCAACGTTCAAGAGCTCATTGGCGTGTCGATCTCCCATTTCAAAGGCGGTACAGACGCAGATACCAACGGGCATTTTGCTTGCGGAAAAGAGCTTCCAAAAGATGTACTGAGTTTACTGTCGGATAACAAAATCAATACGGGTGTTATTAATCCAGGCAGTAGCAGTTCGCCGCTCACGCAAAGTCCTCAATCGGACACACCCGGTTTGGCTGTTCAGTTCAAGAAGCCTGTCATTAATGGCCCCGGTCCGGATGTTGTGTTTTTTGAGCTACAATGCCTTACAAACCCGATTGATGGTGATGCATTTCATGTATGCCCGATTCCATTCACCGAAAAGAGTAAGTCACACACGATCCGTTCGTATGATTTGACGTTGGCTTCTCCGGAAACGAAAATCATCCAAGGGTTTTTCTTGCACCGCTTTCAAAAGCCAATTCAATCTATTGAAGAACTCGTTGCGAGTCCTTCACTGGGGAGTCCAATTCGACTCGCCTTTCGCGCGGTTGCGGTTGGAATTGATTTGTCGGACTTAGGGTACGAATCGAATGAGCAGGTTAGTGGACTGTTCATACAAGATGCAGCCGACAACGATAAAGATGTCGTTGATCCAGTATTCATCGCCGGTCTTCCGACTGATGAGCAAGTTAAAGAGGTCGGAAATTGAAAAAGCAAAATTGCAAATTGCAAGCTTCGGCTTGTTTGATACTCATGAAAGAAATCACTGTGAAAGCAACATCCTCTCTGCTACTGTCGATTGTTCTTCTCTTCGTTTGTTCGTTTGTGTCACTTCGTGCCGATGACGCGGCAATCGTGACGCGTTGGGATTTTGGATCGGAAGCAGTGAATAACGCTGTTTCGATTTCTTTTGAAGAACATGGGGCGGTGTCTCGAGATCAGGCTGGACCAAGACCGCCGGAGTTTCCTGATTTCGATGCGAACAATACTGCAATACGGCTCGACAAAAAAGGTGCTCACCTTTCCATACCAGATCCGGGTGTAGAAAGCCGATTCGATTTCGAAAACGGTGACGCGATCACTTTGGAAGCATGGCTAAAGGTAGATCCATCATCGGAGGGCTCTAGCGGGAGTTCGCCACTGTCGATTGTAAGCAAGGGGCGGACAGGGAATCCAAAAATGGTTCGTGACAATCAGAACTGGGCCATGCGACTAGTTCCAAGTGGTGGTGGCGAAGCAAAGATAGGATTCTTGTTCGCGACAAGCCATGGTTCTGGCGATGCACATTGGCATCGATGGACTTCGAACAATAAAGTCGACTTGAGTCACGGCTGGCATCATGTTGCGGTGTCGTATCGCTTTGGTGAGCCGAAATCGATTCGTGGATGGATCAATGGTAAGCCTACCGAAGGCAAATGGGATATGGGGGGCGAAACTACCGAGCCGCCCGTTGTTGATAACGATGATGTTTGGATCGGATCAAGAACTTCGGCTAATAGCTTTGTAGGGCTTTTAGACGCGATCGCGGTTCATCGCGAAATACTGAGCGAAAAGGTTATGCTGGCCCGCTTCAATCGCGTCGGTGGCGATCGAGTTGCCAAGGCCGCCCCGGCGGTGATGCCGGACATTGAGTCGATACCGAAGGATCGTGTACTGGTCTCGATGGCTGATGGCTTACCGAAAGCTGATCGTTGGCTGAACGAAGGCGAAGAGTGGCCCAAGGAGGAAATGCAATGGATAGGCGACGAATTTTTGTTGGCTCGTCTTCCGAGACGATACGATGCGTGGGGGATTCGAGATAATTGGAAAGGACCGCTTCTGATGCGGATGGCTTCCGATGTGGAATTGCCCTCGGGTAGTCATCGATTGATGCTTCGAGCGCGCGGGCTTGGCCGGCTTTGGGTGGATGGTGTTATGGTCGCTGAAACGGGTCCGGTTACCCAAAAGCCTCGTGACGGTGAGCAACCGATCACACTCGTTGCGGAGCCTCCTCTGCCCGGCTTAAGAGCTCACGGATATCACCAACAAGAAGTCTTTGGTGAGTATAACGTCGACGCTAACGGGACCGATTCCAAAACGCATCGTGTTGTTTTGGAGCTTGTTGTTGGTGGTCCTGGTCAGCAGACGACAACCGGTGAAGTGTGCGTAGCTGTGCAGCTAGATGGAACGAACACGTTTGATGTGCTCAAGCCATCTCGCTCGAAACCTCTCCCACTTACCGACATCGCAGTCGAAGATGCTTTATCGCGTATCGAAAGGTCAATGTCGGCCTACGATGACAACTCGCGACGAACGAAAGCTGCATCAATGGACTCGTTCTGGAGCAATCGCCACGAATTAGCTAGGCAATCCGTTGCACAGAGAGCATCGAAGAACTCTCTCAATAACGAATCCTTGGAACAAGCCGAATCTCCACAAGCTAATTCGAATAATCATGAATCGAAAATTGATCAGTTCATCGCAGATAAAATTTCGAAAGCGGTCGAAGCGAGCTCCAAGACGGATGTGAGACTCGCAAAGCAATTTCACGGTACGGTGTTACCAATCTTGCGTGATCAATGTTTCCGATGTCATGGAGAAAAGGAAAAGGGTGGCTTGAAGCTCGACTCGAGAGAATCTGTGTTGCGAGCTGGTGAGTCGGAACTGGTCGCAGTCGTTCCGGGAAAGCCGGAAGAGAGTGAACTTATTGAGCAAGTCCGCAGTGGAGCAATGCCGCCGACCGGTTCACCACTTTCCGAAGAAGATATTCAGGTGCTAGAGAATTGGATACGTGAAGGCGCTGTCTGGCCGGCTCCACTGGTACCTTTGGAACAAGTCGCACAACCGCCGATCATTGACGATGAATCGTTTCTACGCCGAGCTTACCTAGATACGATTGGGCTTCCACCGACATTCGAGGAGGCAAAAGCTTTTCTCTCAGACAAGGACTCCGATAAACGTGAAAAGCTGATCGATCGTTTGCTTAACGACGAGCGTGTCGCGGATAACTGGATAAGTTATTGGCAAGATATTCTCGCTGAGAATCCGTCGCTTCTCAATCAGTCACTCAATAGCACCGGACCTTTCCGATGGTTCTTGTATGATTCGCTTCGTGACAATAAGCCTATCGACCGAATGGTAACGGAGCTAATTCTTATGCGCGGTAGTGCTGAGACGGGCGGTAGTGCAGGGTTTGCACAAGCAGGCGAGAACGATTCGCCCTTCGCAGCCAAGGGGCACATCATCGCCTCGGCATTCCTGGGAATTGAGCTTCAATGCGCACGCTGTCACGACTCACCCTACCACAGCACCAAGCAAAGCGATCTCTATTCGCTGGCAGCAATGCTTGAACGCAAGTCCGTAAAGGTTCCCGTGACAAGCCGCGTTCCTGAAGCATTTTTCGAAAAGAAAGGTCGAGAGTCGCTCATCAAAGTCACGTTGAAACCCGACGAGGTTGTCGAAGCAAAATGGCCTTTCGAGGAAGTGACATCCACCAAAGATGACCAGGAGATTGATTCGCTCGCCATTGATCCTAAGGATACCCGTGACCGCTTTGCCGCTCTGATTACCGCGCCGAGCAACTCGCGATTTGCAAAAGTAATTGTCAATCGCGTTTGGAAAAGGCTTATCGGAGCTGGTATCGTTGAGCCGGTCGATGACTGGGAAGGCCGTTCCGCAAGCCATCCGGAAATGCTCGACTGGTTGGCCGATGACTTTATCTCGAACGACTACGATATCCGACATCTGCTTCGAACGATTATGAATTCGAAGACCTACCAACGACAATCTAGCGGTCAAAACTTACTGGCAACGGCTGAGCAACGCTTCTTCAATGCTCCTGACCGCAGACGATTGACGGCTGAGCAGATAGTCGATTCGTTGTTCGCGGCGACTGGTAGCAAGATGGATACCGAGGAGCTGACTTTTGTTCATGATGGACAGCGGCCACTGGGAGCGCGGCAGAACCTGGGGCGCCCAACTCGCGCGTGGATGTTTGCAAGCCTTAATAACGAACGAGATCGTCCAAGTCTGGCGCTTCCTCGGTCTAGTGCGGTCGTTGATGTGCTAGAAGCATTCGGATGGACTGGTTCAAGACAAAAGCCGATCAATAATCGCGAAACGGATCCGAATGTTATCCAGCCTGGGATCTTATCTAATGGATTGCTTGTCTCAGCCCTCTCCCGCGCGGCGGTGAATTCCGAACTGGCTCGCATGGCAGTACAAACCGATGCACCGGAGGCATTGATTGACGAGCTCTTTTATCGTGTACTCGTCCGCAAACCAAAACCATCCGAGCGGGAAACGTTTGTAAAGGCTCTGTCTGACGGCTTTCAGTCGCGAATTCTTTCGGACGCGGATGTCGTTGTCCCAACGCCTCCAGCACCATTACCTTTGGTGACTTGGTTCAACCATTTGCAACCCGAAGCGAATGTGATTCAGCAAGAAAACGAACGACGAGTTAAAGCTGGTCCCCATCCGGAGCCCCGCTTGGCCGCCGATTGGCGAGCCGCTTATGAAGATTTTGTCTGGAGCCTCATCAATCATCGTGAGTTTGTTTGGGTCCCCTAAAAATGTTACAACCAATGTAGTCTCAGATTCTTACACAACATTAATCGATTACCTCTCCATTCTTTCCTCCACTCAAGTTATCAATCATGAACAACGACTTGTTTTCCAGCCCGATTTCACGCCGCCATGGGCTCGCAAGCATGGCTGCACTTGCTAGTGGATTAACTGGCGGACTAGCTCTCCCCCGCAATGCGATCGCTCATTCGGATGG
>JAIYDQ010000513.1 GCA_027487375.1 Planctomycetaceae bacterium
ATCTTTCTTCATCCTTGCCTCTTTCATTTCTGCCACTAGCAACTGTATGAATGCTTTGATTCGATCATGAGTTCGTCCATCGATTGTAAAGCCGATTCTTTGCGAGCGTTCAAAGCTTAGTTCGATGCCGCCTCCTTGAACCTGACAATCAATCGCAACGACGCTGGAGTACAGCCTTTAGGCGTTGAGCACATTGGATGCTCCCAAAGCGGCTAAAGCCTGGACTCCAGCGCAAAGTGACAATGTCCAACTAGAACTTGGATTGTAAGCGACGGTGGAGGAAAATTGGAGCTTCATCAAACTTGTCGAACCAGTAAGATATCACATTCGATTGACTAACACCCACCGAGGAAACTGAAGTGCAAACACCCGCCTCACCACAGTACCGAGTTCTTCTCCAGAAAGAGCAGCTTGTATTCTCGTCGGCTCACTTTATTACCTTTGCGGGCGATATTTGCGAGTGCCTTCATGGCCATAATTATGGCGTCAAAGCAGAAGTCGAGGGACCGCTGGATGAGAATCGCTATGTGGTCGACTTTATCGCTTTCAGGGACACGCTTGCGGGAGTCGTTAAACAGCTTGACCATCACATGTTGATCGCTACCAAGCATCCGCTCATTACCGTCGAAGAGATTCATCAAGAGGGAGGTGATGAAGTCCTTGTGCGATTTCGGAACAAGCGATGGATCTTCCCCGCCGAGGACTGCAAACTGCTTCCAATCGGCAACACAACAGCCGAAGAAATCGCAAGCTGGATCGCTAACGAAGTTCATCAAGTCATGAAACCGAAAGTGGGACCGTCGCTATCGTGGTTAGAAGTCGGCGTAGATGAGAACAACGGACAATGGGGCTACTGCAGAATCCCCTGGTAAACCCAAATGCCTGCCCACTTCTAACTAGCCACTAGCCTCTAGCCTCCTCAAGGAACAACGCGCGGATGTTCCATTTCGAATATCTGGTTTCGAAGCTGGAGTAACTGCGGGTTTCCGGAATCAAGACTTTGGATTCGGTTTAGCTCTAGTTTGGCCTCTTCCAATCGACGCAGGTCGATAAGGTATCGGACCAATTGAAACCTGAGGCTCGTGTTCGTCGGAGCGCTCGATATGGCTTGTCGACTGAATTCAACAGCTCGCTCAAGATTTCCAAGTTGCGATTGGATATCGGCGGCTTGTGAATAGGCGGTGTGTCGCTCAATCGGCTTAACGGACGACAGCGATTGCTCAATGGCCTGTGCCGCGCTTAGAAGAAATATCTTCTTTGATTCAGGATGGCCTAGCGATTCGATGATAGTCGCTGCGCTTACAAGAGTAGCTGCGTTTGCAGGAAAGATGCGATCTAACACTTCCTGGGGCGTGAATTTGGTGAGTGCCCGATTCAAGATTTCTTTTACGTAACGCGGAGAGTACAGAAGAGATGCTTTCCACGCAACCAGCGCCATGTCAACGTCGATGGACCGATCAAAAAGCTCCGCCCCAAGCAAATAAGAAATCGTCGAATTGCTTGGATGCAGCAGATGAGCAATTCGAAGATAGTCGACTGCCGACCGCTCGACACTTGCTCCTGAGGCTTTACCTTCGGAAGAGGTATCCACTTTGGCTAGTTGGTCTATCTTTTGCGAGATCCAAAATGGAGACTCCCAAATCAGCGGACACAAGTCTCGCGCCTGAACACAGTGTACCACCATAAGGTCCGTAAAGCTCTTTGACTCTTCCGGCGGCGTGAATGTCGAAGCAAGGAGCGCGATTCGAGCGCACTCCAGATGGGAAAGAACATCCTCGGGAGTCGCATCAGCCATCCCTTTTATTTCTGAACGAACTCGATCGAATTCGCGTGCTTGAAGCGCTGAAAACGCAGCAAGTTCATGTTGTTCAGCGATAGCATAACGTTGATTAGTCTGAACCCATGAGTACAGAAACACCATGACAACGAGAACTACCAAAAAGTTCAGAAAAGGGAGCACCAACGCCATCCGGCTACTTGCTTGAGAATCCCGTGTGAGTTCGGGACGGACATCGTAGCGACCGTGCCGCGTTGCGTAGGATAGGGCAGCGATGACAGTGGCGAAGGTCGCTGTTGCTGGGTTGCGTAACCCAAAATCGATGATGCTATGAATGGACACACTCAACATTGCGATCAATGCACCTGCAGCGAGACCGCTTTCCCTGGATCGACGCACAAGGGACGCTAGCAAGACAACAACGAATGCGGTCAGCAAGACTCCAGCAAAGACCCCGTGTTCACACAGAATATCCAAGTATTCATTGTCTGCTCGAAGTGCCATCATGTTGGCACTGTTCCATGCGCCGCCAAACTGAATGATTGTTTGCCAATAACGAAAGGTTTCTCCACCCGCTCCCCAAAGCGGGAACTCAAGAAAGACCATCGCAGCCACCCGCCACAAGTACCATCGACCATCCTCTTTATAAGTCTCTATCTCACTTAACGTCGTCAGCCTTGAAGTGAATAAATCGAATCCAGCCCAAACCATGAATGCAACAACCGTCGAAGCAAGAAAAGCCAACGCTAGCGCAGAAGAGATTCCAGGCACACGCTTTGTTCTCAGAAGGACGCAAAGAGTAACTGCGGTAAACAGCGCAGCAATTCCCCCACGCGAGAGTGACATCGCCAAACTGGTCAGCTGAAGGGACAACGAAGCGATCAGCCACATCGCAACAGAATCATGAAAAAACATCCCCCAGCTTAAGGCTTTCGATGTCCACCGTTCAAACAATAAACCAATCGTCAGGCCGATAGCGAGATTCGCAAAGAACGGGTAATGGTTCTTGTTGAGAAAGGGGCCAAATTCACTTCCCTTACCCTCGAAGTACCAAAAGATTTGCTGTGGATTCGGACTCACCTTTTGAAGCAACGCAACCATTGCCACCGCCGTACCAACGAACACACCGACCCACGCTAACTCGCTAAGAACTGACGCAGGCCGCCTGACACTAGCCGCAGCAACAAACAACAATGCGAGCGCACTTAACCGAAACGCCATCTGCAGATTGCCGTTTGGATTCAACGAGAGAGAATTGCTGATCAGTCGCGATTGAGGGTAGGGAATCTCAGATGGGCTCCCAGCATTCGCAATGAGGGACTCGCGTACTTCCGGCGTAGTTATCTCGCGCCACTTACCTGCAGACGGAGAGAACGTATTCGAAACCCAGGTTGGCATCTCCACCACAGGAATCGCAACCACCAATATCAGAAGAGATAAAAGAAGCCACGGTAAACCAGCTCTTCTTGTTCCGACCAACACAAGATTATCGTTCCATATCAGCGAACCACACCAAAGTGCAAGAATGCCGACGAAAAAGAACGACAGATAAAGTTCGAAAATCGGATACACACATCCGAACGGCCAAGGAGAAATGGCTATCGCAAGAAACATTCCCCAACACATCGAACGTTCGAGTATCTCTGAAAGCTTTGGCAAAGCAAACTCGGTCGTTTTGGGAAATGAAAGAAGCAGTTATCCACTGACCGGTTGAAGTATAAGCAACAACGAAGCACTCGATAAGAGAGCATGTTCGGATGAATCGAATGCTAGAAGCCAAGTGCCGCTCTCACGTACCTGATTGATTCAGATGCGTTATCCGGTTAACGGAAGCTGTACCTAGCCAGATTGCAGTAGGATAGGCTTCCATCCTGTCGATATCGAAACCGACAGGCTGGAAGCCAATCCTACAAACTGGTCATCGCGATCATTCCTTAGCAACACCAACCTAAGAATTGATCTAGGCTCTTCGGATGTCATACGACACCGGCTACGCGTTCACAATCAAGTTTTAAGACTAGTTCGACAACAACGCCGCTTTGAACCTGATAAACGTTAGCAACTCCGTTGGAGTACAGCCTTTCGGAGATGCGCACCTTGGATAATCTAAAAGCGGCTAAAGCACTTCTCAGGCAGCTGTAGCTAGCCAGATTCCAGTAGGATAGGCTTCCAGCCTGTCGGCATCGAACTTGACAGGCTGGAAGCCTATCCTACGACTGGTCATCATGCTCAAACGGTAGCTACATCAACCCAAGAATCGATCTAAAGCCTGGACTCCAGCGCAAGGTGGCGTGGTCCAACTAAGCATTGATTCTGGACCCGTTTTCAAGAAACTTCGTCTCTACGAGACGGAGTACTTTTGCGTCTCGGAGAGACGCCGCTACGCGCCTAGAATGAAACAGTCACCGAAGCGAGAGCTAATTTTAGACTCAATCTAAAACGTGATAGGCGAGTGCCTATCAATTTGGTTGCAATACCGAAAAGCTCCGAGGAGCTTCTTATTACCGACCGCCTCGGCACGCTGCAGGTCTACGACCCGTTGTGTATTCCCAATCACTCAATGCAACAGCGTCAGTTCTTGGCTTAAGCGCCGAATCGACAACCGCACTCGAGCGAACCAAGTAGTCTTCTCGAACCGAAGACGCACTCGACTGCG
>JAIYDQ010000524.1 GCA_027487375.1 Planctomycetaceae bacterium
CAAGCCTTGTGGTAGCTCCATTGCGACGACCACGCATCTTCAATTCAATCGACACAGGTAACTGAGGTATCTTTTCCCCATTGCGACCGAGAGCCTCCAGTGAATAGCCTGACTCGATTCTCGTGAGGTAGAAATCAGCAATCTGCGAAGTGGCTGCCCGCGAATTAACGTGGGTGGTGAAGGAGCTCGACAATTCCTGAAACGTGCCAAGACTTATGTTTCGGACTCGACCTGTAAAATCAATTTTTAGCGTTCGGAGTCGTTGTGGCACGACGAAATGAATAACATTCTCAAGCATGTCAGATAGCTTGAGTTCTCCGAAAGTCTGAGTGGTTTCAATCCCATCTTGGTCAATCGCTCGCAGGGTAACTTGAGGATTCTCCAAATTTGTTATTGGTACTCGCACTCCCTGAAGCAGAAGTTGTGATCGGAGCACAAGTGCCGCTTTGGAACCTGAGAGTAGAGATTGAGGATCGACCAAGAATCCTCCAAGAAGCGAATACTCTTCTTTGGCGTGGTTCAACAGTTCGAGCGAAGCAAAATCACCATCGATTAGAAGTACGGCTCTGCTTTGCGATTGCTCTGCGAAAGGAACGATGATCGCGCCGTCTTTTTTCGAAGCAACAAACTCGCGTTCACCGAGAATAACTTTTGCATTGGGAATCAAAGCTCCTTGTTCATCGAGGACTCGGAAAAGATGCCCCGCATCGCAAATCGTGTGAAGACTTCGCAATTGGCCCTTTTGAACCAAAACGCGACTTCGCTGGCCACCACCAAATAGATCAACTACCCAAACTCCACGCCCTTCCATCTCAGGCAATTCTATCGATTCGGTATGACGACGATCGGATGGTTGAGCGAATTCAAGGACACGCTGCGAGTTGGCAACCAATCCGTCCAAATCCACATCGGTTGAGATTTGCTTTTGCTGAGCAGATAAAAGATTCCGAGTTTGAATCCGGTAAATCTTCACCGTCAATCGCGGTACGTTTTTCAGAGACAGCGATAGCTTTACCGCATCCTTAGGTGACCAGTACTTGGGGTTCGTCTTCGCGAAACGCATCTCAACGCGATCGCGAATCTCCTTCTGATCGGCCGGGCTGAGTTGAGCATAAAATACTTTTGGATCGCCAAGTCCATAAAGTATTTTTGTCGAGGCAAAAATGCGCTGCAAGTAATCGCGATCGATGTACAGAGCGAATCTATCCACGTTGGGGTGCGATTGAAAGAAATGCTCCAAGTACTCTTGAATCAGCGAACTATCATCGTTGATTGACGCAAGCAAAGTAGAAGACGAGTAATCCGTTGTCAATGAAGCGACAGCTTGGTTACGAGATAGTTTCAAGAAATCTTGATTGATCGTGGAAGACTGCCGGGGGATTTTCAAGTATTCAAGAAATCGTTCTCGATCGTAGGTTCCCAGCGAAGAGTCGAAGAGAAGCCGCTGAAAGAGAACGTGAGCTTTGAGGCTTGCTTGCGAGTCAGGTAACTTTGAGACAAAGTTGTGCAGCTCTTCCAAGTGCATTTGCCTAGCTTTATTGTCGGTCTGAGCATTGTCATCGATTGGTCGAATGCGTCGCAGTCTGGTTTGCACAAAACTGTCGGACTCAATGAGCTTTGGCACGAGCTTTAATAGTTGATCCAACTGATCTTTTGAGAGTAACTGGTGCACCGGAGCCCAACCAAAACCCTGTGCGTCTGGTAGCTTCAACTCAGTTGCAATCGCTTCGACGATTCCTGGTAGGTCGGGGCGATTCAAGCGAGCAATCCACGCACGAAAGTCTGGATTGAATTGGATTATCGGAAGGGCTTCTCCTAGTACAATGTCTTCGATTTGTTCCAAGCGATTATTAGTGGTGACTGCCTCTTGAAAGCGTGTAGCCCAGTCAATCAAGGCCGAGTCTAGTTTGGTTGGTAGTTGAGCCGCTTCATTGGGATTTGGGCGATCATGATAGATGTTGAGTCCCAGATTTTGCTTCAAATACTCGAGGGTGGCTTCCGGTGACGTCGGGGTATAGCTGAGTAGCATCTGCCGCATCTGCATTCGACGCGCATCCTCAGTAAGCCCAAACTTAGAGATCCATGCATCGAGAATCGACTTCGACTCGGATAATTTGCCGCTAGTTTGATAATGAAGGCATGAATAAAAAAAGAACTCTTCAGTACCTGGGATGAGCTTCGCCAGCTCGGTGTCGCGATTTTGGGCGAGTGCGAATTCTTCGACAAAACCGATCTCCCCGGCATCGGCCTGGCGGCAGCATTCCACCGGTAATATGGTGCTCGCGACCAATAAAACGGAGGCTAACATTGAAGTGAACCAAGTTGTTTCTTGTCGATTCATGAGGTTTTTCCGCGGAGAAGAGATGGTTTTGCGGTCGCCGTGGGAAGTTGACTAGCTCTGGCGACTTACCGGTTTCAATCGATAGACGGAACCACACGCGAGCCGGTTCCAAGATATTTCAAGAATCCAGTCAGGCGTAGAGTGCTTAGATGGACAGCGTCAGGTTTGCGATGGAGTTCAGGCTTTAGCCGCTTATGGAAAATCCAAGGTGCTCGGCGCCTAAGGCTGTACTTCAACACAGTTGCAATCGTGTCCGGTTGTGGAGACAGATTGTCTAGCACGCCTTCGCGTTGACTGCTGAAAAGCGATGACAAGTCATCGCACTCCAAAGGTGTCTATTTTTGAAGCATGGCTCGAACGTTCGATTCATTGACCGGTTCGATGATGCCCTTTTCCGTGATGATTGCTGTAATGAGTTCGGCGGGCGTAACATCAAAGGCTGGGTTGTAGACGACGACACCTTCGGGGGCTGTTCTCTTGCCGAATGCTTCGGTGATTTCAGCTTCTTTGCGTTGCTCAATCGGAATTTCTGAACCACTAATGAGCGAGACATCGAACGTGCTGCTGGGAGCGGCTACATAGAAGGGGATCTTGTGATGCTTAGCCAAGATTGCAAGGCCATAGGTTCCAATCTTGTTAGCCGCATCACCGCAAGCTGTGATGCGGTCGGCACCAACGATGACGGCTTGAACTCGTCCCTCTCGCATCACCTGGGCTGCCATCGAATCACAAATCAACGTGCAAGGTATCTTGCGCTGCATGAGTTCCCAGGCAGTCAAACGTGCTCCTTGCAAAAGTGGTCGAGTCTCATCCACGAAGACATGGAAATGCTTTCCTTGGTCCTGAGCAGTCAGCATCGCAGAGAGAGCCGTACCATACTCGGAAGTCGCAAGTCCGCCCGTGTTGCAATGCGTAAGTACGCCCGACCCATCGGCAATACGATCGGCTCCGAAGCGACCTATCGCGTGACACATTCGTTTGTCTTCTTCGTGAACTTCGATGGCGGCATCCAGAAGGGTCTTTCCTACCAGTGCAGCGTCTGCTGGCAATGAAACATCAGCGATGGATTGACTCATCCGAGTAAGGGCCCAAGAAAGATTTACGGCCGTAGGGCGGGACGATCGCAAGTCTTCGATCTTGGTGTTCAGAAGCAATTTCGAGGCCTCGTCAAAGACTTTCGCATCCGCAATTGACTCTTGGAAAGCGACAACCACACCATAAGCAGCAGCGATTCCGATCGCCGGGGCCCCACGAACTCGGAGCTGCACTATCGCCTCTCGAATAACCGCGACGGAAACGCAATCAACCATCTCAATTTTTGCTGGGAGTTGCGTTTGATCGAGAAGTTTCAGCTTTCCTTGCCAATCTCCGGACCATTCAACGGATCGGAGTGTTTGCTGATGGTGGGGAGTGGGCAAAGAGGTCATAATCATGGAAACTAAAATAAGAAGGCTGAATACTGAGTTTGTGACAACGGACGAATTGATCGTCCAGCGTATATGCGACTGTCACATGCATTAGGCCATCCATGGTAACTTCGAGTACATGTTTTGCTAAGTATGCGACCAAGCTAGTTGGACAGTGTTAGAATGGTCACGATAGTCAATCGCAACCGTGTTGGAGTACAGCCTTTAGGCGTTGAGCACCTTGGATTCGCCAAAAGCGGCTAAAGCCTGAACTCCAGCACAAACCTAACGCTGTCCGCGCTAGGCAAGCGTCGTCCGCTTATTGCTAAGTCAGCCTCGTCAAAAAACAAACACTGGTTTCTAATCAAGATTTTGAACCTCTATGCCGCTTGAACGCGAAAAACCAAACGAAGGCGTCCAACAAGCGTTGGCTAGGTTTCAGTCTGTCGATCACTTGTTCGTGCGACCCAAGCTCGCGGACATTAACGACGCGTTAAATGGTCCTGCCGGTCCGAACGCCTCACGCATTTCGCTGCTGGATTATCAAGAGCTTGAACAAAAGATCAAAAACTTTCCTGCCGATCCCATTCCGTACATGCAGTTGGCGGAAATCTACGATCGCCAGCTTCGCTCCAAGGATACGATGCGTGTTCTCATCGCAGGCGTCCAGCACAATCCTGAGTACGAGCCTCTCGTCGTTTTTCGTGAGGAATTGGTTCTTCGTGCTGCGCAGCAATCGCTACAGGAAGCTTGGCGGATTTATCAGCAAGAGGGTTCGGATGAACACGAACTGGAGTGGCAACGAGCACAAGCGAATTTGGCGAATGAGCAAATCGCGTTTTGCCAAGCTCGTTACACAAGACATCCGGACCAGAAAGAGTTGTTGATCCCATGGGCCGCAGCCCTTCGATCGCTTGGTCGAATTGAAGATGCGATGCAACTGCTGAAGCAGGCTATCGAGGTTCCCGACTTGCGAGCACCTTCCGCATTGGAACTCGGGCAATGTTATGAACTCTCAAGCCAGCCGCTCGAAGCATTTTCTGCTTATCGAACGACTGCTCTCTTTCGCGATCCGCCACCACCGCTCAAGATTAAAACCGATGCACTGCGAAAGGCTTTGCGATTGGCGGAAAAATTGAACATGGTCGACGCAGCTAAACGCTACGCAACGTTTCTCCTAGATTGCAATGTCGACGACCGAGCAGCAATTCAGCAGCAACTAGAACGCCTTCAAAGAAAATTGCTGTGACAACCAGTGAGCGGTAGGGTATAAGGTGTCGACGCGACATAAACACGCCAACCATCATTTACGCTTTTAAAATTTTTTTTGAGCTAGGCGAGACGAAACCCGTGGCTAGCGCCATCGGCTCAGTATTCTTAACTTCTAACTTCTAACTTCTAACTTCCCATGTCCCAAGCTATCGTTGATCCGGAACAGTTGCGTCAATTTGCGATGATGCTGAAACGCTTTAATGAAACTCTTGGAAACGCTTCAGGTATGTTGCGACAAGAGATGGAGCGGCTAG
>JAIYDQ010000447.1 GCA_027487375.1 Planctomycetaceae bacterium
ACGCTTGGTTTGATCGTCCTCTTGCCGGACTTCCAATCAGCAGGGCAAACTTCGCCGTTGGCTTCGAAATACTGAAGGGCTTGAACCATACGAAGAGCTTCATCTACGCTGCGGCCGAGCGGTAAATCATTGACAACTTGGTGGCGAACAATGCCCGCTTTGTCGATCAAAAACAAGCCTCTCAGGGCAACTGCGTCGCCAAGCAAAACATCATAATCCCTTGCAATTTGCTTGTTCAAATCGGCAACCAAAGGATAATTTACTGGACCGATTCCACCCTGAGTCCGAGGCAAATTCCTCCATGCCAAGTGCGAGAAGTGGCTGTCGACTGAAACTCCGATCACCTCAACGCCCAGGTCGGTGAATTCGCTGCATCGATCCGAGAAAGCGATGATTTCTGTCGGGCAAACGAAGGTAAAATCGAGCGGGTAGAAGAACATCAAAACATATTTGCCCTTGAATTGGCTCAGGGTCAACTCGGCAAAGCTGCCATCCTTGAGGACCGCTTGTGCTTTGAAATCAGGTGCAGGTTTGGTTACGAGAACTGCCATAAGTCGAAAACTTTCTAAAATCGTGTGAGTGAGAAATCGTGTCCGTGGTACCGGTTTCGTTCCATTGTTGGCATTTGGTCAAGTTCTGTAAATTCAGGGTAGCGAAAACTTTCGTCCGCCGTCATAATTCGCGATTCGTATAAGCGGTTTCTGGATCGGCAAAAGCCCGAGAAGAATCCGCCGCCCCCTGGAAATATGTTCATTTTTGAGAGAATTTCGAGGTCGTCATGGCCAAATCTAAGAAGAAAAAGGAAACCACCTTCCTCGTTTGCCAAGAAACCGGTGAGTATAACTACACGATGCTTCGAAAGACTGGCGGCGAAAAACTCCAGTTGAACAAGTACTGCCCAAAGCTGCGAAAAGTTACGCTTCACATCGAAAAGAAGAAGTAAAGCGAATTACTCATTCGCCCGCTGTTCCAGTGAAGTGGGCAAGAGTATCGTCATCTTGCAGCCACAAACCGACGATCGTGTTTGGGGTTCGCGCGGAGTCAATCGGTCGAATAGACCCTGTCGTCATTAGGATTGCGTTCCGTTTTCGGCCCGCATCCTAGATTGGTGACTCTCATTTTCTCGGATAGCGGAGTCTGCATGGAAAAGCTCTGGCGTTGGCGACCCACGGATATTGGGGCCGTTGAAGACCTTAGTCGGTCCGCTTCGATCTCCCCGATCGTTGCGCAGATGCTGGTCGCTCGAGGCGTCTTCGATTCAGAGTCTGCCCGCGCGTTTCTTCAACCGAAAATGACCGATCTCCGAGATCCGGAACTGCTTCCAGGCCTCACGCAAGCGGCTGATTTGCTATTTGATGCGATTCGTCAAGGTAAATCGATTTGCATCTACGGTGACTATGATGCTGACGGTATGACGGCAACGTCGATTTTGGTTAACTGCTTAAAAGCCCTTCATGCGAACGTCTCGTACTATGTCCCGAATCGACTAGAAGACGCCTACGGAATTAGCAAGGATGCATTAAGAAAGCTCGCAAGCCACGGCAAGCAAACTATCGTCTCGGTTGATTGCGGGATTGGGTCTATCGAGGAGGCGAAACTCGCAAAAGAACTTGGCCTGGATTTAATCATTACCGACCATCACACGGTTGGAAGCGAGTTGCCAGACGCTGCGGCAATAGTCCATCCAGCATTGCCAGGCTTTCAATACCCTTTTTCCGGGCTCTGTGGTGCGGGGGTTGCGTTCAAAATGGCTTGGGCCATTTGTCAACGCTATTCAAACTCTGACAAGGTAACACCCGAACTTCGGGAGTTTTTGCTTGCTGCGATGGGACTGGCCGCGATCGGAACTGTCGCCGACGTAGTCCCTTTGCTGGACGAGAATCGAGCGCTCGTCAAACATGGATTGGTAAGCCTTTGCAAACGCCCCAGTATCGGCATTCAAGCTCTCCTCAAAGAAATCTCGCTCCATGAGAAAAATGAAATCACGAGTGAGAATGTCGGCTTTGCGATCGCACCTCGGCTCAATGCCGCTGGTCGACTCGGACAAGCTCAACTGGCAGTGGAGTTGATGACTACAAATGATCCGCAGCGGGCCGAAGCCCTTGCTGTTTACATTAACAAGCTCAACGAGGATCGAAAAACGCTCGAACAGAGCGTCTATCTAGCCGCCTCGAAACAGATAAAAGAACAGTGCGAATTAGAAAGTGAGCCGGCGCTTGTTCTCGCAGGTACCGGATGGCATGCGGGGGTAATTGGAATTGTCGCGGGCCGAATTGCGGAAAAGTACCAGCGCCCAACAGTAATTATTGCGCTGGATGCCATTGGCCAAAAGCCGGGTGTGGGTTCCGCTCGATCGGCTGGTTACATCGATTTGCATCAGGCTCTCGAAGAATGTCGCGGGTACTTGGTATCCTGTGGAGGGCATGCGGCGGCGGCTGGATTAAGAGTCGAAGAATCAAATCTTGCAGCCTTTCGACAGGCCTTCCAGGATGCGGTCTCGGAACAACTTGGCAACCTTAAAATGATTCAAGAAGTTCACGTAGATGCTCAAGCGACGCTCAACCAGCTTGATCTGGCGACTGTCCTTCAGATCGAGCAGATGGCACCATTTGGGGCTCAAAATCCGCGCCCACTGATCGCGGCGACACGGGTCAAACTACCCGATGCTCCCAAAACTATGGGACAGGGGGACAAGCATTTTTCAGCTCGGTTCGTTCAGCATGGCTCTTCGATGCGTGCTGTTGCTTTCGGACAAGCAGACTGGGTTTCTGCGATGAGCGTGCACTGGAACGACGAAAATTCCGAGTCCTCCGAAACGATCGACATCGTCTTCCGACCAGTTATCAATGATTTCAACGGGATGCGTAAAGTCGAAATGCACCTCGTCGATTGGCGTCCCAGCCCAGCCCCGAAACCAAAACTCGACCCGCTCTTATCTTGACTTGCGACATAGCTTTTCGGTAATCAAGGTAGCGTAGGCTTACAGCCTGTGAAGGATAAAAACACAGGCTGGAAGCCATGCTACGTCAAGGACGCTAGCTAACGCATCGCTCTACGTCAGCATCACATCTTGTAAAGCTCTCATTCATCCAACAGGTTATTTTGAATAAAAAAAAAAAAAACCTGGAGAATAAGAATGAACCGCTATCGCGGAGACATTGGCTAATGCTCTTCGGCTGCAGCTCTCTCGCCATAACATCGAATCTCGGTTGTGCGAATTGGTCGCATTTGGAACTTGAGCCCAGCAAATCCTCGTCGACGGGCTTACCTCCGATTCAAATGTCAGCCGACTCGATGCCGATCGAGTTGATCTTTCTGCGTCTTGTCCCGGAGCAACTTCCAGAGCTCGACTTGGTTTGGCCTCGAGTCGATGAACAAGCCTTCCCGATCGAACTCCGAAAAAGACTCGATCGAAACGGAATCCGAGCTGCAATCGTAAGCGAGGCTGTGCCGCTGCCTCTCCAGAAAATGATCGAAGCCGTCGACAATCGATTGAAAGAAGATCCCATGGAACGCGCTGGGCTGTCCGCAGATATGCCTAGCCACTCGCGCCTACTGCAATGCAAATCGGGTGAACGGAAAGAAGTCGCTGTCCGACCCTCGCGAAGTGGCTCTTTGGTGATGCTTTATCACGACGGCAACGTGGCAAAAGGAAAGACCTATGTTGAGCCTGCGCTGCAACTCGATTTGCGAGTCGTCCCACAAGATGACGGAACCGCATTTGTCTCGATACAACCTGAAATTCAGTACGGACCCTTTAAGCAAAAAATTGTAGGCCAACAGGAATTCGCTCTTCGCCGCGAGTTAAAGCGAGACTTCGATACCTGGCGGGAACTGCAAATCAAACACCGAATGAAACCGGGGCAAATGATGATGGTCAGCGCAGTAACTCCCAAGCGAGGGCTCGGCGAACACTTCTTCTTTAC
>JAIYDQ010000001.1 GCA_027487375.1 Planctomycetaceae bacterium
CGCAGTATTATCGCAAAGCGGAAAATCAACTGAAACGATTACAGCGTTCACTTTCTCGCAAAAAGAAAGGCTCAAATCGTCGCAAGAAAGCAATTAAACGAGTTGCTAAAGTGCATTTGAAAGTCTCGAACAATCGTAAGGACTTCCACTATAAAACCGTCAAACAGCTTTTATCTCAGGGGAAACATGTTGCACATGAAAAACTAAATATCAAAGGACTTGCTAAATCAAGGCTGGCAAAGTCGATCAATGATGCTGGGTGGGGACAATTCCTGCAAATTCTCGCTATCAAGGCTGAAAGAGCCGGGTTGCTTGCAATTCCAGTGAACCCAAACGGTACAAGTCAGAATTGCTCTGGATGCGGCACGAAAGTCCCGAAAACACTCTCGGACAGGCTCCATGTTTGTCCTGAGTGTGGACTGACGATTGACCGTGACCACAACGCAGCAATTAATATCAAATATTTGGCGGTAGGGCATTCCGTCAATAAAGCTCAGATAACGTCCGAAGCAATAGCTGGAGTCACTGAGAAGCCCGCGCTCTGTGCGTCAGCATGATCGTCGGGAGTATGTCACAAGTCAATAATAAGGAGTGGAGGGCACTATGTCGAATTTAACTATACTGGCTGATGGTGATACGGTTAAACTGAATCATCCGGCTTTTGGGGAATTATCGATCACGGAAGAGGATTTGTTGAGTCTTGAAGACTTCTTGAAAACCTATAAAGTCAAAGATAAAAAAGCTCAGTATGAGAAGGAATTTGAAGAGTTAGTCTGGCCGATCGCATATAAGAAAGAAGGTAAAGAAACCGCCAAAAAAGCCTACCTAAAAATCCGCAAAGAAGTCGCCCGCACTGATGAACAACGCGATGATGTTTTAGAAGCTTGGCGTTACGTCAATGAAGTAATATATCCAGCAAAACATAAAAAGGATGGTACTAAGCAATTCATTCCTCTACATTCCAAGTGGTTTAATCAGCAGCTCTGGAATAATGAGGATGTTCAAGAGGGATTACACCACAGGTTTGTTACAGGTGACTCTACACCTCCTGTAACAGTAGTTAGTAAATCAGATCAAAGAGAGTACGATCGCATGGTCGAACTCCAGAGTTTCTACACCAAGTATCAGGGGGCAGCGTGATTGATTTTAATGTTTTTACCAAAGAAATTAAAGCTTTATTGGATTGGTTTGATACAGTTCTAAAAGCTGAACAAATTGATCGCCTATATCAATCACTAACCAATAAGCTAGATACCGAACAATTCCAAGTTGCCTGTCAGATCATCTTTGATACGAAATCCAAAGGTTATCCTGGTAACTTCCCTTGTGCTAATGATTTTGTCGTAGCGGTTCACGGCACAATCGAAGACCAAGCCCTCAAACAATGGTCACTCGTAGCAGGTAAGGTACAGAACCCGTCCTCCGAGGATCGCTATGTCCTAACAGTGCTAGGTAAGAAGGCACTTGATGACATCGGAGGCATTGAGCTAATTCGCCAAGGTCAAGTTAGCGACCTAGTGTGGCACGGTAAGCGCTTTGTCGAAGCCTATTGTCGAGTCGGTCGTGTGAACCAGCGTAACGATGTCGCCAAGCAACTCACAGGGCGATCGATCCTAGAACTTAATGGTCAAGTTCCGAAACAACTACCCGGATCTGCTGACTAACGCGCTATACTTGCCTAACCAGGTTGAGTACGCACGGTTCAGATGACGTACTCAACCCACAACGGGCCTCAACACTTCACCAAGGAGGACATGAGTGAAACTACTTGATACACCACTGATAGGCCCAGAAGCCGTTGCTGCCTTCCTCTCCACGCTCAAACCGAAGAATGGTTCACGGGAGATCTGGTTGAAGTTAGGACACGGGCACTTTTATCGTACTGAGTGGACAGATGATGGAACGTTTGAGAATGCTTACTCAACTAAATGTGAAGAGGAAGGCAACCCGCTGTCTCGTGTTAAGACTTATGATATTCCAGATCTACTAAACAATCTACTATCTGAATCTCTAGTTAAAGATGGCGGCTTATTCTATATCCCCACTCAACCCCAAGGTCTACCAACCGCTGACTCTGTAATCACTAGTGATGATATCGGTATTGAGCATGATGAAGGAACAACCGAAGAACAGTTAGCTATCTTCCAGAACTTCCATGAGATTACTGGTCTCGACTTCTCATCCATTATCTCTAGCGGCGGTAAGTCTACCCACGCTCACTTGAAACTGGTTGACCATACTGAGTGGGATAAAGTCGAGTATCTGCTCAGACTCGCGATCGTAGCGTTTAAGTCAGACTTCGTTACCTCTAGGGCACACCAACCGATGAGGTTTCCCGGTGGATACAGAAAAGAGAAGGAAGCTTATCAGTCGCTTCTCTATGTTTCTGACCATAGGTATACCTACGATGAGATGTTAGACGGTCTGCGGGCCTACTACCATCACTGGGGCGTAGAGATGCCTGACGCTATCCCTGATGACTGGTGGGATGTGATGACCACCATACTCAAGGATAAGTCCAAAGATCCTGACTTCCGTTTACGCAAACTACTGAATCTTGGTTATGAAGGTTGGCAGCTCTATCAAGAGAGTCAGCGAATCATCAAGATGCAGAAGAAGGCTGAGTATGATAGCCGACGTAGCGCTGTATCTACACTCCAAGGTGAGTCTATTGTTGATCTGGTTCGCAAGCAATGTGAAAATCTAGATTCAGATCCGTTTGAACTAATGGTAGTTGATGGTGAAGATCACAACTGGTCGCCACCACTCGATGCTACCACCACACACGCTAGAGGAGCTTGTCTATGGCACGATAGCACATCGGGTAATTCAGCCTGGATCGACGGTCGCGATGGCTGGACTTATCACTGTAGTCATTGCACCAACGATAAACCACTCGATGCCTTCGATTACTGGCGGCTTAGTGTAGAGACTAAAGAGCTGAATGTTGATGGTAAGGTCTGGTATACCCAGCACAGAAATATATCCGGGTACGACTGGGTACGAAAAGCTAAGCAATGGTTGAGTCTCTATGATGTGGAGGTTCCTCAGCTAACCCCTGATGTTCAAGCGATCAAAGATGCGATCGCGGAAATAAAAACCATCCCTGGGCCACCTGTACTCGATCTAGAAAAACTATCTAGCGGAGATCTACCCTGGAATGAACAGGTAGAAGAAGCTTGTCGCATCCTGATGAAACAGGATAGTGCTTCAATGCGGGTTCAATATACCAATGAAATCCGACAACACCTCGCCCCCATTGCTCAAGCTCAGACTAGAGAAATTTGTACTGATGTAAATACATTTCACCGTGAGGTTCCTACTCATGTCGGTGAGATTATTTTTGACGAAGTTCAGAAGCTTGAATACAAAAAAGCTAACCCAGGTATTTCAGGATATAGAACGGGATTAGGCGCGATCGACACCATTACTAATGGATTCAGCAATAAAGATCTGGTTGTGATAGCTGGGCCATCATCTACAGGTAAAACGCTTTTGGCTAAACAGATGGCCCTTAGTATAGCCTGCAATTATAAATCTAATGATGAATTTAATTTTATTCCTCATGTATTTAATAGTGCTGAGTCATCTACCAGTGAACTTATCATTCGTTTATTATGCCAAGAAGCTCGTGTACCGATCACTAAATTAATCAATGGTGAATTTGATGATTTAGAGCGCATGAATGTATTAACGGCAGCTCAAAGAATCGCTGAATCTAATTTATTTATTGATGGCACTCCCGAGATTTCTACATCTCAAATGCGACAAAAATTAATCAGACTGAAAGACGAATATGGATGCATCGGTTCTCTCTGGGTAGACCACGCTACTAAGCTAGCTAAACCTTATCCTAATGACGATCGAGCATCGTATTCCCAAATTGCTGATGAATTAAAGAGTATTCAACAAGAGTTTAATTGTCCTGTAATTGTGCTTAGTCAGCTAACAAGTGCTCACGAAGGTAGGGCAGATCATAGACCTAATGAATATGATCTTCTTTTCGGTAAGACATTAAAGAATAACTTAGATAAATTATTAATGCTTTATAATCCTGAGAAATGGGAAAAGAACCCAGAAGATGCAGGTTTAATGCACGTTTA
>JAIYDQ010000168.1 GCA_027487375.1 Planctomycetaceae bacterium
CGACTGGATTAGCTGCTCAATGGACCCAACACCCGGAGGACTGGCTCGCATGCAGACCTTCCACAGCTCGATTGGGTCGATTACAGCTAACGCTAATGTTGCCGCCATCGCTAACGGGATGAAAAACGCGCTCGGGCTTCAAACCGTTTCGATCCATGGCATCCCAGCCTCGACACGTTTCGCTCAAACCCTTGTCGAAGCAGACTATCGCATGAAGATGATCGGCATCGGACTGGAAGTTCCTGCGATTCCGCTCAAGAGCTGGGTAGCACGCGCCAATCCAAGCAGCGGATCTGCTAATTCAATGCAACGATGGTACTTCATGGCTGATTACAGCGGTGTCAAAGTAAGCCCTGATTCGACTGTCTTGAAGCTTGAAGGCCAAGGCGTCAAGCTTGTCGGAGAAGACGAACGGGTTGATCGCACCGGGAAACGTTCGAAGTCGACCAAGGGTGGCGATGCAGCAAGCAAAGCATTCACCAAAGAGTTCACTGAAAAGTTTGAACAGCTCGCAGAAGTCACTCCTGTATTCTACGACATGCGTAACATGTTTGACCTAAGTGTCTGTGCAGCGTTCATTCAGCAACAAGATCTTTACCAAAAAGCAAATTGGGCTCTCAGCTGCTTCGGCGACGAGAAGCAGTTTGGTATCGAAGTAGCTCAAACACCTTCTAATGTAGAGACTGCAGTCAACGCAATTTGGAGAGGCTCAAGACTTCTCACCCCGATTGGCGGCGGCGTTCACATTTCGGCTCGTAAGCTCGCATCCAGCGAATCGACACAAGCCGATTCGAAGCTTGTCGAAGATCAAAAGACAGCAGCTGCTCCGGCTGATCTAGCCGCCAACCAATGGTGGTGGGATTAGTTTCGTTTTACTTTCGATAGCCGATCTCGTAAGAAATCGGGCTTCGAAAGCGAGACCTTGAAATTGAAATCGTTCCGGCGGGCACATTTCTGACGACAAGTCCAGCGGCGTGGAATCGCATGCCGATTGGTGAGCTCTTCTTACATCGTCAGTCATAAGCTGCATAGCACCACAGAGCGCCCCGCTTAGCTTCTACGTTTTTTCGTACTCGTACTCGTACTCGTACTCGTACTCAATGAAATGGTACTCGTACTCGAATCGGCCGCAATCCGATCAATTCGAGTACGTGTACGAGTACCGACTTACGCCTGAGTACGAGCTCGAAAACGCAGAACTACAGGGGTTCTGAGCAGGACGCTTTCATCAGCCTGCGGTTCCTAAACGGTCGATCTGTATTGCCTTAATCGCACGCTGACGCGAGGCGGCTTATGGGAACCTGAGTTAGTCGCGGGCTGGGATCACTTTTCGCTCAACGAGCAGCGCGATCAATTTGTCGACGCATTCGTCATAGCTAAGCTCGCCCGTATCCAGCACGAGGTCCGCGTTGTCCGGAACTTCGTAGTTGGTAAGGACTGCGGTGAAATCTGGAAGCAAGCCTTGTTCGGCTTTGGCGTAGAGCCCCTTGGAATCGCGTTTTCGTCTTACCTGCTCCGAGGCTTTGACATAAACCGTGATGAATCGATCGGTGCCAACCACGTCCGAGACGCGTTGCCGAATCGACTGGCTTGGAGCAACGAAGGCCGCCAGGCAGAGTAATCCCTGATCGTTCAAGAGCCTTGCTAAGTAGGCCGAGCGCCTTAAGTTCTCACTCCGATCTTCTACCGAGTATCCCAAGTCTTGATTGATACCGCGTCGAATCTGTTCACCGTCAATCACCGCAACGGCGCGACCTTGTTCAAACAATCTGCGTTCCAGGGCGATTGCAATTTCGCTCTTCCCGCAACCGCTTAATCCAGTGAGAAGAATTGTCGCGGGTTGCTGGCCATAGCGAGCAGCACGTTCTGCCGACGTGACGGGTGTGACGCCATCGCTTTCTCCAACAACCGTCGGTTCGATAGATTCCCACGCTGCGACTTTCGCCCCCTTGGCAACGTCGCGGTCGGTGATCATCCCCGCTCCGACGGTGATGTTCGTGATTCGATCAATGATGATGAACGAACCGGTCGCTTTGTTGCGTCGATAGGAATCAAAGAACATCGGCTGATTGATAGTTACCGCGCAACGACCGATTTCATTCAGCTGCAAGTCCGGTGCAGGCGAGCGATGCAACGTATTCACATCGACACGGTATCGTAGCGAATCAATTTGCCCGATCGCCGATAGTGCTGTTTGCTTGAACAGATAAGTTTTACCAGGCACCAAACCTTCGGACGCCATCCAAACAATCGTCGCATCGAATTGCTGAGAAATCTTGGGAACGTTTCCGGGGCGAACGATCATATCCCCGCGACTGCAGTCGACTTCGTCTTCAAGGACCAGCGTTACACTTTGAAGAGCGAACGCTTCTTCCAAGTCGCCGTCATAGGTAACAATTCGTTTGACTTTCGTGGTCCGCTTTGAAGGGAGGATCATCACTTCGTCACCAACACGAATGATTCCCGACCCGATGGTTCCACAGAATCCGCGGAAGTCCAGATTAGGTCGGCTCACGAACTGTACTGGGAATCGGAAGTCTTCCAGGTTGCGATCGGAACCGATGTAAACCGATTCCAAGAAATTCATCAGAGTCGATCCACGATACCAAGGCATATGGGGACTTGGGTCCACGACGTTGTCGCCATTGAGGGCTGATATCGGAATGAAGTGAACGTCCGGCAGATCGAGTCGAGATGCGAAGGATCGGTAGTCGTTACAGATTTCGTCGAACCGAGCTTCGCTAAAACCGACCAAGTCCATCTTGTTGACCGTTACGACAACGTGGCGAATACCGAGAAGTGAAACGATAAAGCTGTGCCGCTTCGTTTGCGTAAGAACGCCTTGTCGAGCGTCGATCAAGATGACAGCCAAGTCCGCAGTGGACGCTCCAGTAGCCATGTTCCGAGTGTATTGCTCGTGACCAGGAGTATCCGCAATGATGAACTTACGCTTTGCGGTAGAGAAGTAGCGGTACGCGACGTCGATGGTGATTCCTTGCTCGCGTTCAGCTTTAAGTCCATCCGTCACGAGAGCCGGGTCAAATTTTCCACCAACGGTTCCATGGGTGATGCTTTCCGATTCCAATTGAGCCAACTGGTCCTCGTAGAGCATCTTGGAATCAAAAAGTAGTCGCCCGATGAGCGTGCTTTTTCCATCGTCAACGCTACCGCACGTGATAAATCGTAGGAGTTCCTTACGTTCGTGCTGTTCCAGGTAGGCGAGGATATCTTCCGAGATGAGATCGCTTTGATGTGACATATTTAGAAATACCCTTGCTTCTTCTTCTCTTCCATGCCCGCACCACCGGAGTCTTTATCAATCATTCGTCCCTGCCGTTCAGAGGTCTTGGTAAGCAACATTTCCTGAATGATTTCTGGCAGCGTGGTAGCGTTCGATTCGACGCCACCGGTGAGTGGATAGCAACCGAGCGTTCGGAATCGCACCATTTTGTGCTCAATCTTTTCGCCTGGCTTCAGTTTCAACCGGTCGTCATCGACCATGATCCAAGTTCCATTTCGAAAGACGACTGGTCTTTCCTTGGCAAAGTACAACTGAGGAAGTGGAATGTTTTCGAGATAAATGTATTGCCATACATCCAGCTCGGTCCAATTCGAGAGCGGGAAGACGCGAATGCTCTCACCGGGATTTACTTTTGTGTTGTAGAGATTCCAAAGCTCCGGTCGCTGGTTCTTGGGGTCCCAGCGGTGAAATTTATCGCGGAACGAAAAAACTCGTTCCTTGGCACGTGATTTCTCCTCGTCGCGACGGGCTCCACCGAAAGCGGCATCAAAGCCATAGTGAGTCAGTGCGGCTTTGAGTGAGTCCGTTTTCATTACTTCTGTATGCTTTTCGCTGTTCTCAGCAGGATCGATTCCCAGCTTCAATCCCTCGTGATTAATGTTCACGTAAAGCTGGATTCCGAGCTCTTTCCGAACATATTGCTCGCGAAAAGCAATCATCTCTTTGAACTTCCAAGTCGTGTCGACATGGAGAAAAGGAAACGGCGGTTTCCCAGGGTAGAACGCCTTCAAAGCCAGGTGAGTCATGACCGCCGAGTCTTTGCCGATCGAATAAAGCATGACCGGCTTCTTGAACTCGGCTGCAACCTCTCGAATGACGTGAATACTCTCGGCCTCAAGCTGTTTGAGGTGGGTTAGGCTGTAATCATTCATAAAAACTCGACGGATTTAAAGCGATTCCGAACAACTAGTAAAAAATAATCCCAATCAACCAAATGCGTAAGGGGGAGGTTTTCCAGCGAGTTCGTCAGTTGGATCAGTACTACGGCCGTAGCTCCCGCCCCAGGCATTAACAACAGGCATCAGCAACGGGCTTAAACATCAGTCATTATCCCAGTCAGCGCAAAAACCGATAACGCGAGCCATCGGTTTTGAGTCAAAGCATGCTTTATCTCGCAGCCCCCCAAAGCAATCGCCTCAGGAACGCGAGATTGGGCAAATCCATCGCACTGGGATTAAACCAGGGTTTGGACGAGCTGTGCGACCAGTTCGGGCTTGTTTTGGGCTCGCAAATGGGAAATCCGGTCGGGAGGAACCGACATCTTTTCTAGATTCGAAGCGATCGAATCCCAGACTTTCTCGCGTTTTTTACCTTCGGATAGATATAGCTCGGTCACCAATTCCTGGACTCGCTGCAGGGCGATGCTGTCCCGATTCTTGTAGTAGCTCTTGATGATCTTTTGTTGATGGCTTGAGAAATTTTCCATTGGCATAAGTCGAGAGCCTTTAAATGTTAGAAATTTATGAAAGATCCCGAAGAAAAACTTAAGCCAAAAACTTTTCGGCCATCGGTCGTTTCGGGGTGGCTAATCACCAGAAAACGACCTTTTGGGAGCATAGTTTAGCGAAGATCGAACAAGCCAGTTGCCGGTTCTAACGTCTTGCCCGCATTGCATTTCAAAAACTTTGATCGCTATCTCGGAATCCTCTTTAAACAGAACAACGTGCAGTTAATATAGGTTTCGCGGGCGATTAAAAAAAGTATTGAAGCCAGTCGTTCACTATGCCAACCTTTTTCGACTCTTTATCGATCCCACTTGAGCTGACTGCGGCTGAGCATTCAGTCTTCTTGGATCGGCACGGACTGAGTCTTGCTATCACCAAAGAACGACAAAGATCCGATCGCTACGGATTTTCATTTTCCGTTGTATCGCTGAGATTGCTGATTAAAGGCGGAGTGGACGCTGGCAAACTTGCGGAAATGGAACGCATACTTGCGACAAGACTGCGTTTGACGGATGAGCGTGGGGTCAACCGCGACGGTTCCATTGTGATTATTCTCCCACAAACGGATTACGACGGAGCAGTCGCTGTTGTCGAGTCGCTTGCTAAATTAGCCGCGTTCGAGCAAATCTACTTCGAGGCGGAAATCCATGTCTATCCTGAATCGGTCGAAGGGCAATTTGACTCTCAAGATTCTTCGGATCGAGGCAAGATGCTGCGTTATGACGAAGGATGCGAAGACGCAGTAGCCATCAAGCATTTCGAAGACCCGACTAAGTCGATCAATTCGGGAGCGACTACGAGATCTTTCTTGGTTGGTCAGCACCCTAGTTCGCTCCACATGATTGCCAAGCCGTTTCCAAGATGGAAGCGATCGATGGACATAGCATGCGCTGCAAGCGGGTTGGTTGTTGCCGCACCGTTTCTTCTGGCAACAGCCATCGCGATTAAAGCGACATCCAAGGGCCCCGTTTTCTTTCGTCAGTGGAGAACCGGCCAAAACAACCGCCCTTTCCGCATCATGAAACTACGGACAATGGTCGTCGATGCGGACGAGTTGAAGGACAAACTGCGGGAGATGAACGAGCGAGATGGTCCCGCGTTCAAAATCAAAAACGACCCACGAGTGACTCGCGTAGGAAACTTCCTCAGGTCCACCGGGCTAGATGAGTTACCGCAGTTGTGGAACGTACTGATCGGCGAAATGTCGATCGTTGGCCCACGTCCGTTGCCGGTCGACGAAGATGCTCTGTGCGAGCAATGGCAACGCCGACGTCTGGACACGAAACCGGGAATCACTTGTTCCTGGCAAATCTCCAAAAGCAGGAAAATCTCGTTTGACGATTGGATGCGAATGGACATTCGATACGCTACCACTCGCAGCATGAAAAACGATTTGAAACTGATGTTTAAAACCGTTGCTGCGGTAGTCCTAGGTCGCGTTGGACATTAGTGATTTGGTTGCGTCGTTGATCGTTTCAGCCGTAAGTATCAACAAACTCGCAGATTGAAACTTGCTGTTACTTTTGCAAGTAGCACAACTGTTGGTAAAGCATTTCGATCTTCTTTGGAACGTAGCCAAATCGTTTGGCTTCTCGCAAAGGACGCCCCACAATGGCTTCGATCTCCATGGTCCGACCTGCTAAAAAGTCCAGCCGCATACTGCTGTCGTAGGGCACCATCGAATCTGTGTAGGCAATCATCTGCTCGATCTCTTTGTCAGCAATGTCGATGCCGCAGGCTTTTGCAGACGCTTGGGTTTCAACCATCAAATCAATGGCTAACTGGCGCGCTGTGGGACTTGTCATGACTTTATCGGTAGGAGCATTCATCGCAACGCTCAACCCGTTAAAGGGAATGTTCCACATGAGCTTTTTCCATCTTGAGTACTGAAGATCTTCGACCAGTTCGGTGCGAATACCCGCGTTGAGAAAGTCCTGGTGAATCTCGTTCTGAATCGATTGCCTAACAGTCGGGGAATTTCCATCTTCGCCGAGGTAAGCTCCCATCGCTATGTGCCCGTAGTCCATATGTCGAATATGCCCGGGGCCAACTTTGTTGCTACACAAGAAACAACAGCCTCCCATTACGTGTCCGGGCCCAGCGATCGCTTCCGAATCCGATTCAACATGAAGGCCGTTTTGAAGTACTAATACAACCGAATCCGGCTTTAGAAGAGGCGATATCAGATCGCGAATCAAATGATTCTGCGTACTCTTGAGTGCGATGATGATCACATCACACTTGGGCATCGAGAGGACGTTCGAATAAGCTTGAGCAGGACTCACCACAAAATCGCCATGAATCGAATCGACTCGAAGCCCATGCAATTTGATATGGTCGGTGTCTGAGCGAGTCAGAAGGTGAACATCGAGTCCCGACCTAGCCAACAAACCACCATAGTAGCCTCCCAATGCGCCGGCTCCGATGATCGCGTATCGCTTTTTGGAATCAGTAGTAAACATGAATGGACTCTGCTGTTGTGGTCGTTGAACAATTCCAAGATCGATCCATCGCACTTAAACAATCGAACCGCTTGGGGGGCTGCATTCAGCCCTCGTCGTTTCCCGAGCAGTTTATCCTTGGCTTCAATCCAAAAGGAGTATACGCCCTGCGGTTCATCGCTCAGACCAAGCTAAAAATGATTTAAATTGACGATAGAAGACTTCCAAGGCTTGTCTAGCATTAGCTTGAGGTTGGCTGGCTACTTGGGACAAAGATGGCAAGTAGGAACTCGGTGTATAACCAAGTGTTGCACCTAGAAAACTACTTGCAAAGGGCAAGTCGCGAGTCGATTTCGTTTGCTGCTTTGCTTCTTGAATGACCTTTGAACAAGCTGGCAAAACCACAGAGTTTGCGCCTTTACGAATCAATTCCGCAGCCTGATATCCACTTGTCCAAGGATACTCAATAACAATGGCTGGCGTCTTTGAACCCTTTGCCGTAGATTTCGCTAGCCATTTCTGGATCGATTCCAGTGCCGAAAACGGATCATTTACAAGGTATTCAATCGCTTGGTGATCGTCACCCAAGCACGCTGCGGGAAGGATCCAATGAATCCAATCCACACGGCAGTCGAGTAGCCAGCGAAGTGATTCGAAAAACTCATCGCTAACACTGATGAGCGGAATAGCCACCCCCACCGGCTTATTGGGTTCCGTAAGAGTTCGAACAACTTCGATCTTTGCCGACATTTGAGATGGAGTCTCCACATCCAGCGGCCAATGAATCCGTAGTCGCTCAAGACTCGGTTCATCGCCTGCTTGTTCATCCTCGAATGCATTAGATTCATAGCAAGCCAGTTCGATAGCCGCATAGCTTGAAAGAGTTGTAGCAGAAGGCATCGCGTTATAAGCGACTGGGGCAATCTGAACTCCAGCACCGTAATCGGTCGCCGAACTAGTTGGTGAATCAGGTTCCCCCTTGCTTGCATTCTCGCATGGAATCATCCAAGCCAATTCACCCGCATGTGGATTCAACTTGCGTTGCGTTGCTGCGAAATCTTCATCGCATTGAATCCAAAGAGAATGTTGCCTGAGAAATTCGTGGCAATCTGATTGCGATAGTGCTATGCACGCTCTTTCGTGCGAATCAACATCGACTTGCCAAGACGCATTCAAATCAGGAGCAGTTTTTGAATTCGGCATGGTGACAAAATAACGGTGAAAGAGGACGGTGAAGAATTTGATGTGAAGGAATTGTTTTGGAAGCGAACGACTCGAGGCCCCCAAGGGAACTGATCAAGCATCAGGGCGTAAGACACGAAACTCGCGACCGGTCGACTTCACGCCGGCCTTGAGAAGTATTAGAGCAAGCCGCATACGATCGGGTTCTCGCATCCGTACTTCATGGAGATGTTCGGCAACACTTGCAGATTCTCCACGAATGTAGATGACTCCACCGAGCATGCCTTTGCCAAGTTCCGGCCCGGCCGTTCCTCCGATGATCAGCGAACCTGATCGCATCGCATAGGCTGCTTGCGAACCGACCGAACCACGCACAAGCACGTCGGCTCCGTCGAGAGCCAATGCGGCTCGCTTACCAGCGTTCCCGTACACGGCGACCAATCCACCGGCGCCATAGGCTGCGAGTGCATCTGCGGCGTGCCCTCGAATGATGATGGAACCGGATTGAATCGCTTGAGCACCGCAATGTCCGATGTTACCCCGAACGTCGGCTTCGACTCCATGAAAATGGCTTAAACAGTAGTCTCCTAAATCGCCATCCAGAACTATCGAGTTGTTTCCATGCCAACCCGAGGCGACCATCGATTCTCCCTTACAAGGACCAATCACTATTTTCCGTAATGGATCACTGGTGCTTTTTTCGCTATCGGGCTTTTCGGCGTTTAACTGCCGCCGAAATTGGTGCCAATCCAGCCCTTCCAATGGCACAGCGATTTCATCGATTTCACTTGAAGACTTATCCATGGATCGACTGCCGTCTTCAAATCATTTCGCGGAGATTTCCGCTTTTGTCGGATTGCCAAACTTGGCCATTTTCTACGTCCATAGCGGTAAGCCACTTTCCACCGTAGCAGTAAGTGTCTAAGCAGATTAAGTGAGGAAGTTGAAAGATTTCACCCTCTCGATGATGAGTATGCCCAACAATCGCGACCTTCCCGTTTCGGTGCGGTTCCGGAATGATTTCGGTTAGCTTGATCCACCGCAAAAGGTCGCTTGGTTGATCATCCAAGGGCAGAGCGGGATCATAGTTAGCGTGGACAAAAAAGTGGGAATCCGTTTCGTAAAACTCGACCAACTCCTCGAGGAACTCCCGATGCGAAACAGGAACTACCGAGAGATCTCCAACAAATCCGTAAGAATCCAAGGTGTCCACACCGCCATACCTCAGCCAATCGTAAGGTGGATTCCCATCGACAACCACGTCAGCCATCATCTCTTCGTGGTTTCCGTACAGACAAACCAAATTGCAAGACTCCCGGAGGCCAATCAGAAAATCGACGACTTGCTTGGAATAAGGACCACGATCTACGTAGTCGCCCAGCATCACCAACGTGTCTTCCGATGTCGGTTGTATCGATTCTACTAAGGTCCGTAACGCGTCGACGCATCCGTGAATGTCGCCGATCGCAATGACTCTGCCATCCATTCGCTGTAAACTAATTCCAATAAGGTGGTTTGAAAATCACGTCTGCTCCGCAAACGCAGTTCGACTAAACGAGTATACCGTAAGTTCCATGAATGCAACCGAGAACCCGTTTTCCAACACGCTTTTAGCCAGCGGATTAGTCACGCCGTCCCAATTAGACTTCGTACGCAGGTTGGCTCGGCACCGTTTGCAGTCAGAAGGAAAAAATGGAGCCGGCTCAAAAGGGACTGGCTCAGCGGTCGCAAACCAGCCAGGAAACCCAGTAGAGTACCCGGCAGATCTCGGAAACAACCTTCCAGACCGACTCATTGCAGACCTGCTAGTCGAGCAATCGATTCTCACCCGTTACCAGTCCGACCAGCTTTGTTCGGGACGCACCAAACTCTCCCTGGGGCCCTACATCATTACCGACTGGATCGGTCAGGGCGGTATGGGACAGGTTTTTAAAGCGGTCCACCAAGTCATGGGACGCGAATGCGCCGTAAAAGTACTTCCAATTCACAAGGCGACGCCAGAAACGCTGCAAAGCTTCCGCCGTGAAATTAGGATGCAAGCGCAACTGGATTGCCCTTACCTAGTCCGAGCCTACGACGCCGGACAAGACGGCAATGTCCATTATCTGGTTTCCGAGTACATTCCAGGAATGGACCTTCGAAGACTCATCAAGTCCCGAGGACCGCTGCCGATCCAGCAAGCCGCCGGGATCATCATGCAAGCCGCCCTTGGACTCCAGCACGCTCATGAGCAAGGTCTCATTCACCGAGACGTTAAACCTGGCAACATCCTCGTAACGCCCGAAGGAATCGCAAAGGTCTCCGATGTCGGCCTAGCGGGATTCGCCTCCGACCTTTCCGATGATCCAAGAGCAGGAAAAATCGTTGGCACAGCCGACTATCTTTCCCCGGAACAAATTCGGACGCCACTTCTCGTGCAGCCGGTCAGCGACATCTACTCACTCGGATGCACACTTTACTATGCAATCTGCGGCAAAGTCCCCTTTCCGGGCGGCGATACACAATCCAAGATTCGTCGACACCTTTCCGAAACTCCTTGGCACCCACGAAAATTCCAGCCCGATCTGACCGAAGAGTTCGTCGACATCATCGCCGACCTCATGGAGAAAGATCCGCGCGAACGTACGCAAACAGCCGCCGAAGTTGCAGCAAGACTAGAACCTTGGGCCGGTGACGCACGTGAACTGACTTCGGTACGACTAACTCGCGGCCCATGGATGGCACCGCCTCCGCCGATGATTGATCCCCATCAAGAAATGCTGATCACCCAAACTGCAAATGGCAATTTGAACAACGGTGGTTTAAATGGTGATGGTTTAAATGATGGAGTCGATTCGCTGATTCAATCCCAATCTGCTGGGCTCTCCGAGGGCAACTCCAGTATCGCAAATACTTCGCAATCAACAGGGCGTTCGCTCGAAGCGTCACAAAACACAATTGTCGGTAGACCAAGTATGGTGAGCCCGCTCCTCGCCGATTCGACTCATGGAATCGGCAATAAGAGCAGCTACCAATCGAAACCGGCACGACAATCGCACTTGCTCGCAATTGCAATGACGGTTGCTATCGTGGTTCCACCCGCGCTTGTCATCGGAGCGATCTTAGGATTTCTGCTACGACACACACAGCAGTAAACCAGTAGGATGGACCGATCATCCCGTCCGCATCTAACTGACCAATCGCTCCCACGTATAACTTGTCACATAACCTACATTCAACTAATTGAAAGCCGCCCCCCTCCGATGCGATGCGCAGTCTTCAGTGCCAAACCGTACGATATAGAGTTTCTTTCCGATGCCGCGAAAAAATGCCAGCACGAACTCGAGTACTTCGAAGCTCGACTTTCACCGGCCAGTGCAAAGCTTGCAGAAGGATTTCCCGCTGTCTGCGCGTTCGTCAACGACGACTTGCAACGATCGACATTGCAAACGCTTCAACGAGCCGGTGTCAAACTGGTGGCCTTGCGTTGTGCAGGATTCAATCAACTAGATCTTACGGCAGCTCGTGAACTTGGGATTCGTGTCGCAAGAGTTCCTGCCTATTCGCCTCACGCCGTGGCCGAACATACGCTTGCGCTGATCCTATCACTGAATCGCAAAATTCATAAAGCCTATCAACGAGTCCGCGAAAACAATTTTGGACTCGATGGTCTCTTAGGATTTGATCTACATGGCCGAACGGTTGGTGTGATAGGTACTGGCACCATCGGACAAAACGTGGTTCGTATCCTTCACGGTTTTGGATGTAAGGTCTTAATGTATGACGTGAAGCAATCGGAAAGCTGCGTAGCCCTGGGCAACTACTGCGACTTGGATCAACTCCTGGGCGAAAGCGATATTGTTACTTTGCATTGCCCGCTCAACGAATCGACTCGCTACTTGATTAATCATGATTCGATTCAAAAAATGAAACCAGGAGTGATGTTGGTTAACACCAGTCGCGGTGGACTTGTCGATACTTCTGCCGTCATTAACGGGCTGAAAACAAAACAGATCGGATCTTTGGCACTGGACGTTTACGAGGAAGAAGGAGCCCTGTTTTTTGAAGATCTCTCCCAAGTCATCGTGAAGGACGATGTCTTTTCGCGTCTGCTGACTTTTCCGAATGTGCTGATTACATCGCATCAAGCATTCTTCACCGAACAAGCAATGCACGAAATCGCACGTGTCACCATGCAAAGCCTGACGGAATTTGAACGAAACGAAAGCCTTTCGAACGCTATCTGCTAAAATTGAGGAGAGTTGGCAGTTAACAGTTGTCAGTTGATCAAGCTCCGTGTCCGCACCAACAACCAACAACCAACAACTAGCAACTACCAACTAGCCATTATCACCCCATCACCTTTTTCTCGTCGGATACCTCTCGGTGGAACCAGTTCGAATTCGATGCCAACAGTGCCAGGGAAAGCTTGTCATTCGGACTCCCGAGTTGCTTGGCAAATCGGTCGTATGCCCACGCTGTCAAAGTATCGTTCAAGTCCCTTTAGCACCGGGAGAGTCGTCTCCGTCAGCATGGGCTAGTGGCAATAACGCCATCCTGCCCCCCAGCTTTGACTCGACTGCTGTAACCAAGGTTCAAGACGCAATCGTTCCGCAAAAAAACGAAATAGAACAGTCGAAGGACTCGAAAAAGGAGAACTCGGCTGGTAATGAATCGATCCCGCTTCTGACCAGCGACCAACACTTACAGTCAAACGAAGGAGTTGGATTTCTGGACTGGGAGGATCTGCCTGAAGAACTTCTTAGTGCTCCTATCTTAGAAGACCTTCCGTACAGTGACCCATCGGTTGACTTAAGTACTCATTCAATCGGTCATCGTGCTACAGACGCTTTGGGAAACAGGATCGCCGATGGGCTCACAGCCTCGCGTCCACTACAGCCAACATCGGATTGGGTCAGCCCGTCGACAGCACGGACTCGATTGATTCTCCTGGTAGGCACAACCGCTCTTACAGCTAGCATCGTAGCGATTGTCTTGTTCATGATGTTTCTACGCAGCTTTACCTCAACCGATGCGGAAAACGCCTTGAATCCAGCTCCCGGCGCGGTAGCTGCACCGGAACCGGGTGAGAATGTGGCAAATGGCCAGGCGATTGCGGATGCTAATAACGCTGCGGTGCCTCAGGAAAGTGATTCAAAGCGCGACGAGCAAGAGCTCAAAGACTCCGCCGCCAAAGAATCGATGATGAACAATCTTGTAAACGAGCCAAATGCAAAACCAAACGTTGCACCGGAGCCCGGCGAGATTACCCCAACGACGCCCAGTTCCTCCGACCCTTTGATTCCCGACACGGTAGCACCAGATCTGAAACTAGGGATGTCAGCCCAAAACCGCAGCGCGATAGCCGAGCCGGCAAAACCGCCCGTTGAAGAAGTAAACATGGTCCCGCCAGCTGGTTTAGCTCAATTCGCCCCTGTTTTTGAATTGGGTTCCACAGGCTTTAGTTCCGACGCGGCAACACTCGAACCGACCACTCCGGAGTTCAATGGCGGTGGAGGAATTGTTGACATCGGGCTCCTTACGCATCCCGCAGCAATTGTTCCCGAATCTTGGGAGAATGTCAGGTCGACACCTATCTTGAAATTGCGCGTCGATCAAAAGCCACTCTCGCAAGTCCTGCTGCTCTTGGGCCAACTTTCCAATTCAGGACTTGGATGGGACATTCCATTACTTCACTTTTCATCGGTCGATGTTTTGCAGAAGGTCGACTTGGACGCAGCCAATTCAACGGTCGAAGCGGAACTAACAAACCTTTCGAAGCAAGTTCCATTTGTCAAACAAATTGTTGCACCGAAGGCTGCCGTAGACAACAACGAGGATAAGGCAGAGCTTAATCCAGATGAAGTTGCTATCGTGGAACAGATGAAATTGCTTCCGGTTCCCAATCTGATTTCAGACCAGTTACCGAGCGATTGGTCACTGGATGACTTTTTGCCTTCTGACGAAAACCAGTCCAAAGAACTACTCGCGCAGTGGAATCGACTTTTAAAGTCAAATTTCTCTCCCGTGGACGAATCGTGGGTATTAGAAGGAAGTTCAATAAAATGGAACGATCAGGCTTCTCTGACACAACGTGCTGAGATGGCAGTTTTCCTGGACCAGGCTCGTGAAGTCTATAGTCTTCCAGCGAAGAGTGGGTTCTTTACCAACTCGTCGGATTCATCCGTTGGCAGCGACAACCGCCTGGCTTGGACACAACCTGTCAAAATGTATAACGAGGCCTATCAGCGGCTCCAAAAGACGGGTCGTTCGCTCTTTGCGGAAGTCACCAGTAGCCCGTCTCTCCTCGAGTCGGCTGCTCGCGAGTGTGAGCTCGAGTTGCTCTTTGATTGGCCGTCGCTGCAATCACATGGTTTCTCACACGCGGCGAGTAGTCTTTCCATGTTTAAGAATCGTACCTGGCCGCAGATTGCAAAGCGGGTCATGGACCAATTCGACTTGGTCGCAGTTGTCGATGGCCCGAAGCGACTTATTCTGACTACCCTCGCGCAACAACGCCGCTGGCCAAAAGCAACCATTCTCCAAGTGCGACCAGGTGAGTCGATTGAGTCGATTGGCGAAAGCTTTCGAATCTTGTCTCCAACCGATGCGAAGGGCCTTTCCACGCTCAGCGTTACTCCATTGCCTAAGAAAACACCCGCAGATGAAAACGAATTTGTGGTTGTTCGACACTGTCCACCGAACACAAAACAGCTAGAACTTCTCGAAGTCCGGCGAGCGTTACACATCACAAGCGACGATCGATAAGACGCACTTTCCATCGACGCCGAAATGGTACAAATTACGCGACGCTTGAATTTCGTTGTGCTAAAACTCTAGATTACCGTTCCCACTTCAACCCTCAATTCATCCTGCATTGAATTGCTAGCTTTGGCTCGGTTTCACGGTCCTTATGCGCCGATAGTCGCTCAACGTCGTGAGTTCTCGCTTTATATCTGCACGTCAAACTGGTATTATCCGCGAGTTGAGAGGAGTTGCTTGGGACACCAATGCCTTGTTGGACAGCGCCACTTCGCTATGAAGTCCAGGCTTTAGCCGCTTCTGGAGCATCCAAGGTGCTCAGCGTCTAAAGGCTGTACTCCAGCAGAGTTGCGATTGTTTGTCAGTTTCAAAATGGCGATGTCCATCTAGTAACTCTGAATAAATCCCCATGAACAAAGCTTTAAGAACATCAAGATCGTTTGCCTGGGACAGGCAAAGTCACAAGGAGTAACGGATACGATGGCGCTGCGAATACATAACTCTACGTCTGAGGGGGTTGGTTCGCGGTACGCTTGGCACGCTAGGGAGCAGTTGTTACTGGCTTCGTACGCGACCTATTCGATGAACTCGGTAGGACGAAAAACGGCCGAACCGTTGCACCCTTATCGCGGGCCTTTTCAACGTGACCGCGACCGCATTTTGCACAGCGCGGCATTTCGACGCCTAAGCGGCAAGATGCAAGTCTTCACCGGCGACATGGGTGACTACCATCGAACTCGTTTAACACATACCAACGAGGTCACGTCGCTCGCACGGACGGCTGGTCGTTACCTTCAATTAAACGAAGACCTGATCGAAGCACTGGCGATGGTGCATGATATTGGCCATCCGCCTTTCGGACACTGTGGCGAAGATGCTTTGGACGAATGCTTGAAAAACGATGGTGGGTTTTCTCACAATCGGTTCGCAATGGAAATCGTGGAACAACTGGAACAGCGTCACACGACGATCCCCGGCCTCAACCTTACCTTTGAAGTTCTTGCAGGACAGCAGCACCGCTCGAATAAAACGTTGAAGCCAGGCGAGTTGACTCCAACCTTGGAAGTACAAGTTGTCGACGCAGCAGACAGCATGGCGTATGACGCGCACGATGTTGACGATGCACTGAAGCTTGGTCTCATAAGCTTTCAACAGCTTCATCGACTGTCGATAATTCGTCGCGCCTTGGAACACGCCGGAGCCAGCAACCCACATCTAACAAACGAACGTCAGTTTATTGTGCACGCGTTGTTGGATTTGCAGATCGATGATTTTCTTGAAACCTCAAAGGCCCAACTCAATCAATTCAAAGGGCTAGACTCGCAAGCGGTTCGCGAGATTGGGATCCTGCTAAAAATGTCACCAGCGATTGAATCGGAAAAAGAAGAGCTGGAAGAGTTTCTTTTTGAAAACGTCTATCGACATCCGCGACTCATGGAAATCCGACAACGGGCGGCCACGCGACTTCGTCAGATGTTCCACCTTCTAGTTGCCTATCCGCAACGACTCCCGAAACGATTCCAATCGTTTATCCAGCAACAAGACTCGTCACCCCAAACCATTCGACGAACAGTCGCTCAGTATCTAGCGGGAATGACGGACCGATTCTGCGACGATACCTACGTGAATCTTGTCGAGCTTGGCCGTTCTCAAGGTGAAGATTGGGCTTAACAAATTAGATATTTGCGGATAACTGAATTGCTTTAGTTGCGTGCAGAAACGCTCATAAGCTTTTTGTCGAGCCAACTGTTGATCTCATCGACGTCCATCCCACCGACTTGTTCGTCGATCATTTTGCCTCTGAAAAAGAGAAACGAATGCGGGATCGAACTTACTGAAAAACGTGAGGCGAGCTCGCGATTCACATCGATATCCACAATTACGATCTCCGCCTTTCCGGGAGTCCGCTTCTCAAACTCCTCGAGTGCCTTATCAGTCGTTCGACATGGGGGACACCAGGTTGCACCGAATTTAACGATCACAGGCAAAGAATCGTTTTTGATCGCACTTTCGAACTGTTCATCTGAAATTTTCGGATGATTTGTAGCGCCAGAGGGTCCCGAAACGGCTTGATACACAACAAAGATCACCAGGGCGACCACGATCCAATTGCCATATCGGAGCAACGCTTCGAGAATGCTTCGCATGATTTCCTTTAGTACCTCGTGATGGTTTCGTGCAAATTCAGTATCACGCGACACACTTGTGTCCATGCGGCCTGTTCCGCCAAATCCCCTTCAGCCGACCTCATCGGTAGCCCAATCGACAAGAGCTTTCGGACCTCTTCTGGGTTTTGATCATAATAGGATTGTTGCGTTTGAAACAAATTTGCCAACGCTTGTTTCTCGCTCCCGCTAGGCTTTCGCGCGAGTGCAAGTACAAACGCATGGTCAAGTATAGCATCGAAAGATGCATCAGGCTTTTCTGCCAACAATCGACGCGTCATCCCGATCGCCGCTTCAACAAAGGCGGGATCGTTCAGCAGCGTCAAAGCTTGCTGAGGACTATTCGAAAGAGGGCGGTCCGCAGTACATTCATCTCGCGAGGGAGCATCGAAGTTAACGAGCATGGGGTGCAAGAAAGTACGTTGCCAGTGCATATAAACACCGCGACGGTATTGTCGGTAGTCCTTATCCGGGATGTATTTGCGGTCAGGGAATTGAAGGTTCGAATAGTATCCGTCGGGTTGATACGGAGAAACGCTCGGGCCACCTATGTAATCCTTCGAAAGCAATCCTGAAATCGCTAAGGCATTATCGCGAATCGCTTCGGCTTCCAATCTTCTTGGGGACTGCTGTGAAAGTAACCGATTGTACGGGTCGATTTCAGAAAGATCTGTTCGAATCGCAGCCGACTGTCGATAGGCTCTGCTGGTAACAATCAACTTGATAACATGCTGCATGTCCCAGCCACTCTGAACAAACTCGGCAGCCAACCAATCAAGCAGTTGTGGATGGCTGGGCCATTCACCTTGACTTCCTAGATCGTCAAGCTTTGCAGACAACCCCGTACCAAAAAAGTGCTTCCAAGTACGGTTAACAAAATGACGCGGTGTGAGCGGGTTTTCGTTCGAAGTGATCCAATCCGCAAGATCAAGTCGTGTGAGTCGCCGCGTCGGTTCACCCGCATGATGATTTGACTTTGGCTGAGGTAGAAAATGAGGCACTGCTGGAGGCGCAATCTCACCGCTCTCATCTTGCCAGTTCCCACGCGGAAGAACTCTGCTGACCGGAATTTTATCTGCAGGAACGGACTGTGCGATCAGCGACATCGCGTTGCCTGATCTGCATTTGAGCATTTCGTCTCGGTAATAACGACTTAGCTCATGTTGCTTTGCAATCGGAACAGTGGATCGGTGCCAAGCACTGACGAGTGTCGCTTGAACGCTTCTATCCCAGGCAGCTTGGTTGAATTCGGTAGCTGTCTTCAGTGCGTCACGCAAAGCATCCGTAAGAGCCGGCATCCCCGCCAAAGCATGTCCGATTGGCGTTAACGACAAACGAACCTTCCCAACGTCGCCGCTGCTCAAAACTATCTTCAGCGTTTGATTCGGCAGAAGCTCTACTGGTTTATCGAAATGAAACACCGCCGTGTGTGGTTTCGATGTCTCATTGGCAGGCACTTGAAACTTGGGTAGCCCTCCCAACCAGGGTTGCTCAAGATACAAGGTCTCTGCACCGTTGGAATATTTTTTCGGAGCCTGCCGGTCAGCCTGAGCCCACGCGATCTTAACTGGCGTTTCCGACAATGGCTTTTGTGAAACAGTTTTCTCATCAGCATTAGTGGGTTCAACGGCAACCGCCTCAGCATCAACAACCGACGCCTTGAGCGACAACGAGAACCTTCCCTCGGGAGAACGGCCCACAAGATTGTTATGAACCTCCTCGGGGAGCACCTCAACGCGAATCGAGTTCACCACAATCGCTTC
>JAIYDQ010000389.1 GCA_027487375.1 Planctomycetaceae bacterium
ACCAGGGGAGATATACAACCAGCCATCGCCGCGTTCTTGCACTTGCTCACGATTACTTTTCAGCCAACGAACGAGCGGCAAAGCAATTGACATTGGCGTTCCATTTTCGATGGTAACGGGTCGCGTCGCTAAGAGCCGGATCGCTTTGCTTTCAGGCCCCGAAGCGCTCGCAACGGAATTACTGAGCGATCCAGGTACAACACGAAGTGCAGACTCCTTCACTGAATCTGCAGGTATAAGATCAGCCGTATCTAACCAAGAAAGACCATGCAAAGTCCAACCGGGCGCGTCAAACGTCAACTCTTGCAGCGACGACGGAGGTTGTGTGAACTGGTATACCCCATTGAGTTGAATTTCTTCGGCAGTGATCGTTGCCAAGTAGATAGACTTCAGGCGAGCTTGCGCTTGATCGGTTCGAAGAATAGCCTCTAGAAGTCCGCCTTGTCGAGCAAATCGAAACTCGTATTCGTTGTTGTCTTGAGCCAGATCTTGATTCAGAAATTGCAATTCGTTAGTTGAGGCCCAGGAGAATTGCTGATCCGACGGGACACGAACCGAGATTCGACCTTCATGTCGCTGGGCGTCTAGAATCACCGGAGAAGAAAGAGTAATCGCTTGTTCCGACTTATCTGAAATCGGTAGACGCCACTCGATAGGAATCTCATCGGTGAATCCGCGTGCTCGCTCGGACAGTCTCAGCAAAAGCCGTTGACGCTTCCCTTTCGATAAGCTCCGCTGCGTGGCATTCACGTCTGGGATCTTCTTTTGATTAGCATTGGCCCCCAAAGGTGTAGCAGTAGTATTGGTCGAACCGCTGCTGGGACCAACAGGCACAAGTGAGGCTTCATCAGGCACTAAAGGAGCATTCCCCAGCGTCCACATGGTTTGTAAGCCTGGCGTTTGCGAAGGAATCCATACGGCATTTTCGGGCAGCTCAAAAATGATGTCTTGTGGACCACGTCGTCCTGTCGATCGAAGGCGAATCTTCGAGGCGACATCCCAACGAAGCGACTGACGATTTAGTAGGAATCGAGTATCGCTTTCGGCTTCGATGACACCAAGGCTTGGTTGTTCCAAGCCTTCGTTCCATGTGAGCAATCCCGAGCCGCCTCGTCCCGTGATGTTTGCTTTGACAAACGGTGGCTGGTCCGTACTTTGAAGAACCTCTCCACTATTGCCGCTCCATTGAAGATTGGCTGCGGGACGATTTGCATTGGATGGAATCTTCAATTCAATTCGGGTTGGCCCTGAAGGCAACTCGAATCGTAGAGAACTATCAAGACCTACTCGATCGACTTTCACTAACGCGTCGATTTGAATTGAATAGAGATTCGATCCATCCGGCTGAATTGCCCAAGTAAACCCATCTTCACTGGTGTTGGACCCTTTGGGGGTTGGATATAAGAGACTTTTCAAGCCTCCCGCAGTCTTTGGAGCCCGCTGAATATTGCAGTTACCAAGCCCTAGTTCAACTTCAACTACTTTTTTTGAAGCGTCAGCAATCGTGACCTTACAATCAATCTTCAGCTCAGCGAAGCCTTCCCGAATATCCCCGGTCACAGAGATTGCCTCAAAGACAGCCACCGGTAAATCAGAGGAGCTTTGCGACGTTTGTTGATTCAAGTACCGCTCAAACTCTTCGTAGCGCAGCTGCGGGACAAAAACGGCGTCACCGTTTTCTCGTCGGAGATAGACCGCATCTGGGCGATTGGCTTGTTCGCCCAAGACGGAACGAATTCCGGTAGCAGGTAAAGCATCGGGAAATTCAATCGCGTTCGACTTCTTAGACTCTTTAGGGACATCTTCTAATTGCTTGGCTGCGACGTCTTGAGAAGGCTTCTCCGAGTCTTGCCCGAGCGACATGCTCGATAAATCAAAACAAATCCATGCAAACGCAATATAGATCAACCCGCGCACGAAAAGCCTACCAGGCAAGCCATGCACCTTGGAAAAGAACGACGATAATACTTTCAGATGCGAAGAGAAGATCACTGAAAAGCTTCTACCGTGAGGAAACCACGAACGACACACCTCTCCAGTTTACGCAGTCCGCAAACTCGAAGGAACAGCCTCGGCGTCGCTTTGGCAAAACCCGCCCACGATTTAATTAGAATAATCGTTAAATGAGGTCGAAACGTTCGTTCTACAAAAGCATACCTAGGGGATCGTACGACGCTCCGCCAACAAATGGTTCACTTCTTCAATGTAGCGTCTACCTTCTGATCCAAACGGATGGACGAGGTTGTAATAGAAGATGAACCACAAGGCCTCGAAGCCATCGCGCAGTCCAATCTTTTTTCCTTCGTCATAAGTCCTACCGTAATAAGAGATTGGGACTTCGTAAGTTCTTGCCTTGGTCTTGCAAATCATGGCCGTGATTTCGACTTCCAGACCGAATCCGCGGCTCGTCAATTTCATCGGTTGAATCACTTCCTTTCGAAACGCCTTGTAGCATGTTTCGATATCGGACATGTTACGATTAGTAAGGAAATTCGAGAGAAACGTTAGCCCTTTGTTTGCGAGATAGTGGTAGAAGTAAAGGACTCGAGCCGCCTTTTTCACCATGAATCGGCTTCCGTAAACGACATCTGCTTGATTATCCAGAATGGGCTGAATGACGTCAGGAATCTCCTGTGGGTCATATTCCAAGTCGGCGTCTTGGATCATCAGAATATCGCCAGTGGCTTCTCGAATCGCTCGAGCGATCGCGTCTGTCTTTCCTCGGTTGGTTGGTTGAACAAACAATCGAAGCCGAGGGTAGTCTTTGACGCTCTGCTCGATCACCTCTCTCGTTCCGTCGGTTGATCCGTCATCGACAACAATGACCTCTAGATTCTCAATACCGAGCGCAAAAACACGGTCAATTACGGTTCGAATCGACTCCTTTTCATTATAAGCAGGGACGAGAATAGAGATTTTCAATTTTGCAACCATCAAGACTTAAGCAATCAACCTTGGAACGAAAGGCGTTCGAAAACAAATGCTCATCGTGCAACATTGTATACCGAAAGAGCTAAGCGTTACGAGCAGTTGACGCTAGTCGGTTCAATTTCCCTTACGTTCTATTTGAAAGCTCCTGTTGAGCTTATCCGGCCTGGACAGCATAATGAGAACTCAAGAGTGTCCTCGTAGCTCAGTTGGATAGAGCGCGGCTTTCCTAAAGCTGAGGTCGATGGTTCGAATCCATTCGGGGATATTGTGTTTCAGATTTCTTTTCAGAAACTCCGCCATCGGAGAACACCGTTCGGCAGTTGATTCGTTGGCGAGAATTCGCTTGGCTGGAGTTGCCAGCTTTCAATGGCATTCGTCTGATTCCTGTGACGCAACGAGAAAGCCATTTACCCAATCGAAGCCATCTACTCGTTACAGGAGCCGACTGTGAAAAGTCAAGGATCGAGAAACCGACGTAGACTAGCGGCTCGAAAAGCGGCACCATAAGGGCAAGCAAGGTTTCGCAACGAAACGAAAAAAGCCCGGAGAAACAAAGGAAAAAACTTGCTTTCCCTAGTCTTTCCAAGCTTTCATTGATGGAGGATCGAGTATACCAATTGAATTCTTTGTGCGTGGAGCCATGGCTTCGGAACCGATTGCTACTCGATGGATTCGGTTACATAGCGACGTCTCGAAGCCATAGGAAATAGACGATTGAATAATGCGCAGGTCGCGAAGCTGTCAAATTCAATCAGTTTCGCTTAGACTGAGGTTTGGTTCGAAAGCTGGTTTCGGTCGGATTTCGTTAGGAGTCGTAGACCGAACAAACCATAAAAATCCTGTCGTGTGAGGTTAAGCATAATGAGTGCGAGCATCCCTAGTGACTTAGTCCCTTTCGTCCAGCGAATGATCGCAGGCCGTCGATTCTTAAGCGAGGAGGATGTATTGGCAGAGGGCTTGAGAATGCTTCAAGCGAGGGAAACACTGAGAGATGCGGTAGCTTTAGGTTTCGGGCAACTCGATGCTGGACAAAGCGTTTCAGCTGATCAAGTCTACGAACGCGCAGAAAAACGGATCTCGCGAATTGAACGCGGAGAGATATAGTGTCTCTTGTAACCTACTCGCCTGCGGCCGATGACGACCTCGAGGCGATTGTTGACTACATAGCACGCGATAAGCCAACGGCCGCGAGGCAGTGGTTGATAAAGGTACGCACGACATGCCAAATGTTAGCCGATAATCCGGATGTTGGCGAAGTTAGAACGGGGTTTGGTGAAGCTGCCTGCCGTTCATACAGCATAGGGAGATACATTGTATTCTTTCGCCGAACGCATGAAGGAATCGAAGTAGCCCGCATCGTCGATGGAAGTCGTGATTTGTGATGTATTTCCGTCAGGAATCGTCCGCCAACAAAAGGATGACTCAGGTTTGCGTCCTTATCGTGACGCACTTTTGGAGACGTAGGGGCAAGGGAACGATAGAGCGGTTTTCTCATGATGTATCTCCATCATGAGGCTATCAAAACCGGCTGACACGTTTGGTCACTCGTAAGCCATCAAAACAAAAAGGTTTTTCGTTTTGGTGCCACATTTGGTGCCACTTTTCCGAAAAACCTTAAAAACACAATGGAGAATAGGGGACTTGAACCCCTGACCTCTTGCATGCCATGCAAGCGCTCTCCCAACTGAGCTAATTCCCCGGGAAGAGCGGTAAACTTATCTCGTCAATTCAAGGGCGTCAAGCCGCATCATGGTGGGGAATATGGGCTAAAACGCGGGTTTTACTCGGACTTACTGCCTGGATGATGGAACTTTCGTGCCGCTACGGACGTAGTCAGTCACACTTGCCGCAAATTTTGCGCAAGGTATTTTGATGAATTGAGCAAGATCCGACTGCGGTAATTTTTTAGAGGAATGTTTGTGCTATGCCCGACTTGATTGCGCAGGGTCCGCGTTCGCGGGATCGATGGCGTCGGGCACTACCTATGCCTGACTCGGGCGAGCGGGTTACGATCGGTCGGACCGTATTGGGTTGGGCGGTGCCTTGGGATGATCGCATCTCCAGAGAGCACGCGGATATGGAGTGGTCCGGCACGCTGCTTACTGTCACTCGCAAGCTTCACGCGCGAAATCCTATTTTCTACAAAGGCGTTCGCAAGGATCAATTTCAAGTCTCCGTTGGAGATCACTTTGTGATAGGCCAAACGACATTCAGTTTGGTTGACCAACGTATTCGATTGGTCGCGCCTGGTGACTCTTTTCCGGCAGTCACTGAGCATACCTTTGCCGCATCCCAGCTGCGACAAGCTCGGTATCGCGATGCAGACAGTCGTATTGAAGTTCTAAGCAGGCTCCCAGAAATCATTCAAGGAAGCAGTACTGACCACGAATTGTTTCGTCGTATGGTGAACTTGTTAGTCGAAGGCATACCGAGAGCATCCTTCATCGCGATCGTTGCTGAACCAACTTCAATGCCAGTCAACGCGATGACTAGTGGAGCAAGTACACCTAGCTATCAATCAGACAAATTGATGATTGCTCAGAATAACAACAAAGCTAAGGAAGATGCATTACTTGTTCACGACGAGACTAACTTAAAAGAACAAGCGTCTGAAATGGTCGCGTCACCGAAGCTTGGCGAAAATGATTGGAATCGTCCCGGAGCAGTTCGCGAAGTAGGTGGCTTATCCGAGTCCACCGACGGGCAGCAATTGGATCAAGGTATTCGTGTTCTTCATTGGGACTCTAGAAATCTAGTTGGACAACAGTTTTCGCCAAGCGCCGGTTTGATTCGAAAGTCGCTGACAAGCGGTGAAAGTGTGTTACATGTTTGGAGTCGAACAAACATACGAAGTGATTCATCGTATACGCAAACAGAAAACATCGATTGGGCTTTTTGTACGCCGCTACGAAGTGAAGCTTGCCCCGGATGGGCCATCTATGTGGCTGGCGATTTCAGTGGCCCGATGCTTGGGCCAAGCGCCGCAAAGGACGCCACGATGGCGCTGGCCGATGACGTAGAGGATGATTTGAAGTTTACCGAACTTGTCGCCACCACACTGGGCTCGCTTCGGCAGACGCGATTGCTGCAAAGGCGACAAGATAGTTTGCGGCCATTCTTTGCACCGGTTGTTCGGCAAGCACTCGCCAATCGCGATCCAGACGCAGTTCTGACACCTCGAGAAGCCAACGTCTCCGTGTTGTTTTGTGACCTTCGAGGATTTTCCAAGCAAAGCGAAGAGTCTGCCGAACACTTGCTGGAACTGCTTCGTCGAGTAAGCGATGCTCTGGGTGTAATGACACATCACATCTTGGCCCGCGATGGAGTAGTCGGTGATTTTCATGGTGATGCAGCGATGGGGTTTTGGGGCTGGCCTTTCGAAGATTCGAATTCAGTGGTCAGTGCAGCCCACGCAGCGTTGGCGATCCAGGCTGAGTTCGCGGCCGCCTCCGTCATCGGCGATCATCCGTTAGCGGGGTTTCGTGCTGGCTTAGGAATCGCCACTGGAAAGGTAGTTGCTGGTCGCATCGGAACGGTAGACCAAGTCAAAGTAACGGTCTTTGGCCCGGTGGTGAATTTAGCTGCACGACTCGAAAGCATGACCAAACAGTTGCGTGCATCGATCTTGATCGACGAAGTAACAGCAGATCGAATTCGCAAAGAAATACCGTCGAGCGATGCTCGCGTGCGACGTGTTGCAAGGATCTTGCCGTTCGGTATGAGAACGCCCTTGATGGTAAGCGAATTGCTACCTCCGGAGGGCGATCGCTCTGTGTTGACGAATGCTCATATTGAAGCGTACGAACATGCCCTAGAGGCTCTTCATATCGGGAAATGGTCTGAGGCTTTTAACTGGTTACACCGAGTTCCTGCCGAAGACCGAGTCAAAGATTTTTTGACTGTCTTTATTGCTCAACATGGCAGAATGCCGCCTAGCGACTGGCAGGGATTTATAAGGCTTCTTGAGAAGTAACCATCCATGTGGTCGCCAGTGAATGCGAACCACGCATGGCAAGCTCCACCTAAGCCGCAAAGTTTACCCAACGGTTACGACAGGTACGTAGCGCACACGGTGTTGTTCGCAAGGTCGCTACAAAGCTTGCGGACGGCACAACCAGAAGCCGATAGAAATCTATAGTCGATCGAAATTTCCCATGGAAGGGTCAAGAGATGAAAATAGATGCTCGCAAGCGTATCTGCGTTGGAATCGCGGCTTCAGTTCTGAGCGGTTGCTTCGCTACCAATTTGCTTGCCCAGATGCCTGGCACTCAGTTCTCGCCGTGGAATCAGCTTGGACGAGCTTGGGGAATTGGAATTGGTGACGGGTACAATGAATGCGTCAACTGCCCGAGAGAGCACTCCAAAGGCTATGGAATCAACGCCTTCAAAACTTCCGGCGATAAAGTAAACGCTCAGTATCCAACAGAATCAGCAGCCTGGTATTCGAAGCTAAACCCGTTTGGAACCAAACATTCCGAGTCGGCTTGCGGCGTCCCCGGCTGCGGTGTGTGCGCACAAAGCACTCCAGCAAGCCACGTCGTGTTACCACCATCAGGTGCTTCTTATCAGCATTTTACAACCCCCGCGGAGACTCCTCTCCCCTGGTCATCTGCGCCGCAAACCCATTATCAACCATCCACAATCCCTCAGCAGGAAATACACGCGTCGCCTTATTCCACGCCTTATTCAGGGGGGCACCAAGCGGATGTACCTCGGGCAATCCCAGATCCAATACCACACCAACAGGGAAGCGGATGGGCGCCGCAAGCACCCAGCTCCGGGTATTCAACTGGTCCGCAGCACCGAAGTGAACCGACACCTGCAACCCGCCAGCCGATGCAATCTCGGGAAGAGGATCGCGAGGTGATTGAACCCCAGCGAATGCCGGAATCAGCTACGGAAAAACCATCCACAAAAATCCCAGCCGACTCGCCCGACTTTGATCGTCCAACTACCAGCCCAAGCGATGATTTACTTGGCACCGATTACCTTCTAGATGCCTCTGACGTTCCCCCACCACCTGCCCTTCGTTCACGACAACCGCAAGACAAACCTCTGGGACAATTTCCAAACGAACCCGAGCAACAAATTGAAAAACCTCGCGGATTAAACTCCGAAGACTCTGATTCTCTGCTACCAATGGACGATGAATCCTTTGATCTCGTGCCGGGAAACGATTTACCACCGGTTACCCAGAGACGCATGATGCCAACGCGGCAATCAACTCGAGCCATTCCTGCCTCTGTTTCTCGAGATTGGAACAACCGAATCCATCAAAACATGCGAGTAGAAGAACAATTCTATTCGGACGATGGCTATTCAAGGAGACAACCAATCGGTGCAACCGCGGCGCCTTCCTCAAGATATCCTGCCAACAGAAGCACCCAGAATCGATATCGCTAAATCCTAGCGCATTGCCAAACTTAAAAACGGGGTAGCTGAATTCGCAAGAATTCAGAAGTCGGTGGAAGCAAAATCAAAAGCCGCTGTGTTCAGATGTCTTATAACATCTGCTACGAGTGCAATCCTTGCTTACCATCTGATCGAAGAACTGCTAACGAGATATTGATCCCGTTCACGAAGAGTCAAAAGAAAAAGGCGGGGCTCTTTCGAGTCCCGCCTTATTTATACTAGCGCAGCTTAAGCAAGCTTCTAGTCCAAGAAGCCCACTAGCTCTTGCGAGCGGCTTGGCTGCTGAAGCTTTCGGACCGCCTTCGCTTCGATCTGTCGAATACGTTCACGCGTTACTTTGAAGATATGCCCGACTTCTTCCAGGGTGTAGCTGTAGCCGTCCCCAAGTCCGTATCGAAGCTTGATAATCTCTCGTTCGCGATAGCTTAGCGACTTCAGGACACGAGTAATGCGAATTCGGAGCATCTCTTGAGCGGCACCGATTGCAGGACTTTCAGCAGTTCCGTCGGGAAGCAAGTCGCCAAATTGGCTGTCTTCACTGTTCCCAACAGGGCGATCCAACGAAATTGGATATCGGCTCATTGCCAGCACACGGCGAGCTTCTTCAACGGTTGTTTCAGCTCGTCTAGCAGTCTCTTCGAGAGTCGGCTCACGTCCCAGTTCTTGCAGAAGCTGTCGTGCTACGTTTCGAACTCGAGACATGGTTTCAACCATGTGAACAGGAATTCGAATAGTTCGACTTTGGTCCGCAACAGCGCGGGTGATCGCCTGTCGAATCCACCAAGTCGCATAGGTGCAGAACTTGAATCCTCGACGATATTCAAACTTGTCAACCGCTCGCATCAAGCCAGCATTACCTTCTTGAATGAGATCCAAGAAGCTGAGTCCACGATTGCGATACTTCTTAGCGATTGAAACGACCAGCCGAAGATTTCCTTCGCTCAGTTGCTTCTTAGCTCGTTGATATTGCGTGTAGACTTTTCGAACCATATCAACGCGTTTGCGGAGACTGGTTGGCGTTTCTTGGGTCGCAACCAAAATCTGGCGATACTCTCGCTTGAGTTGTGCGACTTGCGATGGAGCGACGTGCCGAGCATCGAGCTTCTTCAAATCGGCAGTGATTTCATCAACGCGACGGCTGAATTTTTCAAGCGTTCCGATGAGCTGTTCAATTCGCTGGGTCCGAAGGCCCAATTCCTCTACCAATCGCACGGCCTTTCGTCGACGACGTGCTAAGGCTTGCCAAGCTTCTTGTCGCTTCGCGATTGGAAGAGTTCGAGTTAGCGCGTTTCGGTAGTCACGACGATTCCTCTTGAGCAAGGTCTCGAGCGTCTTCAAATTGTGTGGCAATCGCCCAAGGATCTGCTCCTTCTCGAGCCGATCAGTGACGGAGACTTGAACTGTGCGATCGAATGGTAGTTCACCCGTGTGAACGCGACGCAAAATCTTGTAGGCGATTTGAATCACATAATCGCATTCGAGGAGCTTGGTACGAAATCGCCGGCGCGTAACTTCGATAGTCTTGGCGAGACGAATTTCCTCATGACGGGTCAATAGAGGAATTTCCCCCATTTGAGTCAGGTACATACGAACCGGATCATCGGACCACGTTTCAGCCTCTTCGACGCCAGCCAGCAGATCTTCGTCCGCCTCAATCTGGATCTGCTCTTCTACAACTGCAGCGTCGGAAGGACCGGGATCGCCAAGATCCTCCGCCTCTTCTTCGAGGGACAACTTGTGAAGCCCATCCAAATCGTTACTGCCACGTGGGGCGTCGTCATCAAAATCGACCAGCAGGCCATCAAACAAGGTTATACTCCTGAAACCTAAAGTTCTTCTACTGTGGGGAATCGATGCAAACAATCGGAATAAACCCCAATCGCAGCACCAAATATCAACCCTGAAAAATAAATGTTCTTCGCAAATGAGCCGAAGCTTGTGTGAAAAATGCTTGTTACGCCAAATATGTACTGACGCCTAATGGCCTACAACACAAATCTGCCTCTTCTCCACAATAGTCCAAAGCTCCCGTCCATGCAGCGGAATTCGGTTCGCCTTGACTATTCTCCGTCTCGCGGCCTCAGCCCAATGTCTACTTCCGATCAGGTTTCTTGGACTATCATCCAGTTAACCCCTGCAAAAGCAGTATTCGAAAAATAAACCGTTTGACAAAGAGAGCACTTAGTCCGGTCAGGATTTTTGAAAGATAATGCAGTAAATCCTCGTAGGGATAACGTATGCATTCTTTAATTCCCGGACGATGAAGCGACTCAACTCTTCGAAACTGTGACCCTGTCTTCCGATGACTCCCATAATTTTACCCAAGCTTCATCTTCGGTCTAGTCTTTTCTACTGTAGAATTCGACGATTCCTACAGCTGGAATAGCAAAGTTTACCGAAGCCGAGTATCCGCTAGCGTAACGTAAGCGCGTACTCTTTTGCAGATCGGTACAGTCCGTTAAATCCATTCAACTTTCCATTCAACTGAAGGCAGAGCAGTTGCGCTCGCTGAACAGAACACTGAAAAGCCCAAACTAAAGCCAACTACCGTGCAATACCTACTTCCATGTTCTTGTGGGCACTCCGTCCCTGTAGCTCGCAGTCAAGCCGGATCGACTATCGTGTGCTCAAAGTGCAACGCGATTCTCGATATCCCAACCATTCGCGGAATGGCTAACCTTACACCGGTCGTTGCGCAAGAGACGAGCGATTCCCCTGCAATCAAAAAGAAAAGCCAGTCTCTCGGCGCACCACTATCGGCAACCGCTTCGAAAAGCACGCTTCAAAAGGTTCTCACTGCAGTTTTTTTTATTGTCTTCGTGGTCGCAGGCGTCACAACCACGCGATGGGGAATTATCCGATACTTCACGCCAACTCCTTTCACTGTGGAAGACGAAATCAAGGAAGGGGCCGAACTGCTTGCCAACTTCACTCCGACTGACGCTTGGGATGCGTGGCAATACTACCAATCAACGGGCCTGAGAGAGAAAAACCCTGCCCCCTACTATCGCGTGAAACGGGTCATGGAGTTGCAAGATGAAAACATGAAGCTGGGTGCAATCATCACCGCAATCGCCTTCGCTGGTTTAATGGCGACAGTCTTGCTCGGTAAACGATCGGCATCCATTAAGGGGCAATAAGCTTTTTCGGCTCTACTCGATCAAGTCAACGCGGGAGCCCCGAGTTTTCAGATACGCAATTCTACTGCGTTTAGTATGTTTCCAGGTGTCCAGATCAATGTTACTGGAGCCTGAAACGCTAAGGCATCCTCATGAAAGCTTGCCAGTACCTAAGACATGTGTTTTACCACATCTTGATGTACATTCAGGCCGTTAGGAGAAGCGGGCGTCCATGCCCATTCGCTCATTCAAACCGACCGTCGAATCGATAAACGAGTGTGTCTATGAATCGTCGGTTCGTCTGGATTGGCGGCGCATCCTCTGCGCTTCATCTCCCAAGGCTTGTGTTTTCACTAACTGTGTAACAGAAGTGTCATCCCGATCGTTCTTAGCTGATTGTCGAGGTCCGGTTATCGATTTCAGCAATGAATTACGTTTCGTTTTGACACTTAGACTTTCTGAAACTCCCTTGTTTCAAAAATGGATTATTGAACTTGAATTGATAGCGATTGATTGCAATTGGGGGCAGCACTCTTGCTTCCATCGTCAGAATCAAAAACCGGAGCATTTGAATTCGTTGAAATTCAGATACGGTTAGATAACGATGGGAACATTTCAGTCTCCAGATGCCTTTCGACATCTTCGACGAGTACAAACCCCGGATTACAATCTAGGCATAGCTTTAGAATCCATTCAGTTGTCGATTACGATCTCGCTGTTACGCAACCATTCGGAGCTCTGCCGATTGAGCTTGAACGCCCTCGATAAACTCTTCGAAGATCCGGATGTCGAGAGCACTTGCAGCGGAGGACTCGGGATGAAACTGGGTTCCCATCGCAAACCAATTAGCGATGTCGCTTTCAAACGCTTCAATGATTCCGTCTTGGCACTTGGCTGTACATCGGAATCCATCGGCCAAACGCGCGACGGCCATGTGATGGCGACTTGCCACGCGAATTTCACCTTCGCCATAAACACGCCCAAGTATCGAGTTGCTTTCGACCACTAGCGAATGGCGGTGATTTGGATCTTGGCTATCGCGGTGGGGAAGTGCTCCTGGAACGTCGATAGGAATGTGGTAGTACAAGTCACCTCCTTGGACTACGTTGAGGAGTTGGTGTCCGACACCAATACCGAATACCGGCATTTTTCGCTCGCAAATTTCCATCGCAAGCCGTCGATCAAAACGCTCACGGCGTGCTTCCATAGGCTTGATAGAACTATGCAAATGGAAACCATCATTACGTGGATCTAAGTCAGCTCCACCAGTCAAAACAAAACCATCAAGTCTATCTAGTAGCTCTGATACTGAATCTTCATCGTCAATGATTGGGACGATGACTGGGATACCACCGGCTGCGGCAATACTGTCAAAGTAGCCCGCTGCGAGAAAACTGTAAGCTGGGACGCCTTGATGACTCCCTCGATAATCCGCGTTTAGACCAATAAGTGGTTTCGACATTGAGAAGATCCCTTCCTCGAGCGAAAATAATAAAACAACGTATGCGACACCCTGCAAGGCTGACGATTTCCACTTATGAATAAGGCTTTGCTATGGACTCGTAACGAGAACTCATATAATGCCATTCGAAGCGGCCGCGGCTGCGTTAAATCCTGTTGCAATCCTTGCAAGAAACGATGCCATTGTGCCCCATGTTTTTGTATTGAATAATTCATTAATCAATCACATGTTTCACATGACTCACGAAGCATATCAGCCGATCCTCCCTATGCAATAATTCACACCTATTTGACAATCTTCATATTTGCTAGCACCATATCTAGTGTTTTGCATGAAGAAAACACACGGGGTTGGAGAGGATGCGTAAAGGACGGTTAATGAAAAGCCTTCGCAACGCCAGCAAAACTTTCGCATCTACCGTCTTTTTAACGCACTTTAACGATCGATAGTGGCTATGATTTTCAACCGTGTGGCATTGGCCTCGATCGGCTTTGTGCTACCTCCAGAAATTTGGTCCTCGGAATCGGTCGAATTGCGATTGTCTTCTCTCTACCAAAGGTTGAATTTACCGCTGGGAAGACTGGAATTGATGAGCGGAATTCGTGAGCGACGGATGTGGGCTCCTTCGACTAGCATCACCAACCCAAGCATTGAAAGCTGCAGACGAGCTATCGCTGCTGCCGGTATCCAACCCGAATCGATTGGGTGCCTTATCCATGCGAGTGTGTGCCGAGATTTTTTGGAGCCAGCCACCGCTTGCGGAGTACACGCTGCTCTCGGGTTATCGAAAGATGCTTGGGTTTACGACGTTTCCAATGCCTGCCTGGGAGTCATGAATGCGGCGGTGCAAATTGCGATGATGATTGAGGCTGGAGTCATTGATGCGGGGTTAGCGGTCGGAACTGAAAACGCTCGAGGACTTGTCGAGAGCACTATCGCCCAGCTCAATCAAGACACAAGTCTTACTCGCAAATCAATCAAACCAGCCTTTGCATCTTTAACGATCGGGTCGGGCTCGTGCGCTTGGCTTTTGGTTAATCGCGAAAAGTATCCCACTCAAGGTTCTTTTCACGCCGCGGTGGCGCGAGCTCACACCGAAAACCACACGCTTTGCCAAAGCGATACCGATCAATCGGGCTCAAGCATGCAGCCTCTTATGAACACCGATTCGGAGTTGCTTTTAGAGCAAGGAATCGCCACCGGCGCTGCGGCGTTTCAATCGCTCGAGCCGCTACTGCCCTGGAGTCGCCACTCCGTGGATGCAACGGTATGCCACCAAGTAGGCTCGACTCATCGCAGGATGATGCTGGAACGCATCGGCCTTCCGATTGAAAAGGATTTTGCCACGTTCGAACGACTGGGAAATACCGGCTCAGTTGCTCTTCCTACAGCCCTCGCAATCGGACTGCAATCCGGCGTGATTGCTCAGCCCTCTCGAGCAGTCTTGATGGGAATAGGCTCGGGTATCAACTCGGTCATGATTGCGACCACCCTCGACGGGGTTCGTGTTGTGGGCGATTCTCTTTGAACGCAGGCTCAATTGAAGTTTCTCACAACCAGGCGCTGACCATTATGAAAACGTGATTAGACTAATTGGACAGTGCCAGGTTTGCGCTGGAGTTCAGCCTTTAGCAGCTTTTGGCAAATCCAATGTGCAGGGCGCCTAAAGGCTGTACTCCAACATGATTGCGATCGATAATCGTGCTCAACTTGGCACTGTCTAACTTATCACACCAATATCAGTGACCAACTAGTCATTTTTTGAACGCTGTTTGATTTTCCTTTTAGAAAGTTCGTTTTGATGCGAGAGTTTCATGTTTGTGGGCTAGGTAATGCAATCGTCGACATTTTCTTGGAGGTCGATAACAAAGCGTTTGAAGAACTGGGCTTCGAAAAGGGAACCATGCGTTTGGTTTCGCCGGATGAACAGCAAGAGTTGTTGGCCAAGTTTCATGACGGAAGCTATGACTTGCGATTAGTAAGTGGAGGTTCGGTTGCCAACTCAGTGATTGGCTTATCGCAACTTGGAGGCAAAGCAGCGTTCATCGGCTGCGTCGGGGATGACCGGTATGGCTTGCACTATGCCGAAGAATTCACGCAGTTGTCGATTGATCTTGGCAACCCCGTCTTGGTGGGAAAAACGACTGGGACCTGCGTCGCAATCATCACTCCAGACGCTGAACGAACGATGCGTACAAGCCTGGCCGTGTCCAGTGAATTAGCAGCCAAACATGTCGACGCCGCTCGCATAGCAGCATCCGAGTGGCTGTTTATCGAAGGTTACGTTTTTGCAAACGCGGATACTGGACAACACGCCATTCGTGAAGCAATCAAAGTTGCGAAAGCATCCGGAACCAAGGTCGCATTGACTTGCTCGGACGCTTTTATTCCTCAAGTCTTCGGGGACGTTTTCAGGGAGGCTTTGGCTCAAAGCGATCTATTGTTCTGCAACGCCCCCGAGGCGATGGCAGTAACTGGAACCAACTCGAGTGACGATGCCTTCAAGGCTCTCGAGACAATGGTTCAATCATCAGTGGTAACCGATGGACCGGCTGGTGCATTTGTTCGCTTCGGTGGAAAAACCGCACACGTTCCAGCTTGTCCTTGCCAACCCAAAGACTTAACTGGTGCAGGCGACATGTTTGCTGGAGCTTTTCTCTATGGCATCACGTCCGGATTGGAGCCTGCTTTGGCAGCCAAAGGTGCAAACTACATGTCGATGAAGGTCATCACTCAAGTTGGAGCAAGACTTCATCACGGTGCCAAAGATTTCTGGAATATTGGAATCACCGCCTAGGCGAAACGACGATGGCTAGAGCTTTAAGCAACGGCAACTCGAGACCTTAGGGTCAGCCGTTGAGTCGAAATGTTTTTCCAAACGTAAAAAATCAGAAGAGCAGTCAGCATAGTCCGTTGCATCGCCTCGATATAAGTACAAAGAATCGAAAAAAGGGGCTCGTACACTATCACAGATAATGCACGAGCCCTATCTACCGCGAAAAATGAGCCTCACCCGATTGTTGGGTGTGTCGCGAGAGCGGTATCACATGGATCCGTTGTCGGACGCTTCTAAGATCACGGTGCCTCCCTGACTTACGCATCAATCAAAAGGAATTCAGAACACATCCATGCGTTGTTGCCTCTCGATTGCTGGGTGAGATTCAGGTTATTGGTGGTGAGCCGGTTTCGAAGTAACCGCTGCGTTGACCACACTCGTCCCATTCGTACGCTGTAACCAAATCTCGAAGGGCCTATAGAGCAGACAGCGTGCCAAGACTAAAGATTTGCATTAACTCGCAATATTTTCTCGCATTCCCCCATCCAAACCGTCAATATGGGGCGTTTGTGCGATGTACGTAGGCTTCTTACCGAGAATCTGTCGAGCACTCAAGAAATCTGGTTTCAATATCTTGTAAATTTTACAAGTGCTAGCAAACGATTTTACAATTTTACAAAAATTGAATCGCGAGCCTCCCAGAAACCGCTTACCGCCCCAGGATAGCCTAGCGTCCCAGGGCGGCAGCAGAGGAATTTCAATCAGCCCTACAGGCTTAGCGATAAAGAACCGTCGCGTACCATCCCTTAGGTCCGCGAGCCACGCCAATCTCTACAGGCGTTTTTTGGCCCCAATAGCAGCAACGACGAATCGCGTCGTCAGCTGAAACGGTAGAAAATCCAACCCCTTCATAGCGACCAGCTCCCATGGAACCGCCAACGTGGCGCATTTTTCCTTCAGCAGCTTGCCTTTGCGATTTAGCTTGTGCAATCCCTTGATTTGCAGATGCAGGTAGTGAGAAACTTGCAACCATGAGGCCACAAGCAATAAGAGAACATGCAAAACGACGCATGTCGCGTTACTCCATTTGCGAGACAAAAATCCAGAACTCCATTCCAATTCAAAAGCGACTCGTTCCATCGAGCCGCCACTACATCTCACCAGGTTTACGCATTCACCCCATCTTGTCAAAGGGCTTGACAACCCTGCAAGACTTGGAGCGAACCCGTACGACACCCAGCAGAGGGGTGAGGGGTTAATAAGTCCTGAGCTGCCGGTGACAGCCGCGCCTTAAGATTTTTCTGCGCATTCGGGTCATTAGCCTACAGGACTCGGCTAGAGATTTTTGATGTTAGGTATTTTGAAGACCTAAGCATGAAATCGTACTTGCAATCAATGAAATGGTACTCATGCTCGCACTCCAACGACCGGATTCCATCACGAGCAACGTCTTCGTCTTCGTCGTCACCTGAGTACGAGTACGAGTACGAGTGCGAGAACCAGAACGAGAACGCGAACACTAAGAATGAAACTCTTTGAATGCCAAATTGCGGAACACAAAGACCAGCAACAGAGTCCCAATACACCGATTCATGGACT
>JAIYDQ010000192.1 GCA_027487375.1 Planctomycetaceae bacterium
ATACGATTGACCATTGTTCCACGACCACGCATCAACGGGTGTTGAACTTGGGCTTCGAGGATTTGCGTGTAGTCGCTAGGCGTTTGTCGACCGAAGTTTCCGTTGGCTCCGAAGCCTTGAGTGAAGATGTTGTTCTCAGAGTAGATGGTTTGGCTTCGAGCAGTAACGACACCGCCGGTCGCGATACGCTTGCTGATCGCAGACTGCATCGTTCCATCGTTCGCTTGGAAGAACTGTGGATTGAAAACGTTTCCAGCTCCGACGTTTCGTGGTCGGTCCGTTGTGTTGTAACCGACGAAGCTGCTGAACTGAGCATCAAACTCAGACAACGCGTCTTCGATACCGCCGACTTGGTTCGCTCGCGTGGCTCCTCGAGGAAGAACGCGGTTTCCGTTTTGATCGACGACTTGCGGTTGGGTGTTTGCTGTGGAAGCTGTGATCGCTGGATCGAACGCTGTGACCAGTTGCTGCGATGGGCTAGTCAAGATCGAGGTGGCAATGTCACCGACAATTTGATTGCTACCAGGAAGTGCGCGAACGAGCTTGGTGTTTACTAAGGCATACGAGACGCACTCTTCTAGCGTGAGATCCAGGAACTCGTAGTCGTGGTTGTCGACTGAGTACGGAGCCATCGATTCGTTGGCTTCTGGAAGCGACTCCGATTGAAGGTCAGGATATTCAATACGTTGAGCCGTATCGATATAGTGAGCTAGGTCGCCAGAACCACCTACGTAGAATGGCTGTGTTGGATGGCATCCAGTCAATGAGACCAGAGCAATCTGCAACAGAGCCAGCGATTTTGTGAGTTTGTTTTTCATTACAGGGGCTTCCGACGGCGTAGGAAGACATAGCGCCCCAGTCGAATTCCGGCTGCATCTCTGAACGCAATGTTAGCTCGCTAATCGAAGCTGCATTGCAATCATAAGGCAGCAGAACTCGCATGAGTCTGCAATGTCGTTTCTTATCCCGATCCCCCCAACACACAACCATCCTGTCTACCGACCCAAGCCCCCCCAGGCCGGTCGACAGAACGATCGATACAAGAGTTATCGGCAACGCAGTCGGTAAACTTTGTGAAAAGTGCGCAGATTGCAAACTTTTCGTTTTCGTAGTTCGCTCAAAGTCCCAATTTGCTTGGGCGAAGGAAGCGTGCAAAGAGATAAAACTCTTCATGTCTTCGGTCCAATCCGATTTGCCACTCATCGGGCCTCAAGTCATTGGCACATTATCCGACTTGGCAGCATGAGAAGTCAAAAGACTTATTGAAACGCGGAGAGACGCATATGTCGCAGAAAAAAACAAACAATCGTAAGGCTAGCGAAAGAGGCTTGAGACACCTTCGGTTTTGTTGCGTTCCCGAGCCATCAATACATAGGGCTCTTGCTGCTTGGCAACAACCATCCCCGAGGCTCCCCCGACAGCACCTGCGGCCATGCTGGCAAGAGGAGCTGTGTAAAACGGAAGTCCAATGGAACGCGGAACAAATAGAAAGCCTTCGGAGACGATCGAAGAAGCCAGATTTGCATAAGCGGTTGGATAAAGTTCTTTTTCGAATTCCCACAGATCGTGCACTCGCGCATAAGTTAACACGTCGGAAGTCACATTAGCGTTTTGTACAATTGGAACAAAAGGAGCCTTTTGAAGGACCGCGTAGGTTCCTTGCAGATACTGACTTCGATAATCCTTCGATAAACCCGCTTGATAAAGCGAAGAGTTCGGATTCGCGGAGTTGATCGACAGTGTGTTGCTAAAGGGATCGTACGAGTCGAAGTGAAAGACACGGCCTGGAAAAATCGAGTAGGTCGCGACGTTTAACGCTCCGCCAGTGTACTTCCAAAAAGGAGAAATTCTCGGGTTGGCTTTAATACGAGCCCACTGAGTCTTTGGATCGTACTGCCGAATGTCAATATAAACGTCTTGAAGTTCGTTCTTCATGAGATATTGCTGGGCGACTCGTAGCGTCTGCTCCTGGAGTACAGCAGGATCGTCCTCGGGCTTTTTCGGATCTCGAAACCACTTCTTGAACGCCTTGATAGGATATTGGACGACTCGCTCCATGCGATCCAGTCTTGGGTGTTCGCCTCCGGTTGTAATATGATTGGGCAGCTCGCTTGTATTTGGCTCGAAATGATCTCCCAGTCCATATTTGTAGTGATTCCGTACGCAACCATTAGAAAAGTTGCTCGAGATGAGAATCACCAAGACCGCAGCACTTTTTAAAGCTCTTTTTTTGCAGCTTGGCTTGAACGATTCGTGCATCGACCGGAGTTCCTGGGGCCACAACAGGCTCGTACCGCGAAAGATTCTGGTGCTTCAGCACCGTTTTCCTTCGAGGTAGCGGAATTCGTAAGAATTCCGACGTAGCTAAAAACCATAGCAAAATCGGAGGTCCACAGATTTCTCGCGACATCTGCTACGGGTCCGAACTACAGAGTTCAATTGCGATAAAACTCTATTAGCATTTCTCTATCCGCAAAGCAACGTCGGGGGCGAACCCGATGAAACAATCGTGAGATCAAAAGTGCTATTGCCAGAAAGATGACTTGGAAGCTATTTCAACAGCCTCAGAAGTTCTGTTTCAAGCCAAGGAATGCGTTACATGTCCACTGCAGTCCAATCATGTTCAGGCAGCAATCTCAAGCGATTAACGTGCTTGCTCTTCCTTGTAGCTGGGCTTGCATCTACGACTGGTTGTGCTCAGTACCTCGCTAACATTATCGGCGTTTTCAACGGGCCGCCTGTTCCCGCCGAGTTCAAGGGCTTGGAGGGTAAGCGGGTTGCAGTCGTTGCTAGTACCGAGTCAGGTATTTGCGGCGATGAGACTTCGATTCGGTTGGCTGGGAACATGCGAGGCATTCTTACTAAGCATTTGCCAAAATCGACATTTGTTTCCCAAGAAGACGTGGACCAATGGTTGAACCATCGAACACCAGGCGACAACAACCTCAACTCGATTGGGAAAGGGGTGCAAGCCGACTATGTCGTTTCTGCTGATGTAAAGGGACTGCGGCTCAAAGATGGTCAAACACTCTATCAAGGCAAGTCTGACATTATATGTACCGTCACTGATGTGAAAGCTGGTAAAACTGTCTTCACGAAAAACTTACCGCAATACACTTACCCTGTGATGGCCGGCCAATCCGCAACAGAAACAACGGAAGATAACTTTCGTCGCGCTTACTTAATGGTTGTTGCTGACAAACTCTCACGTCTGTTTTATGCTCACGAAATCGGACAAGACTTCGCAATTGATTCGACAATTCTGAATTACTAGAGCAATTCTCAAGTAGGTGCAGCTAGTCAGATTGCCGTAGGATAGGCTTCGATGCAAGATTTTACCCAAGTGCCACCGAATCTTCCTGCACCAGTGGCTGACGGCGCGTGCGACCATCTCGTCGGTCTAGCTCTTCCTGATGTTTCGTTGATTGATTCTGCGTCGGGAAAGCATGTCCGGATGTCTCGTTTGACCGGAGTGTGCGTGCTTTTCCTCTATCCCATGACTGGGCGACCCGACCGATTGCTGCCAACCGGATGGGACGACATTCCAGGTGCACGGGGATGTACTCCGCAAGCGTGCACGTACCGTGACAACGCGCCTCGCTTTAACGACCATTCAATAACCTTGTACGGAATTAGCACCCAGTCACCCGAAGATCAGTTCGAAGCCAAACAGCGCCTGTCGCTTCCTTACTCTTTGTTATCGGATGCTCAATTAGAGTTCGCGACGGCACTCTCGCTACCTACTTTTTCAGTGGATGCGATGGTGTTACTCAAGCGTGCTACACTCATTTGTCGGGACGGCATCATTACTGATTGCTTATACCCTGTCTTTCCATCAAACTCGGACGTTGAGATGGTTTTGTCAATACTCACTAAAGTCCCTGTTGCGCCAAGTTGATATCATTATACTTCGACAGCGGCTTACCTTATGCTTAGTTAAGGTGACTTGCAAATTCTGTCGCTGATCGATTCTTACGATTTCTCTGCTCAAAGGCGTTTTTCGATGATTTGGATTGTGCTGATTGTACTTTCGATACTTTTGTTCGTTATCGGTATAAAAGGCTTCACACCTTCCGGATTGCAGTTTTCAAAGGATACGGTGCTAACAGGACGTGATGCTAAAATTGTTGGCGTAGTTTGCATTGCATTTGGAATCGGACTTATTCCTATGTTCATGTTCGTCTTCAGAAAATTTTTGTTTTAATGTGTGATGCATGTGTCCTTTACGATGCCTTTCCCATTTTCTTTTCGGATTGCAAATGCCAAGATTGATATCGACTCTCGCGCTCCTGGTGGCGTTCAATCTTTTGCTGAGTAATGTACTCGCCGAAGATCACGCGACTGAGGAAACACTTTCGACAAAGCCAGTGAGCGAAATTCTTGAAGCGATCCGTGTCGAATACAAGCTTCCTGGGCTTGCTGCAGGAATCGTTACTTCTAACGGCATCAAGGAATTGGCGGCAGTTGGATATCGAAAAACAGGTGACGACACGAAGGTAACCGAAAGCGATCTTTGGCACTTAGGTTCGTGTACCAAGGCGATGACTGCGACTTTGATCGGAATTTTAGTTCACGAAGGTAAGCTGTCTTGGGACACAACTCTTGCAGAAGTTTTTCCCGAGGATGCGGAGCAGATGGATGATGCCTTTCGCAAAATCACCCTGATGCATTTATTGACACATCGAAGCGGATTGCCAGCCAACGGAGCTTGGTGGTCGTTAGGCAAAGACCGTTCTCTTGGAGAACAGCGACACGAGCTACTTCGTAGAATGATCAAGGTTTCGGTTTCGAACGAACCAGGCAGCAAGTTCCTTTACTCGAACGTTGGCTACGCGCTCGCGGGTCTGATTGCCGAAACGAAGATGGGCATGCCATGGGAGTCGCTTATGCATGAGAAGCTGTTTCAACCGCTGGGGATGAAGCAGGTTGGCTTTGGAATCCCAGGCACACTTGGCCAAGTCGATCAGCCTTGGGGACATCAGCCGACTTGGTTGGGCCTTGGTGCCTTGAAGCCAGTGCAACTGGATAACGCCCCATCGATTGGGCCTGCTGGGACGGTGCATGCCTCCATCGAAGATTGGGCCAAGTTCATTGCATTGCATCTCAAGCCCGATAATTCGTTGATGGCTAAAGAGATTTGGACGCAGCTTCATACGCCGCCGGTAGACTCGGAATATGCACTCGGTTGGGGCGTTGTCGAACGATCATGGGCTGGCGGTAAGGCTTGGACACATAGCGGTAGCAATACGGTCAATTATTGTGTGTGCTGGCTCGCTCCACAGAAAGATTTTGCGGTCATCGTCGCAACTAATTCAGGACAGCAAAACGCAGCGATGGCGTTAGATAAAGCTGCAAGCGAGCTTATAAGGCGACAATTGAAGTAGCGATCAAAACAGGATAACGCAACGAATGAAAAGGGGAGGTTTGTTAAAGGCAATAAAGTAGACGCAACACAGGACAGACATTGTTTGGTTCGCTCGAAAAAAAGCGACAAAGGTCTTCAAGGTCGATGGTTAACTGTGGGCTCTCATTGATCCCCTCTGTCTCTCGATTGGTCCTGCGAGCCCCGCGAATCGTTGTTGACACGATTCTGTGATCGCAGGCTGCATCCTGCTCCAATGGCATTTGCAACTCAGTCGCCCTTGCCACCAGTGGTTGCTTCTTGATCCGAATACTGGGACAACATTAAACCACGATGAATGGCTTTTACTGCAGTTCCACAGTCTGGGCTATGGCTGACTGCAGATAAAACAAGCCATCCGCATCGACAGAAAGGACTTTCCCATCAGTCACGGTCGGGATGGATTAGCGTCTGATACTGGCACGAGATGTTGAGATTTATTGATTGGAGGTTGGATGGAAGCCAAAGAGTTGGGGTTCCTGCGTCGCTGGCTGGGGCACTTGTATGCGCGAGCACGGTTGCTCTATGCGGTTTCGCTTGCAGTTTTCTGTTACGTGTTGATGCCTTATGAATGGCACGTGGCAACTCGAGTGTTGATCGCTTGGAATCTGGCGATTTTGCTGTACGTCTTCTTGGTCGTTCGAGTCATGGTTGACGCGAACGAAACGTCGATCAAAGAGCGGGCGGAAGAAGTTGACGAAAGCAGATTCGTTTTTCTTTTTATCGAAATTTTTGCTGCGATAATGGCTTTAGCGGCGATAGTTAGCCAGCTCAATACGGCCCGTCAAACCGATGGAGAAATAAGATTTTTGCATTTGTCGCTCGCCGTATTAACGAATATCAGTGCTTGGACTTTTATTCATTTTGTCTTCGCTCAGCACTACGCCCACGAGTATTTTCTCGAACGAGAAAGCGAACTGGAGCTAGAAGTGGAAGATCGAGGCGGGCTTCGATTTCCTGGCGGACAACGACCCGCGTATGGCGACTTTGTTTACTTTTCATTCGTTATCGGTGTGGCTTGCCAAACAGCCGACGTTTCGATTACGTCTCGTCCCATGCGAAGGCTTTGCCTGGCGCATTGCATCTTGGCCTTCTTCTTCAACACGACAATTCTTGCGTTAAGCATCAATATCACGGCAAGTCTATTGTCGGATTCAGCCCCCGATCAAGCACTTCGCTACCAGACCTTCAGCACACCAGCGGCATCCTCGAGAGCTCCCATTGTCGAAATCAGGAACACTCTCCCATGACCCGGTTGGTTCGCGCACGTACAACAGTCGCATATTTGACATCGCCGTTCGGATTATTCGTATCGAAGATGGCAGGTTCTATTCTTAGTCACAGTCTCCGTTGATCCCGTTACAAGTATCAAAAGATCGCCGCGAAAAATGAAGCAAATGGCAACAACATACATTATGATCGCAATCATGGTCGGTCTGACCTGTGGTTGCGACAACATCAATCCGAGAGAAAAATTGAATCCAGAGAATCCACTAACCTATTTTGAAATTCCCGTTACCGACCTTGAGCGGGCAGTAGGCTTTTACGAAACTGTTTTCGGCTGCAAACTAGAACGGGCAGCTATTGACGGAAACCAAATGGCTGTTTTCCCCGGCACGCCCAGTGCACCTGGGTGTATCGGTGCGCTCGC